>NC_019757.1:2062500-2398500 GCF_000317535.1 Cylindrospermum stagnale PCC 7417
TCACTTTAAAGCATCCACGAACATGACTTATGTCTGTGTCTGCCTGCAATTTTTTTCGCGTCACTATGCAGTTTTCAAGGTTCTGGCTGGTTTCATTCCCAGCAGTCTGGCATATAAGCCTAGTTGCTGAATTTTCCCCGGTCTACTATCCTACCATACAGTCTAAGATACCACAAAGACTATTTTAACACTTTTTTACTATTTATAGCTGTGTTTATTGAGCTTGGTAACCGTCACACTAGGTGGAGGTTAGCGGACTCGAACCGCTGACATCCTGCTTGCAAAGCAGGCGCTCTACCAACTGAGCTAAACCCCCATCAACAATTAAAAATTAAAAATTAGCAAATAAAGACTTTCCGCCTTTTTAATGCTTAGATTTTAGACTTTTAATTGATTCAGGTGGGCCATCCTGGACTCGAACCAGGGACCTCACCCTTATCAGGGGTGCGCTCTAACCACCTGAGCTAATAGCCCCTAAACGAACCAATCATAGTTTGAAAGCCATCAATAACCATCTGCGACCGACCTTAGGATGACCAACTCAATATCTAATCACTGATTGTTTTCGATATCTGAGTGGGTAGGTCTCCCTAAAAGGAGGTGATCCAGCCACACCTTCCGGTACGGCTACCTTGTTACGACTTCACCCCAGTCACCAGTCCTGCCTTAGGCATCCCCCTCCACAAGGGTTGGGGTAACGACTTCGGGCGTGACCAGCCTCCATGGTGTGACGGGCGGTGTGTACAAGGCCCGGGAACGAATTCACTGCAGTATGCTGACCTGCAATTACTAGCGATTCCTCCTTCACGCAGGCGAGTTGCAGCCTGCGATCTGAACTGAGCTACGGTTTCCGGGATTAGCTTGCTATCGCTAGCTTGCTGCCCTCTGTCCGTAGCATTGTAGTACGTGTGTAGCCCAAGGCGTAAGGGGCATGCTGACTTGACGTCATCCCCACCTTCCTCCGGTTTGTCACCGGCAGTCTCTCTAGAGTGCCCACCCGAAGTGCTGGCAACTAAAAACGAGGGTTGCGCTCGTTGCGGGACTTAACCCAACATCTCACGACACGAGCTGACGACAGCCATGCACCACCTGTGTTCGCGCTCCCGAAGGCACTCTCCCCTTTCAAGGAGATTCGCGACATGTCAAGCCTTGGTAAGGTTCTTCGCGTTGCATCGAATTAAACCACATACTCCACCGCTTGTGCGGGCCCCCGTCAATTCCTTTGAGTTTCACACTTGCGTGCGTACTCCCCAGGCGGGATACTTAACGCGTTAGCTACGGCACTGCTCGGGTCGATACAAGCAACGCCTAGTATCCATCGTTTACGGCTAGGACTACTGGGGTATCTAATCCCATTCGCTCCCCTAGCTTTCGTCCCTCAGTGTCAGTTGCGGCCTAGCAGAGCGCTTTCGCCACCGGTGTTCTTCCTGATATCTACGCATTTCACCGCTACACCAGGAATTCCCTCTGCCCCGAACGCACTCTAGCTATGTAGTTTCCACTGCCTTTACAAGGTTGAGCCTTGCTCTTTAACAGCAGACTTACATAGCCACCTGCGGACGCTTTACGCCCAATCATTCCGGATAACGCTTGCATCCTCCGTATTACCGCGGCTGCTGGCACGGAGTTAGCCGATGCTTATTCCTCAGGTACCTTCATTTTTTTATTCCCTGAGAAAAGAGGTTTACAACCCAAGAGCCTTCCTCCCTCACGCGGTATTGCTCCGTCAGGCTTTCGCCCATTGCGGAAAATTCCCCACTGCTGCCTCCCGTAGGAGTCTGGGCCGTGTCTCAGTCCCAGTGTGGCTGATCATCCTCTCAGACCAGCTACTGATCGTCGCCTTGGTAGGCTTTTACCCCACCAACTAGCTAATCAGACGCGAGCTCCTCTTCAGGCAGTTAACCTTTCACCTCTCGGCACATCCGGTATTAGCCACCGTTTCCAGTGGTTGTCCCAGACCTGAAGGCAGATTCTCACGCGTTACTCACCCGTCCGCCACTATCTCCGAAGAGACCGTTCGACTTGCATGTGTTAAGCATACCGCCAGCGTTCATCCTGAGCCAGGATCAAACTCTCCGTTTTGGTTTGTTTGTTTTAGCTCTTTCAACCGATTCTTACAACCTCGGTCAGGTTATTTTTTACTGACGCAGGCTAGTTGTTTTATACTGGCTTTCAAACTATAATATTTTCAAGGTTCGGTTCCTTCCGGCGCCGCTCTGTCGCGCTCGCTTTTCAGGCACTCATCTAATATAGCGAGCACACAATCTTTTGTCAACTCTTTTTCCAAAATAATTTTGGAACCATTTTTGCACTGACTAAAATCCTTATAGTGCTGGGTTTAGGCAACAATGGTTTATGCATTGTGCTGACTAAGGAATAGTAGAGCGTGAATTTTCAGTCGGTAATAGCTATATTGCATCAGTTTTGGGGCGATCGCGGTTGCTTGATCGCCCAGCCTTACGATATGGAGAAAGGCGCAGGCACGAAGAATCCCCATAGTTTTTTAAGGGCGCTGGGGCCAGAACCGTGGGCTGTGGCTTATGTTGAACCTTGCCGTCGCCCGACGGATGGACGCTACGGCGAAAATCCTAATCGTTTCCAGCACTACTACCAGTACCAAGTCCTGATTAAGCCTTCGCCAGATAATATCCAGGAGATTTATCTGGATTCTTTGAGGGGTTTAGGCATTCGTCCGGAGGATCACGATATTCGTTTTGTCGAGGACAACTGGGAAGATGCGACGGTGGGAGCTTGGGGTACTGGCTGGGAAGTCTGGTTAGATGGTATGGAAATTACTCAATTTACTTACTTCCAGCAGTGTGGGGGAATTGATTGTCGTCCTGTGTCTATTGAGATTACATACGGATTGGAGCGATTAGCGATGTATCTCCAACAAGTGGAAGCAATTACTAAGATCCAGTGGACAGACTACATTACATATGGTGATGTTCATCTCCAGGGGGAGATTGAACAGTGTACCTACAACTTTGAAGCGTCGAACCCGGAGATGCTGTTGACCTTGTTTAATTTATATGAGCAAGAAGCTACGCAATTGACGGAACGAGGATTGGTGTTACCAAGTTTGGACTACGTAATCAAGTGTTCTCACGCTTTTAATTTGTTGGATGCAGCAGGTGTAATTTCAGTTACGGAGAGGACTCGTTACATTGCCCGGATTAGGCATTTGGCAAGGAAGGTGGCTCATTTATATGTTGAGCAAAGGGAGAAGTTGGGTTTCCCATTGCTTAAAAATTTACAACCAGTCACACAACCAACTGTTTTGCCACTCGTTGTAGCAACAATTTCACGAAAACCTATTTCAAAACCAACAGAGAAATTCCATTACGGCTATATTATTGATTTGCTGTTGTGGATTCCAATTGCCTCTTATGTTATTTGGGTAATTCTCTCATTGCTTTGGTAATAAATCTCCTATGTCAAAAGATGCTCTGCATCTAGACATTCGTTACCAGGATCGGCCTGGTAACGAGATAGAATTTATACGGTATCAACAATGGTGTGCGTCAGATGGTAAATATAAGTGAAGTTTTAGAACCGATCACGGCTTGGATTCCTTCTTTTGGAATCTCTAAAGCGATTCTGCATTAGAGACATCCATTAATGATGCTGCTGTTACCAAAGAAGAAATGTGATGAATTGCATTTCTAGTAGATAGCTAACAAAGTCTGCTAAAGCAGGCTAAATGTTCATAAAGTTGGCCTGTGCGGACTTAGCCTGCATAACTGCGAATTATATTCGCCAGTTACTTTGACAAAAAATTTTATGATTCAGACGAGTGGTGTGATTATTTGTCTTGGCTATATTTTGGGGCTGCTGTTTTCAGCAATTCCCTGGGGTGGGATGTGGATTGTAATTTTGGGGATAGTGATGGCAGTTTTGTCTCACAGACGCCAAAGTATTTTGCGGCAAGTTGCTCAGAAACGAGAAAATGCTGTTACTAAAACTAAGGCAGGAGCTAATACATGGCAAAGTCTTCCCTATCCTAAAATATTGCTTGTTGCTGGTTTGGTGGGGCTGTTGGCAACTCTGTATTTTCAATTGCGGGTGCCACGACCGGGAGTAAAAGACATTAGTACATTTGTACCCTCTGGAAAAAACACTAATCAAGAACAATTAGTCATAGTGCGTGGTGAAGTGGTGAGTAATCCCCGCTTGACTCGCAGCCAGCGGGGACAATTTTGGCTGCAAGTGACTCAGATGGATGAGGTCAAAAATGATCAAGTCCCAGCAGGTGTACCAAAAGGGGCAACGGGTAAATTGTATGTGACGGTGCCTATACTTCAGGCTACTGGGTTATACCCTAGTCAACAAATAGCTGTGACCGGGGTTTTGTATAAACCAAAGGTGGCATCAAATCCTGGCGCTTTTGATTTTCAGAAGTTTCTCAAGCAGGAAGGCACTTATGCTGGTTTGATAGGACAACAGGTAAATGTGCTGGATGAAGACCGTCAATGGGGATGGTGGCAAGTTCGGGAGCGGATTGTACGATCCCAAGTTCGTTGGTTGGGTATACCGCAAGGACCACTTGTTAGTGCAATGGTTTTGGGCAGCAAAGCTGTTGATTTACCCTACGATATCCGCGACTTATTTATCAAAGCGGGATTAGCTCATGCTTTGGCAGCTTCCGGTTTTCAAACTTCTTTGATTTTGAGTGTAATACTACAGCTGACAAGACGGGCAAAAAAGGGGATGCAAATTACCCTCGCTTCGTTGGCTTTAATTATTTTCCTTGGTTTAACAGGTTTCCAGCCTGCGGTTCTCAGAGCTGTAATTATGGGTTTTGCGGCATTAATTGGTCTAGCATTGCAAAGAAAGGTAAAACAGTTGGGGTCATTGCTGCTGGCAGCGACATTGTTGTTGCTGTTTAACCCTTTATGGATTTGGGACTTAGGCTTTCAACTGAGTTTTTTAGCAACGCTGGGATTAATTGTGACGGTACCGCCGATTATTCAACGCTTGAGTTGGTTACCCCCGGCGATCGCTTCTTTGATTGCTGTACCCTTGGCGGCAACAATTTGGACTTTACCCTTGCAGCTTTCTGTTTTTGGAGTTGTGCCAACTTACAGCTTGCTACTAAATATCCTGAGTACACCATTGATCTCAATTATTAGTATAGGTGGAATTATCAGTGCGATCGCAGCATTAATTTTGCCAGAAGCTGGAAGCTTTTTGGCTGGGGTGTTGTATTACCCTACTAATTGGCTAATTCAGCTAGTGGAATTTGTTAGTAATTTACCAGGGAACTTGGTTGCGGTCGGTAGCATATCAATTTGGCAGATGCTGGCGATTTATACACTGATGATATTGGCTTGGCTGGTGCGTTGGTGGCAGAAACGGTGGGGTTTTGCTGGGTTACTTGCCATGGCTTTGGTACTGATTCCAGTTTGGCATTCTGCTAACACGTTATTCAGGATAACAGTATTAGCCGCCGGCGCAGAACCAGTTTTGGTGATTCAAGATCAAGGGACTATCACTCTAATTAATAGCGGAGATGAAAATACTGGCCGCTTCACAATCCTACCGTTTTTGCAACAACAGGGCGTAAATCAAATCGATTGGGCGATTGCCAGTAAATTTTCAGGTAATGAAAATGATGCTTGGGTGGAACTCCTGCGACGGTTACCGATTAAAAATTTTTATAAATATTCTCGCAATCCAGAAAATACCCCGGAATCTCAGGCAATTCAACAGGAACTGCAAAAGCATCAAGGAGTCTACCAATCTTTGACACTTGGTCAAACTGTGAATGCTGGTTCGATAATTGCCCAATTCGTCAACAATCAATTACCCATCTTACAATTGCAAGTTTTTGATCAGAATTGGTTATTAGTCGGTAATGTCAAGTCTCAAGAGATAACACAGCTAGTTAAGACAGGGACTTTGTCTCGTCCACAAGTGCTGTGGTGTGCCTCTGAGTCTTTGAAAGATTTAGTTTTGGCTCTGCGACCACAGGTGGTGATCGGCACTGGCACATCTTCGAGGAATAGTTCTTCTGCCAACTTTGACCAAAAAACTTTGTCGGAACTGAGTAAAGCAAATATAAAAGTATTCTTCACCGGCAAAAATGGGGCAATCCAATGGACGCCCAATGGTGAGTTTGAAACGTTCATCCAGGTAACAGAAAACAAGTCTTCAGTCTTGTAACGTTTTTGCCGCTTCTATTCAGTAGTGCCAGCTGTTGGATCACAGAAACCCTGCTTTATATCCCACCTTCCGCACCCCCCATTGTTACAATCCGTTTATTCCGACTTTCTTAAGTGGATGCTAATTACCTGTAATCTGCTGGATCAGCAGTTTAATAGCTGAAGAGCCGGTTTTTGGCGCTAAAATAGGAGTTAGGCTACTAGTTCTTTCGCAAGATGACCATCTTCCATATGAAGGATACAGTCAGCAATATCCAAAATGCGATTGTCGTGGGTTACAAGCAAGATGGTACAACCTTGTTCTTTAGTCAAATGCTGCATTAGTTCTACAACCTCTCGACCAGTCTTACTGTCTAACGCAGCAGTTGGTTCATCGGCTAAAACTAATTGGGGACGACTCACCAAAGCACGAGCGATCGCTACCCGCTGTTTTTGTCCTCCGGAGAGATTACTAAGGTAATAGTTAATTCGTATCCGCTCAATAGTTCGGGGGAGGGAGTTGTTCGGGCATCCATGACCAACCCAAGGGATTGAGAGCAGATTTTTCGCGAATAATAGTCTCCAAAAATGGAATCTTCCCAACCTGAGAAATGCGGTCACGCACATACTCAAAAAAGCTGATTCCCAACTTACGATTTTTGTTCTTGGCTTTTATCTCTGGCTGCCCTTGTTCTCCCTTTAATCGGTTATTTTCATCCCGCAGGTGTTGATTCTCTGATTCTAAGCCTTTTACTTTTAATTGTAATTGCTCTATTAGGTTCAGTAATACCTCTACTGTCTGACGCATGGATTCGTCTGCAATCCCTTTTGGCTCGATGGTTTGCAGCAAATCGCATACTGATTTTTCATTTGAAATAAGCTTTTGCGTCATATTGCATATTTTATGACACTGTGTGTGCATCGCTTCACTTATTTTCTTCTGCAACCCCTACTTATTGAGCCGATACCTTTCTTTTGTAACTTTCGGATAAATTAACGAACTTGCTTCATTCCAGCCAACGAAGGAATATTCAAGGGGCACAGCCTTTGAAGACATACCAGAAGATTGGGTGTGTTTGGTTTGTGATGCGAAAAGAGATAAATTTCAACTAGTGGAAGTGTGAAAATAACGGCTAGCCTAGAGGGTAGGTGCTATTGAGATATTTTTGAACTTGTTACCGTTAAACATTGTAGTTATTGGGGGTGGAGCAGCGGGATTTTTTGGCGCGATCGCTTGCGCTCAAGCTAACCCTGATGCCCACGTCACGTTACTCGAAGCCAGTCGCCAACCATTAGCGAAAGTACTGATTTCTGGTGGGGGGCGCTGTAACGTCACTCATGCTTGCTTTGAACCAGAGAGTTTGGTGCAAAATTACCCCAGAGGCGCAAACGCTTTGCGGGGTGCGTTCACTCGCTTTCAAGCTAAAGATACAGCAGCTTGGTTTGCGGCTCAGGGAGTATATCTGAACATTGAAGCTGATGGACGGATGTTTCCTGTGACAAATACTTCAGAAACAATTGTGGAATGTTTGATCAAAACTGCGGCCACGGCTGGGGTAGAACTTCGTATTGGGACACCTGTAGTCTCAGTAAAACGAAAATTATCTCCGCAAGAGTCGGGGAAAGAAGAGGGATTTGAGATTATTCTCAAGTCGGGAGAGACGAAAAATTGCGATTGCCTACTTCTTGCCACGGGTAGTAGCCTGATAGGTTATAAAATCGCTAGGGAGTTAGGTCATCAAATTGAACCACCTGTCCCTTCCTTATTTACCTTTAACATTCCCGAATCGACCCTGCGGGCGTTGGCGGGAATTAGTGTGAACCCTGTGCAGTTACGGTTGTTTGCGGGCGGAAAAACCCCACTCCAACAAACAGGGCCTTTGCTAATTACCCACTGGGGTTTGAGTGGCCCAGCTGTGCTCAAGCTTTCTGCTTGGGGTGCGAGAGTTTTGCATGATAGCCATTATCAAGCCAAATTATTGATCAATTGGTTGCCTGATTTGCAGCAAGAACAGGTGCGGAAAAAATTATTAGCAGTGAAGCAAGAATGGCCCCAAAAAGCGATCGCCTTACATCGCGGCATTGATCTACCCCATCGCCTCTGGCAATATATGGTCGCTCGTTCAGATATTACCACAGAAGACCGTTGGGCTGGACTTCCTCACAAAAAGTTAAATCAGCTGGTGCTGGAACTCACCCAAGGGGAATACTTAATTAATGGCAAAGGAGCCTTTAAAGAAGAGTTTGTCACCTGTGGCGGTGTCAAACTCAAAGAAGTTGACTTCAAAACAATGGAAAGTCGCTTAGTTCCTGGTCTGTACTTTGCTGGAGAAATATTAGATATTGATGGCGTTACTGGCGGTTTTAACTTCCAAAGTGCTTGGACAACCGCCTATTTAGCTGGAAAGGCTATGGGAACTACAGATTCAGGCAAAAATACGCAGAGATAGCTCTAAATCATGAAATTCAGCGAAATCATTAACCTATTGGGCGACACCGCCACTAACCACAGCCTCACCGCTAACCCAGGCTACGACCCAGATATTAACGGAGTAGCGCCCTTGGATGCAGCTAGCAATGGCAGTCTCAGTTATATAGAAGGAGCAAAATTTGCCTCGTTTGTTAGCCAGACGAACGCTAGTGCTTTAATTTTGCCCCAAGACGAAGAATTACAGGTACTGGCACAAGAAAGAGGTATTGTTTGGATAGCGACCCCGGAACCACGATTATTGTTTGCCCAGGCGATCGCTCTTTTCTATCAACCATATCGCCCAGCACCATCCATTCATCCCAGTGCTGTGATTCACCCGACGGCGAAAATTGGTAGTGATGTTTATATTGGTGCCCATGTTGTGATTCAGCCAGAGGTGGAGATTGGCAATAATGTAATTATTCATCCCAACGTGGTGATTTATCCAGATGCCAAAATTGGCGATCGCACTACCTTACATGCTAACTGCACCATCCAAGAACGCACCCGCATTGGTGCAGATTGTGTAATTCACAGTGGTGCCGTCATTGGTGCCGAAGGCTTCGGCTTTGTGCCTACCCGTAGTGGTTGGTTCAAAATGGAACAATCTGGCTACACAGTCTTAGAAGATGGCGTAGAAGTTGGCTGCAACAGTACCATTGACCGCCCAGCCGTTGGTGAAACACGGGTAGGTCGCAATACCAAAATCGATAATTTAGTACAAGTAGGACACGGCTGCCAAATAGGTGCTGGTTGTGCAATGGCCGCACAGGTGGGATTGGCAGGAGGTGTAAAAGTAGGGAATCGGGTAATCCTAGCTGGACAAGTAGGAGTTGCCAATCAGGTTAAAATAGGCGATGGTGCGATCGCATCGGCGCAAGCTGGAATTCACAACAATATAGGGCCAGGAGAGATTGTTTCCGGTAGTCCAGCAGTTTCTCACAAACTATATCTCAAAATATCTGCTGTTTATAGCCGCCTACCATCCATGTATCAAACCCTAAAACAATTGCAACGCCAACTAGGCCAAAAGTGAAGGGGTTTTTCCTTCAATCCAAAATTCAAAATCTAAATCTGGCAAGTTCAACTGCTATACCAAGTAAAGTCTAACTAAATTAAGCTCTCGTAGCCTGAGTGTTAATCATAGTTACGAGAGCATCTTGTTTGAGCCGTCAATTTTCTCAAATGAGATATCAAGAAGCATCTTGCCAGCCTACTCTGCTGAGTTGATGATTCAACCACTAAAATCCTAATTTTTCTAACACTGGCTTAGTAGAAACAATGTGGCGTTCTAAACCTAAGTCTTTAGGGCTGACCCCTAGTGCTAAAGCAATTAACTGAGGTAAATGCAACACTGGTAAACCTAGCTTTTGACCGATAACCTTTTCCACCTCTGGTTGACGAGAATCTAAATTTAAATGACACAAAGGACAAGGGGTGACAATACAATCAGCGCCAGTTGTCAAGGCTTCTTGAATGTGCATGCCTGCCATTTTAAAAGATTGGGTAGTGGCGTAGCTAGACAAAGGCCAACCGCAACATTGTGTACGACCACGGTAATAAATTGGTGTTGCACCTACTGCACGAAACACGTTTTCCATCGCTTCCGGTTGAAAAGGGTCGTCATAGGGTATAGACTTTTGGGCACGGAGGAGATAGCAGCCATAAAAAGCAGCACATTTTAACCCAGTCAACTTACGGGTGACACGTTTGGTAATTTCCTCTATACCGTAATCTGCCACTAGAGCATAGAGGAGATGTTTAACCTCAGTACTCCCACGATAAGGTACACAGCCTTCTTTGTGCAGCAAACCATTAACCTGCTCAATGTAGGCGGGATTGCTTGACCGGCATTCTTTCAGGCGTTCATCAACATGACCGATAACACCCTGACAAGTACTGCAATGGGTCAGTAGGGGCAGATTTAATTCTTCTGCTAGGGCAATATTCCTAGCGTTGACCGTATCTTCCAACAGTTGGGAATCTTCTTTAAACGTACCTGAACCGCAGCAAGCAGCTTTTTTCAGTTCAACTAATTGAATGCCCAATGCTTGGGTGAGGGCCTGAGTTGAGAGGTAAAGTTCCCTGCAAGCACCTTGAGCTACACAGCCAGGGAAGTAAGCGTATTTCAGTGTCTGAGATAGCATAGAAATATATTTGAGTAGGGCAACTGCCCTGACAATAACTGTTTTATCATTCTTTGTAATTGGCTCTACCGAATTTATTGATGCTAATTAAAGCTAAATTAGTGTAGAGCCATTGTCTTGTAAGGCTTACGTCGCTTTTTTCAATTTTAATCCTTACAGGAATTTTGAATGCGGTTTGGCATAAAGGGAGCGATAGAACCTGTTAGTTTTATTGGCATAGTTGTGAAAACCCGATTGAGACATTTTGGAGAACAGAAAGCATTGAGCGGTATATGCGATGGCGCAAAGCGCACTCTTTAGCCGACAAACACCAGATTGGGTTCTGTTACCCTATTCCTGGGAGGAATCGGTGTTAAAGTTTGCTGAACGAAAACTATTCGGCAATACGCTCCCGACCGCTGTGCCCAAATTCGGCTTTACCTCATTCCATCGAGCATTCAGACCAACACTGAGCCAAACTTCTTTTGGGGCTGGGGCATATACGGACGATCACGCTTTCCGATAAGATGTATATGCTCAAAACAACATTGCCAATTAAGAGCAAATCATAGCAACTCAATTAAGGACTTTTATCTATGAGCCAAGCAGATATTTTTGAAAGGGTAAAGAAAATCGTCGTCGAGCAATTGGACGTTAAGCCGGAACAAGTCGTACCAGACGGCAGTTTTACAAATGATTTAGGGGCTGATTCCTTAGATATCGTAGAACTGGTAATGGCTTTGGAAGAAGAATTTGAGATCGAAATTCCTGACGAAGCCGCCGAAAAGATTTTAACGGTCCAAGAGGTAGTGGATTACATCAACCATAACGTTGCCGCATCCGCCTAAAAAATTGCCTGGTCATGAGTGCTGAGTGCTGAGTTTATAGACTCTACTAGGCTTTTCTCGGAAAAGCACCAAGCATAATTTATCAAACAAACAGTAAACTCTTGACTCAGGACTTGAAACTCAGCACTCGTGATTATTTTGCTTGCAGCTTTCTCGCCACCTTTAACTAAGTCATGACAGATTATAAACGTAACCGCGTTGTTGTAACTGGTGTTGGCGCGATCACACCTATTGGCAACACAGCAGCTGAATATTGGGACGGATTGTTAAGTGGACGTAACGGCATTGACTACATCACTTTATTTGATGCGTCTGTCCATGATTGCCGCATTGCTGGTGAAGTGAAAAACTTCGATCCATGTAATTATATGGAGCGCAAAGAAGCCAAGCGTGCGGATCGGTTTGCCCAATTTGGGATTGCGGCTGCAAAACAGGCTGTAGAGGACGCGCAGTTGGTCATCAATGACCTAAATGCAGAACAGATAGGTGTCATCATCGGTTCTGGGGTTGGCGGCATTAAGGTTTTAGAAGACCAGCAAACTATCTACTTAAACCGCGGACCCGATCGCTGTAGCCCATTCATGATCCCGATGATGATCCCCAATATGGCAGCAGGATTAACAGCAATTCACACTGGTGCTAAAGGCCCAAATTCCTGCTCTGTGACAGCCTGTGCCGCTGGTTCTAACGCCATAGGAGATGCGTTTCGCCTAATTCAAGGGGGATATGCCCAGGCGATGATTTGCGGGGGGTGTGAGGCGGCAGTTACACCCTTGTCTGTGGCCGGATTTGCCGCAGCGCGAGCGCTTTCAACTCGCAATGACCCCGCTAATGCTTGTCGTCCCTTTGATCGGGATCGCGACGGATTTGTCATGGGTGAAGGTGGGGGAATTTTGATTCTCGAAGAATTGCAACACGCCATTAGTCGTGGCGCTCGCATTTATGCTGAAATGGTTGGCTATGGCATGACCTGTGACGCTTACCATATTACCTCCCCAGTACCCGGTGGTATAGGAGCTACTAGAGCCATGGAACTGGCACTCAAGGATGGGGAACTCACACCAGAAATGGTAAGCTACATCAATGCTCATGGTACTAGCACCCCAGCTAATGATTCAACGGAAACCGCAGCAATTAAAAAAGCTTTGGGAGAATCTGCCTATCATGTGGCAATCAGTTCCACCAAATCGATGACTGGTCATCTTTTGGGAGGTTCTGGAGGCATTGAAGCCGTAGCCACTGTATTGGCGATCGCCAATGATCAAATTCCACCAACAATCAATCTGGAAAATCCTGACTCGCTGTGTGACCTAGATTATGTGCCCCATACTAGCCGCGCTCAACTCGTAGAGGTGGCGCTATCCAATTCTTTTGGGTTTGGCGGTCACAATGTCACGCTAGCCTTTAAGAAGTACCTCTAAAAACACCAATTTTGCTGCTGGTCAGCTCTTCTTTTACCAGAGGAGAGGAAAGTATGATAGATGTCATTCCGTGCTGAACTCTTAGTTCAGCATGACCAAATTAATAGCTTTATTGATCACCAGAAACTCAGAAGATCCCGCTTGTCCATCAACAATCGGGAATGGGATGATGAAGATATTGGGGAAATCTCAAATGACCCCAGTCAGAAAAAGCTACTCATAGTGCTAACCCGTCGTTAAGAACAAGAGATTATGGCAGTTGCAACCCAATCCCTCGAAGAACTTTGTATTAACTCGATCCGCTTCTTGGCTGTTGACGCCATAGAAAAGTCAAAATCGGGACATCCTGGACTGCCAATGGGCGCGGCTCCGATGGCTTTTGTACTTTGGGATAAATTTATGCGGTTTAACCCCAAAAATCCCCAATGGTTTAATCGCGATCGCTTCGTCTTGTCTGCTGGTCACGGCTGTATGTTGCAGTACGCCTTGCTGTACCTGACAGGCTACGATAGCGTCACCATCGACGACATTAAGCAATTCCGTCAATGGGGTTCTAAAACTCCCGGACACCCAGAAAACTTTGAAACACCAGGTGTAGAAGTAACCACAGGCCCCTTGGGTCAGGGAATTGCCAATGCCGTCGGTTTAGCGATCGCCGAAGCCCATCTCGCTGCTAAGTTCAACAAACCCGATGCCAAGTTAGTTGACCACTACACCTATGTAATTGTCGGTGATGGTTGCAACATGGAAGGCGTTTCTGGTGAAGCTGCTTCTTTCGCAGGGCATTTGGGATTAGGTAAACTCATTGCTCTCTACGACGATAACCACATCTCCATCGATGGTTCTACAGATGTAGCATTCACCGAAGATGTTTCCAAGCGATTTGAAGCATACGGTTGGCACGTCCTCCATGTCGAAGATGGCAATACCGATTTAGCAGCAATTGAAAAAGCGATCGCCGCAGCCAAAGCCGTCACCGACAAACCAACCCTAATTAAGGTAACAACCACCATTGGTTACGGTTCCCCCAACAAGCAAAACACCGCTGGTATTCACGGTGCAGCCTTGGGTCCAGACGAAACAGCATTAACTCGTCAAAACTTGGGTTGGCAACACGGGCCTTTTGAAGTTCCTCAAGATGCCCTCAACCACACACGCAAAGCAGTAGAACGCGGCGCAGGCTACGAAAGCGACTGGAACAAGACTTTTGCTGACTACAAAGCTAAATATCCCCAAGAAGCGGCTGAATTTGAGCGTCTTCTTAGCAGCAAACTACCTGACGGTTGGGATAAAGTACTACCCACCTACACCGCCGAAGACAAAGCACTACCCACCCGCAAACACTCAGAAACCTGCCTCAACAAACTAGCTCAAGTTTTACCTGAGTTAATTGGTGGTTCTGCTGACTTAACCCACTCCAACCTGACTGAAATCAAGGGCTTTGGCGACTTTCAGAAAGGACAATACCAAAATCGCAACATCCACTTTGGTGTGCGGGAACATGGTATGGGCGCAATCTGTAATGGTATAGCGTTGCATAATTCGGGATTAATTCCCTACGGTGCGACTTTCCTAATCTTCACAGATTATATGCGTGCTGCTATTCGTTTAGCCGCTTTGTCTCAAGCAGGCTCGATTTGGGTAATGACCCACGACTCCATTGGTCAAGGTGAAGATGGCCCCACCCACCAACCAATTGAAACGCTAGCTTCCCTGCGAGCCATTCCTGACCTCACTGTAATTCGCCCCGCAGACGGAACCGAAACCTCCGGCGCTTACAAAGTGGCAATTGAAAAGGCCAGCCAAAATGCTTCCACTCTGTTGGCATTCAGCCGCCAAAACGTCCCTAACTTAACAGGTACATCTATTGAAGGCGTGACTAAGGGTGGATACATTCTGGTAGATAGCCAAGGTACACCAGATATCATCCTCATTGGAACTGGTTCAGAGTTGAGCCTAGCTGTCACCGCAGCTGAGAAACTGACAGCGGAAGGTAAGAAAGTCCGTGTTGTCTCCCTACCTTCAACCACTTTGTTTGACAAACAAGATGCAGCTTATAGAGAGTCTGTTCTACCTAAAGCTGTCACCAAGCGTCTGTCTGTAGAAGCTGCTAGCAGTTACGGTTGGCACAAGTATGTAGGCACTGAAGGCGACACCGTGAGTATCGATACCTTTGGTGCTTCGGCTCCAGGTGGTACTTGTCTGGAGAAGTTTGGTTTCACTGTTGAGAATGTGTTAGCTAAAGCTAAGGCATTGTTGGGTTAATAGCAACATAATATCTCTGATGTTTTTTATGGGGTGGGCTGAAAGGCTCGCCCTTTTTTTAACGCAAAGGGGCGCTGAGGGAAGCGCGGAGGTTCGCTAAGGAGGATTGTTTATAATTGGGGTAATTGGTTGATGGATGAGGGGGAGTTATGGAGGAGGTTTCAAGGGAGAAAGATGAACTTCTAGCCCGGATTACAAGAATAGTAGAATATTTGATAAAGAGAAGCCGCCCAGAACTGAAGTTCAGGGCTAATAGCTAAAGTCCGTTTCAACGGACTGGAAATTTATTTTAGTCGTCTTTAGACGACTTTCGCTATTAGACTCAGAATTGATTCTGAGGCGGTCTAGATGAGAATGAAAAAGCCCTGTTTGATAAACAACTGGTTGATAGTACTGGAGAAATTATGCAAGAAGTTTCGGGCAAAAGGGATATCGCGATCGCACGGTTATCAAAAATCGTTGATAAGTTGATTCAAGAAAATAAACTTTATCAAGAAAGATTAGATAAAGAAGAAATGATTCAACGTTTAGTTAAATTGTTGGATAAGTTTTCCCCAGAATTTATAAATGCTATTTCTGACGGTGAATTAACCAAAAGAATTGACAGTATTTTGGTAATTGAGGCTATTTCTGGGACGTTAAATGATTTAACACCAGAGCAAATGGAGAAGTTTGAATCAGCAGTAAAAAGGAGATAAGAATCAATGGGTTATCTCCTGGACACAAATATATTAACGCCTATTTTGAAGAAGAATCAAAAAATAAATACCAAATTAGAGGAAGTACGTTTTTTAGGAGAGGATGTATTTATAAGTTGTATAACCTATTTTGAATCAAAAAGAGGATTGCTTCATGCAAATGCTACGAGGCAGATATCTGAATTAGATGAATTTTGCCGAATATACAGAGTTTTATTTTTAGATGATTTAGAAACTATAGAAAAAGCCTGCGAAATTCATGCGTATTTAAAAAGAAAAGGCAGGAAAATACAAGAGGCTGATGTATTGATAGCAGCGACAGCAATTGTACGCGGTTTGGTTTTAGTTTCAGATGATTCTGATTTGTTAAGAGTTGAGGGACTTAATTTAGAAAATTGGTTAAGGGAATAATCTTGAATTTTGCGTAATTTTACTGAAGTTAAAAGTTGCCTAACAGAATTAGCGTATTTTCAGTAAGCAACAGCAATATTTTCTTCAGTAAAAGGAATAAAGTCTCAATGGTATCTTCGGAAGACATTTATCAACAATATCCCTCTGCAATTGAACCAATTTACTGGACTGGAAAACCTAACGAACCTATCAATCAAGATATCGAACTTTATTCATGCTCATTGGAAATTGTTCAAGAAGGAAATACATATACGGAGCATGGAAAGGTTTACTTTAAATGGTTGCCTTATCCCGATATAAAGTTTGAATTTTCAAATTCTATTAGTTCGCCTTTACCAATTTTAGGTAAAGAAATCTCCTTAAATATTACAGAAATTGGAGCTTCTGCAAAAGGGTTTCTTTCGAGACTTTACAAGATTTCAGGTGTTGTAGATAACCCTGTCGTGTTAGATTCGGGACATAATTTATCATATATACTGTTTCACCTGACCAACTTTCACGAATTTACTGGATCTTATGTATCAACCAAAAACAAAGAATGGTGTAAAAGGCTGACATTAGAAGCTGAGGGTTGGAGAGTTTCCATTGATAGCGTAGGAAACCTTCAAAATATTATGGAGTTCTTGCAATCACAGGGAGGCTATGCCATAACTCATGTAGGAAAACTTGAACGTTCTTGACGGCGTACAAGCTTTAACAGAAATACGTAATGCAATCGTTCATTCTAATCCGAAAAAACGTCAAAAAGTTCTTAACCGCGCCTTTGAGGAACAAAGAGAGGCTTATGAACTTGGATTATGGTATTTAGAACTTATTCTGTTAAACCTTTTTGAATATAAAGGCGAATACTGGAACCGTATAGCAAAAAAGCAACGGTATGAGGACTATATTGAAAATGTTCCTTGGAGTTAAACATTAATTGCGATCGCTTTCATCATGAAGAAACAAACCGCAAAGAACGCAAAGGACACAAAGGAAGAAGGGTTTGAGAGAGTTTTTGCGTCAGTCCTGATTAATTGCGATCGCTATGCGGGTGCTGTTACTCACAGCACAGCCACACCCTTGATATAGTCAGGGTTTTGATGGTCACTGACAAAAGCCTGAGGGACATCTGCGAGAGATTCATAACGGTGAGTAATCAACGACCCAACATTTATCTGCTTGGATTCGAGCAAATCTAGCGCTTTTTGATATGTGAGCGTTTTACCCTGAGAATCAAAACCGCCTGATGCACCTGTAGCAGTCACCAAGGTCGGCTCTATAAACTGTAAATTGTTCAGTACACTCACATCGGCCCCTGCATGACCATAGCCATAAAGTAAAATCGTCGCCTGCTTACGAATCAAGCCAGGGATAGAATTGAACACCGAACCTGCACCAGACGCATCAATCAGATACTCTACTCGTCGTCCGTTAGTTTTTTCTTCTACTACTTCAGCTAAATCATCCACTAATGGATCAATCGCTACCGCACCAAAGCCTGTAGCCAACTCTCGCCTAAATGCGTTTGGTTCGCTTACCAACAGCAAACCATCATATTGAAGAACATTTCGGAGATACTGGATAAACATCAATCCTGCTGGCCCTCCCCCACAAATCAGAATTGATTTAACGCTACGGTCAATTTCTTCAGCACCAATTGCGTAACGAGTGCGAGAGCGAATAACTCTGTCTGAAGCATGAATTACACAACCTAGTGGTTCTGTTAAAGCGGCTTCCACTCGGTCTAAGTCTGAATTAATAGGTATGAGATTGACAGCAGGAAGTGCGATGTATTCAGCCAAACCCCCCGGTAAACCAGTAATACCATGCTCAGTGTAAAACTGACATTGGTGTGAATCTCCCGTAGCACAGTATTCACACAGTGGCTTCTTCTGCTTACTAAAGCAGTTTAATCCTTGATCTAAAACTACGCGATCGCCTATTTGTAAATCTTCGACCTCCTCTCCAACCTCTGCAACCACTCCCACAATTTCATGGCCGAGAATCTGCGGTTGCTCTACTAGCGGAATCGGTCTTCCTCGTTTATCTGTGTTGTAATTAGCTTCTCCTGAAAAAATATGGAAGTCTGAGCCACACAATCCTACTGCTTGTACCTTGACTAAAACATTGTGTGAGTTGACTGCTGGAATCGGAAATTGTTTTAATTCAAGCTTGGTTATATCGCTTAATAATAACCCTTGCATTGTTGTTGAATTCATAAGTCTGGGAGGATATCTATAAAATAAAAGTAAAATTGACAGCACTGAGCATCTGTGCTAACTATCATCATTTCCCCAACTAATTATGCCATATTACTTATAACCCCCCAAATCTAGGAGGTTCCATGACCTCAACACCAATATTCTCAGACATTGAAACCACCCTACCAGACCACACGCAGCTACCAGAATCTGACGGGACATTTGTGAAAAATCTGCAAGAACACCCTCAAAGCATATTGTTGACAGATTCTATTGAGCCAATCTTGCAAAAAATCCACCCCGACGGACAATATTGCATCGGTCAAGATAGCGGTATTTATTGGCGCATGACTGAACCACCAGAACGCGGTGCAGAAGCACCAGACTGGTTTTATGTTCCCAATGTACCCCCAACTTTAAATGGTCTAGTTCGCCGTTCTTATGTACTTTGGCAAGAATATGTCGCACCGCTGATTGTTTTGGAATTTGTTTCTGGTAATGGTGCAGAAGAACGAGACAAAACACCAATTACGGGCAAGTTTTGGGTTTATGAACAAGCCATTAGAGTTCCCTTTTATGGCATTTATGAGGTGAAAAAAGCCAGTGTAGAAATGTATCAACTAGTGCAGGGTCATTATGAGCTATTACCCGCCAATGAACGCGGACATTTTCCCCTTGAAGCGATGGGTGTAGAGTTGGGAATTTGGCAAGGTCGTTATCAAAATCTTGAATTACCTTGGTTGCGCTGGTGGGATAATCAGGGTAATTTGCTGCTGACGGGTTGGGAGCGATCGCAACTTTTAGCAACTAAATTAAGAGAATTGGGTGTAAACCCTGACGAGTTAGTGTGATATAAAATTCAATTTTTAAGCCTCTCCCCGCTATGCTAAACGGCAGACTTACGCCAACGGGGAGAGGTTTACCAGAGGGGTCAAACAGTCACAATATAAGGGGAGTTAATTGCCGTCACGCGATCGCTATTCACTAAAGCTTGATACACCAACGCCGCTACCTCTCCGCGTGTTGCATCGCGAGTAGGATTGAGTTGTTTAGCAGTCGGGTAATTAACTATGATCCGCTTTTCAGTAGCTGTTATAACCGCAGGCTTGGCATATTCAGGAATTTTTGCTTGATCATCGAAAGCTTTTTTGGCCGTTCCCGCACTCGCAGATAACCCCAATCCATTCACTAGGGAGACAATTACTTGCACGCGCTGAATGTTTTGGTTAGGACGAAAGTCACCATTGGGAAACCCAGAGAGAAACTGCCCTTGATAAGCTTGCTGAATAACCTGGAATGCCCAAAACTTCTCTGGTACATCCTTGAATTTGCTAGCAGTGCGTTTGCTGTTCGGGTTGAAAGCTTTTACCAGCAAAGCGGCGTATTGTGCCCGTGTCATTGTCGCATCGGGTTTAAAAGTGCGATCGGGAAAGCCTTTGATTATATCCAGTTTGACTAATTCCCGAATAAACGCAGCTGCCCAATGAGTACTAATGTCTGTTAAGTCACTGGGTGCAGGTGTTGGGGTAGGTGTTGGTGTCGGTGTTGGTGTCGGTGTTGGTGTCGGTGTTGGTGTCGGTGTTGGTGTTGGGGTAGGCGTTGGTGCAGGTACTGTATTATCTGCAAACTCTACTTTTCCTGTAACCTTAGCCGGATCTATTTGATTTCCCACAGAAACCAGCTTGTTGGAACTGGCATTTTGCAAATCAAATTTACCGTTATTGCGGAAGATGTTACCACCAGGGTTATTGGTACTGCCGATATCGGGTAAAGCAGTGGCAATCACCGTCACACCATCGTCAGTGTTTCTTTCGCTGAGATTATTCCGCAGCACAGGACGCGCAGTCCCAGAAATGACAATCCCAGAGCGGTTTTCAGAAAATTTGTTATCTATAAGTGTGGGTGATGCAGCATCACTAATGGCAATGCCATAACCAGTTTTAACGCAGGTATTACCTTGAATTTGACCTTGGGAATTTTTAGCGATCGCAATTCCATTAGCTGCATTCTCACTAAACACATTACCTTGAATCACTGGATTAGCATCACCAGTTGCAAAAACACCCTCACGCTTGCAATTAGTAAAAGTGCTATTAGCAACGGTAGGAGTACTCGATTCAGCCCATGCACCACTACCACGGCTAGCCAAGTTAGTCACAGTCACTCCTCGGAGTTCAGCGCTATTCAGCAGCACAAAGGTAACATTTTGACCAGCAAAAGTGCGGCTGAGGTAGCTACCACCTCCTTCAATCAAAATACTACTACCTTTGTTAGCCTCATTACCCACCACTATCACCCCAGTTGCAACAGTTAAGGGAAAAGCTTCACCACTGGCGGCATTATAATTACCGTCTGCTAGTTGAATTTTAGCGCCAATAGTGGCTTGTTTTAGCGCTTGAGTAATGGTTTTGAACGGCGCTTGTTGGCTACCAGGGTTGCTATCACTGCCTGTCGCCGGATTTACGTAAAAATTTTGCGGCATATTTTTTATATTCTTAAAAAAGACATAGACATCCTAGCGCTAACCATTAAAGTCTGAGGTGAGGGGTGGATGCCTGAAATAACTTATAGCGGTTTTCAGATCAGTTAGGTACAGTTTTAAATCGCCAACCCTGTAGGGGCGGGTTTTCCCCGCCCTCGCTTGTATTTCATCCGACCGAGAATCGCTATAAAGAATTTATCGCTCTAAATGTCAACAATTATGCTCACGCTTT
The DNA here is from genome assembly GCF_000317535.1 of Cylindrospermum stagnale PCC 7417. Classification (NCBI taxonomy): domain Bacteria; kingdom Bacillati; phylum Cyanobacteriota; class Cyanophyceae; order Nostocales; family Nostocaceae; genus Cylindrospermum; species Cylindrospermum stagnale. The sequence goes on from NC_019757.1 coordinate 2,083,780, forward strand.
TGAATCTGACTACAGCAGCGGCAAAGAAATAAACCCGCCTTTACTGTAAATATAAGTTGGTTGTCATACCATTTCTCTTAAAACTTGATACATATCATTTTTCTTTACCCCTTAAGGCTAGGGAGGTTGGGGGATCATATTTGTTTCAACCTTATGGGGAATTGGGATAAGAAGATAGCTCAACCACCACCGCCACCATCGCCACCACCACCACCATCACCATTGCCACTACTACTACTCCTACTCCTGCGTGATTTTTTTGAAAACATTGATGAAATGAACTGGTCAATTAGCTGATTAATTTTGGCTTCGGTTTTTGGGCTAAGGATATCAATAGTATCTGTCACCCAGCCATTGGCTTTGGGCACAGGTACTTCCTCTACAGTGATGGCTTTACTGGGGAGATAAAAACCAGTAATTGTTAAACTCAAAAAAACGACACAAAAAGTTTTGCAAATAGTATTAGTAGCAAATTTCATGGCTTTAGTTGTTGTGGGTTTATTTTATTGCTTTTTCCTAGAAAAATACTTAATTATCTCGATTGTAAATAAACTTAATAAAAACCCTTAAATGATATATCTAGACGAAACTAAACAAAAAGAAAATAAGTGATTTTCTCGGCGATTGAAAAACAAATCACTTTTGAAAGGTTTCCGAAAACCCAGCCTTACGCCTAAAGTAGGTAGATGAGAAAATATCATTTGGTAAATAGTTGACTTTGGGTTGGCTTTCACCACTAAATTTCTACACCGAGACCCAAAGCTTTTACGGAAAATCGTTATTATATTTTTGTCCCGCACCTTTTACAAAACCCAGCATCTGCATCGTGAAAAGCTAAACCGCAACCTGAACAAACAATTTCTACCTGATTAGCAGTTTTCACCAATCGCTTAATTAAATCCCCTATTTGCCAAGGAATTAAAGCAACACCTGTCATAATCATTAATACTGTTAGCAAGCGACCTAATTCAGAAATAGGCGTAACATCGCCAAATCCTACAGTTGTCATCGTGACAATAGAAAAATAAACCGCATCCAAAAAAGTATTAAAACCTTGAGAATTTACTGGATGTTCTACTTGGTAAATCAAGCCAGAGTAAACAAAGACAATTGCAAATAAAGTAAATAATATCCGCGCAAAGATTACACCATCTTCGCTACTAATACTACCAAATAAAAACTTATGATCGATAAACCTAATTAACCTTAAAATCCGGAACCAGCGCAGCAAACGGATAAAGCGGATATCTACTAGCCCTAGAAAAAATGGCAAAATTGCCATTAGGTCAATAATAGAATAGAAGCTAATAATATACTTAATTTTGTTTTCCGCACTCCACAATCGGATTAGATATTCCACCGCAAAAATTATTAATATGGCGGTATCTATCAGATTTAACTGTAGCCGTATATAATCAGGAATATTATAAGTTTCAGCGACGAAAATTCCTGATGAGATGAAAACCAATGCAGCAATTGTTAAATTAATTGCCTTACCCATTGGTGTTTCTAGGTCAGTTAAATAGAATTCTGTTTGTTCCCGACTCAGTAACATATGTAACAGAAATTTGTTTTAATGAACTCGCAGCAAGAACATAAAAAATGCGATATTCTTAACCATTATCATGCTAACCTCACTCGCTAATATGAATCAAGAATATTTTATGCGACTAGCACTGGAAGAAGCGAAAAAAGGGGATGCACCTTACGGTGCGGTGATTGTCAAAGATAATCAAGTCGTTGCCGTAGCCTATAATACTGTGAGGCAAGACAGCGACCCATCTGCCCATGCAGAAATCAATGTCATTCGGAGTTTAACAACCAAACTAAAAAACCCTTCTTTAGAGGGTTATAGCATATATACAACTGGTGAACCTTGTCCGATGTGTGCAACTGCTTGTGTGTGGACTGGTATTTCAGAGATTATCTATGGTGCCTCAATTGAAGATCTAATCTCGATAAATCAGGGACAAATTAATATATCCTGCGAAGAAATTATCGCTAAATCTTTTAGAACAATCAAGGTAACAAAAGGCATTTTAAAAACCGAATGCCTGAAATTATTTAAATTATCTTAAATATTTAGGGTGCGTTACACTACGTTAACGCACCCTCTAAAGTAATATGCTATAGCACTTTCAATTTTGTCAGTACTGATGCAAGTATCACATCCGAATAAGAATATAGCTGGATGTTTTAGTCAAGTTTCGTGAAACTTAGCTCATCCTGTCTCTGACAGTAATCAAAATTTAGGGCGTTGCTGATTGAAAGTATGAATTTGCCTCACGCAAAGCTGCGGAGAGTTAAGAGTTTAAAATACTTGATTTTTGAATTTCATATCCAAATTCAGCAATGCCAAATTCAGCCTACATCAGTGCTGCGCCATGTGTAATTAGGCGTTTGAACAAAGCCTCAGACCAGCCAGTTTCTTTCAGCACGGCAGATCTAGAAACTTCTACATAAGCCTGCTCAATAAAAGCTAAATCAATCATGCAAATTCTACCCAAAGATTCTTGTAATGCCTCCGGTTTACCATTGAGTTTCAGTTTTCTACCAACTTCATGAACCACAACGGCCATCGCTGGAACCACATGCTGAGGGCCAATTCCAATCTGTACATGAACAACCCCAATGCGCCAGCGACGTTGAGCATAAGTATTCCCCCAATCATCCATTCCGGTAAACATTTCATGAAACCATTGAACGAATGTTTCACGTAGCCGATGGATTCGTCCCTCAGTTGCATTTAAAATGGCTTTCATTTCAGGATCGCGTCCTAGATAGGCATAAAAATGATCTGCCATTTCTGAAGCAATTTCTAAGCCCCATGCTTCATTTAGCTTTAAAAGAGATTTATCTTCTGAAGTTAAACCAATGCGGTTTTCTAGAGTAGCCATAAAAGCGAGAGGATCTATAGTCATAATTAATCCTAAAAACGGGTAAATCTTATACGAATAGGTCTTTTGTATCAAATCATTCGAGACGCTAATACCGGATGATTTTTATGTAATTAGTTTCCCTCAGGGTTGGGAACCCTCGATACTGTACAATTTAGATATTTTCTGTATGTCAACTACTTACTCCGCAGAAAACCCACTAAACTTTTGAGAAATGACTGACTAACAGTTGGTTTTTGATTTGGCTCCGGCACTGGTTCAGCTAAGACTTCGGGAATGGAGTCTTCCAACGTTAATGTAGAGGAAGGAGCAACCAGAAAATTTTCTTCTACCAAACCGACTACGATTAGTCTGAAGGCGATTTGCTGCACAGTTTCTACAGGTATTCTGAGGTGATGAGCAATGTTATTTAAGGAAACATTACCATTAACAAATTCCCATACTTGCCACTCTTGAGCATTGAGTTGCATCTGGGGTTGTTTTGCAACTAAACTTGTCAAGCCTGAGGTGCAGTCTGGCAATTTATCTGCCAAGGCTTTCCAGTCTCGCAGAGCTCGCAAACCCATGAGTATGACTTCAGTGGCTGACATACTTAGACCAGTCATTTCTGCTAAAGGCAACGGCAAATTTACTACTGGATTAAATGTAAATAGACCATTTTGAATTTGAAATAAGGCACATACTGGCCGCAGTACCTGGGTATTAAATAAAAGTTTTAATTGTTCCGGTTGCAGCATTCCTTGGGACTTGAGAAATAGGCCAAGTGGCGTGCTTATAGAACTAGCAGAAATCTGAGTGACTCTAGAGATAACGCGCTCACTGATCCATCCCCGTTGAGTAATCATTAACGTTAAACTTTTTTGATCTAAGCGATCCGCTGCGGTAATAACGCGACCTTGATGTAACCAGATGTAGTAAACTTGTTTGACTTTATTCTCAGTCTGTTCAGATGAAAACTGAATCTGGAGCACACCTGTCTTTTTCCCATGATCTAAAAATTGAAGTAGCTCTGGCAAAGAAAAATCCGCGAAATTACCAGTAATAGCCATAATTTTTTCCTTTGTTAATTGGTTCAAATAATCTTTTGGCTGTATGGATTTATATTAGCTTGTACTCTACTGTATTTAAATCCGTGTCATTACTCTCTCTTAAGATTTTAGTTTTTTTTACCTGTAAAAAATACGGACTTAGACAAATTCCAATCTGAGGTAAAGCTTTATCAAGTTTTGATAAAACTATATTCATCGAAAATTAATAAGTCAGCAAGAAATATATGTTGATTTAACCTCAATTAAGTTCTTATTTAATTGGTACATTTTTACTAAAAATGCAGATTTTATCAAATAGATTAAACTGCACAACTTTCCATCAAGTGTTGTACTAGAGTAATTACCGCCTCAGCTACGGAATCTCTTTCCGTTGGGTTCACCCGCACAATTGGTGGTCGGTCATTCTCATCCACATACCCAAGGGCGAAGAAAATATCTTCCTCAGACCAAGCTCCGGGACAATCGGTATGGCTGAGACCAATAATCATGGGAATCTGCATCCGCTGGTTCATAAAGTTAATGATTTTACGTGCCTGACGAAATTCTCTAGGTCGATGCGCTGCTACCAACAAGATATAAGCGTGAGCCTTGCGAATCAAAATATCCCACATAAAATCAAAGCGAGACTGACCAGGTGTGCCATAAAGGTGTAGCGCCATGTCAGGGCCAAATTGCAATCGACCGAAGTCAAGGGCGACGGTGGTTCTTTTTTTCAGCAATGCTGTTTCGTCAGTTGCGCGGGTATCCGTGTCTACTACTTCAATTTCACTAATTGAACGAATGAAAGTGGATTTGCCAGCGCCTACCGTTCCTGTGACAATCAACCGCATAATTTCCATAATTTTTTTACTCCATCAACAAACAAATAATGATTAGTCCCTAGTGAATGCTAAATCTTCAGTCACTTTAACGGCTTGTATGTGGCAAATGTAAAGTTCCCTAGAGACCGAAGTATTTGTCTACAAGAGAACTTTTAACTTAGTTACCTTTGTTGTTGAGTTAAACAAAGCTAATAATTACATCAAAATCAGCTTTAGTTCTGCCAGAACACGTTTGATTTCTAGCATCAGCAAACCTTGTTTAGCAGTTTCACTTGCTAAGACGAGTAAGACAGCATCTTCGCCGCAACTAGTCAGAATGCCAAAGCCTTTATTACCTTCAACAAAGATGCGGTCAACACTACCTCTAGCTAACTCAACGCCGATGCGTTCCCCTAAAGAAAGCATGGAAGCTGACATTGCTGATACCCGTTCTTCATCCATTCCACCGGGTAAGCTGGCTCCCAAAGGTAGACCATCGGGGGTGACAAGTGCTGCTCCTTGGACATCAGTCGTAGCAGTAACAAAGTTTTGTAAAACAAGGGTAAGTTTTTCTGTATTAATTGCCATTTGATTATTCTCTAGTTGTGCTATTTTTGTGAGATTTTAATTTCCGATCAGCTCAAATTCAAAGAAAGAAAATCTGTATACGTTTGACTTATGCACATATTACTCCAAGGGAGTAAACTCAAATACGTCGTGAGTCCCACCCCGAAGTACCGATTCGATATGTACCCCCTTTAGTCGCTTGCCGATTAGTTGCTCGATAGCTCCCCACACCGCACCCATTGTAAAAGTACATTTACGGTTTGAACCTGGCTGTTCTCCGGCAGAACAAACGGTTTCAGAGGTGTACACTTTAATGGATTCGCCTTCAGAAATAATTTTCTCAACAATGCACAACCGTGTGCCCTCTTTACCTAAAGCCAGCTTCAATTTTTCTGCTGCCTCCTCTAAGGAAGTTAAGCCGCCGACAAAGCCTAATTCTTGAGCTAGTTTTTTACCTCGCGCACGACCTGCTGAGATTAGGGCAATAGCTGTAGCCTTTTCTCCTAGGGCGTCTTCTATCCCGACAATCACTGCTTTAAAACAGGCAATGCTATTAAAATCACCTAGTTCTTTTCGCAATAAATCTGGCATATATTTTTGTAACCTAGAGTGATGATGAACAAACCTTAAATAAGGTGAGTTCTTACAGTAGAACTGGGCAAGAGCAACTAATTATACAGATTTTAGATAAGTATGAAAACTCAGGCTTTAAACGCTATGCCGAATTGATATTTAAGCAATAGTGGATCTGGTTAAATCGTTTTTTCTCAATCAGTTCCCTGACTAAATTGATTATGCTTGGGGATACATTATTATCAAACCGAGCGATTACGGATTAGTTTAATCTGTTACAAATGTTTATTCAGTATATTTTGGTAATGACTATTAACCAGCAATAATTCTGGGTATATAGGTAATAATTACTATTTAAATTTTGGTTTTTTTTAGCTATGCTATTCTAAATAGGATAGATATGTATTAGCGAAAATAGCTGCTTGTGTGCGATCGCGTAAATTTAGCCTATTTAAAATATTCGTCACATGATTTTTCACAGTTCCCTCAGAAATGTATAGTTCCTGAGCAATTTCTCGATTGCTAGCACCCGTAGCAATTAACCGCAAAACCTCTTTTTCTCTCGGTGTCAGTTCAACTAAACTAGGTGGGGCAGGCGGTGACTGGGTTGAGACCATAGTGGAAAACTGAGTCAAAAGTTTTTTTACTATTCCTGGGCCGAGTTGAGTATATCCTTTATGGACGGCGCGAATGGCAACAGCTAACTCTTCTGAGGGTGTGTCTTTGAGTAGATAACCCATTGCGCCATTCTGTAAGGCGGCAGTCACATATTCATCATTATCAAAGGTGGTCAATACTAAAATTTTGATGCCGACAAAGCGCTTGTGCATTTCCCGCGTGGCGGCGACTCCGTCCATAATCGGCATTCTGATATCCATCAATACGACATCTGGTTGCAATTCAGCAACCAATTCAACCGCCATTTCACCATTTTCTGCCTCTCCCACTATTTCTAAATCTGCTTCTAGTTCCAATAACGCTTTTAATCCTTGACGAATTAAACTTTGGTCATCTACCAGTAATACTTTAATCATCATCTGAACCTAGATAAGGGAATGTTAACTATAAGTTGACAACCAGAATTCTGAGCGCTGTTAATTTTAAACTCACCTCCTAGTCCTAAAGTGCGCTCGCGCATACTTTGTAATCCAAAACCAGTAGTATTTTGCTGTAAATCAAAACCTCTACCATTATCCTGAACGATTAACCGCAAGGTTTCTGCTGTCATAGTTAATTCTAGTTTAACTGCTGATGCTTTTGCATACTTAGAGATATTTGTCAATGATTCTTGGATAATGCGATAAATTGCGGTGCTAACTTCAATTGGCAGGGGATACTCAAGGTTGATTTGATAAACTGGTAAAATACCATTTGAGCGGTGAAAATCTTCTGCGAGTATACCAATTGCCTGTTCTAAAGATTGCTCTTGTATGGGGTGATTACGCATGGTTGAAACTGATTGTCGCACATCTTGCAACGCTTTAGATCCTAATTCTTTAGCTCTTGCCAAGAATGTCTGCGCTTTCGTTGGGTTAGATGAAAAAAGTTTGACGGCAGTTTCTAGTTGCAGATTTAAAGCAGTCAGAGAGTGACCCAATGAATCATGGATTTCACGAGCAATGCGATTACGTTCTTCTAAAGTTGCTTGATTTTGAATTTGTAGAGCATATTGACGTAGTTTTTCGTTAGCGATTGCTAGTCTTTCTCGACTCTGCCGCTCAGATAAAGCCGTATTCATTAATAGCAGCACAAACACTAAACTTAAGCCAAATAATAATACTAAACTCAAAGTAAAAAACCAAAATCTTTCCTGTGCTTGAGGCGGTAGTGGGAATTTGGGAGAACGATAATTTAGTGTCAGCAAAAATAAGATAAACGATAGACATGTAACTACCAACCGCCCAAGCTGCTGAAAAATCAAGCAACTACGAGTTACTAAAATTATGTAGAGAAAGGGAAATAAGCGAGCAGTTCTACCACCATAAGTTCCAGTTAATAAAAGCAATAAAATTTCACTGGCTGTGTAGATAACTTTAACTACGTTGTTACCAGTGGGCAATCTTAAGCCCATTAACCCAAAAATAGTCAGACTAAAAATTGCCAGTTCTGGTGCTCTGTTAGCAAATCGCGGTGAAGGAGAGGGCAGCATAGCCGTCAAAACGGCGATCGCTAGTAATATCCACTCCAAATAAAGCAAAAACCGAAAAGGATGATTTTTAAATTGAATCGGAGGATTCATACTATTTTAGATTCTAGGTTCTAGATTGTGAATTATTAAAGCTTACTTCTATCAGTTTGGTTTTTTAGCATTTTTATGTACACAGTGTAATTTCTACTTAATCACTTGTCACATTATTTAGAGTGAAGTCATTACTTTAGTCATGGGTATAACCGTGACTTTCTCCTCATGTGGCTATTGGAGATCACTTTCTATGATGGTGGCATCGAAACTAGAAAAAACTACAAGACAATCCATGAAACTCAAAACATTATCATTTATAGCTGGTGCGATCGCTCTCGGTTTAACTGCAATCCCCTTCGCTGTTGAAGCACAAACAGCCTCCTCTTCACCCCTGTTAATTGCACAAGCTAAAGGAAGGGGCCCTTGGCAAAAACTAAACCTAACGGATGCTCAAAAAAGCCAACTCAAGCAAATTCGCGAGAGTACCCGCGCCCAAATTGATCAAGTTCTCACCGCAGAACAAAAGGCACAACTAGAGAAGTTGAAAGCTGAACGCCAAGCTCAAAGAGGTCAGGGTCAGCGTCCACAACAAAGAGGTGAGCGTGGAAAGAAGGGTTTTGCGGCGTTGAATTTGTCTGAAGATCAAAAAGCCCAAATCAAGAAGATCATGGAGTCCTCGAAACAACAGACTCAAGCAGTATTCACACCCGAACAGCTCGAACAAATGAAGCAATTCCGGGAAAATAGTCGTGCGCGCCGTCAACAACAAAAAGGCCCTGGTGTGTAGCGATCGCTAATTTAACCTAATTAGGCTGAGGCTCGGACGCAAAGATCCGCTGAATATGTCAGTCTCAGCCGTAATTTCTAGGTTGGTGAATTACTAGGGCTGAAGCACAAGCAAGAAAAAGATGAGATTTATTTGAAAAGTACCAATATTTTGTTTATAATATAGAGATTTTTGAAAGCTCAAAACTCAGCTGAGGTAATCAATGAGATTCAACAAATTATCGCTACTAGCTGGAGTCGTTGTCCTAACTTTAACTGCTACCCCGTTTGCCGTGCAAGCACAAACAAAAGTCCCTTCACGCCAGCAAGGTGTAGAAGTACCAGGACAAGAAGCATTACAAAGCCTGGGGCTAACGAATACACAAAAAACCCAACTCCAGACAATTCAACGCAACACTAGCAGCCAAATTACTAAAATTCTCACCCCAACACAAAAGGCAAAACTCAAAACTGCAATCCAAAGCGGTCAGTCTCAATCTCAGATTTTTGCTTCCTTGAATCTCACTGACAAACAAAAAGCTCAGATTCAGCAGATTTTTCTGTCTTCGAGAAAACAGATCCAAGGAATCCTCACTGTCAAACAGCAGCAACAAATACAGCAAATAGAAGAGAATAGTCGTTTGCGCCGTCAACAAAGCAATTCCCAATAATCCTAAACAGTTCAGCCTGAAAAATCCGGGGTGGGTAACGCTGCCCACCTCAACCCAAAATATACATATTATGCAAATTAATTGCCTGCTAATTTGTTCGCAGACATAGCAAATTAGGCAATCCCCCTGGTAAAAGTTAGCAGTTAGAGTTATGAGTTAGTTAAACTTCTAGCTGTCTGAAAATGTCCCAAGAATTTGCTATTGGTAGTAAAGTCCGTGTTGTGGCCCTACCGCCCTACGTCAAAACCGCTGAACCGATGCCGATGCTGCGCCCCCCAGATGTGATTCATCTTGGCGAAGAGGGTATAGTTATAGACCGTCGTCCTGGAGGATATTGGGGTATTCGCTTTGCTAAGGGAGCCTTTCTCCTAGATAGCCAATACATTGAAATTGCAGAAAATCCTCCCGAATCTCACTTAGAGTTAGAATAGCAGCGACCAAGAATGATAACTTATGTTAAGTTATTATTCTGGGTTACACCATGATTTCCCGTCGCACTTTTTTCAGCATATTCTTTGCCAGTTGTTTTGCACTCATCAGTTGGTTGAACTTTACCCCAGCGGCTAAGGCCATTGGTGGTAAACTTCCAGCAATCAATCAACCGGCGCCGGAATTTACTTTGCCAACCAACACAGGTAATGGCAAAGTTTCTCTTTCTGACTTGCGGGGTAAGTGGGTAGTACTCTATTTTTATCCCAAAGACTTTACCTCTGGTTGCACCATAGAAGCGCGTCGTTTTCAGCAAGACTTGCCGAAATATTTGGAAAAAAACGCCGAGATTATTGGTGTTAGTGCTGATGATGTTGATTCCCACGCTGAATTTTGCGATTCAGAAGGGTTAAAATTCCCTCTGTTGGCAGATACTAATGGTGCAGTGAGTAAAGCTTACGGTTCTTGGATTGGCTTTGTATCTATGCGCCATAGCTTTATCATCGATCCTCAAGGGATTTTGCGGGAGACTTTTGTCAAGGTCAACCCAAGTATTCACAGCGCAGATGTTTTGGCGCGACTAGAAAAATTACAGTCAGTCAGCTAATTTGTAATTGGGGCAGGGGACAGGGGTAATTATTGATCAAGTCCCTACCCAATGCCGAAGAAATTTGCGATCGCAGCTGAAGAATTCGCTAGGCTATGGATATCCTGTTTCTTCTGAGGCATGCTATCGATGGATTTTGAAGTCAAAACCACCGTCCCAACTGCTACAGACAATAGCGAATTTGTTCAACCAAGCCCCAAACCTCAGCCTTTGGAATTATTGCGAAATACCGAGGCTTTGCTTCGTCGCCCCACTGTAGCCGCGCTGACACCAATTTTACCGCCAAAAGTGAGCACAAGATTGCAAGCTGCTTCATTTTTGGCAGAAGGCTTTTTAAATGATCTGGCAAAAATTGATTTAGAAACAATTAGCGATTTGGAACTGCAACCAGCACGGATTTTTGTTGGTTTAAGTTTTGTCGGATTTGGGGCACTCATGATTCTGCTGCTGTTGCTTTATCTGAATACGCTGCATCCAGAACTCGATAAAGTTGAGCAAATTCGGCAATATTGGTATCAATATATTTGGTTTGTGAGCTTGGGGGTAGCGGGGCTGTTTATTTTGGGTAGAGAATCGATGCGTCCTCGGTAATTCAAAATCTGCCTGTAGCAAGCGAAGTATCAGCGTTAGCCCTATGTAACCATGCCAAAATTTAAACCAGAGAAAACCGAGTATTGGTAAGCTTCGTGGTTGATAACTGTAGATCAATAAAATGTGGGACATATCACCACAAATCTGCAAAAACCCAGGGTGTAAATTTGTAAGTTATGAAGCGAATAATTTTGTTTAGTTAATAAAATAAATTTCTGGGGATTCAGTACTTTAGAATGTAACAAAGTATCAGCAGCCGTTGGGAAGTTTTTAAGATGAATTATGATGATTTTTTAGTTCCGCCAGGTGCAATCATTTCTTTACAAAAAGACTATGACCCAGCCTATAAAGCTGAATTTATCGAAAAAGCTGATGCAGTAAAAAGATTGCAGACAGGCATTGAACAACTAGCAAATTACCAAAATATTCTCTATGCTCAAAATACTTATGCCTTGCTAATTATCTTTCAGGCGATGGATGCCGCTGGTAAAGATAGCACAATTAAACATGTGATGTCTGGTGTGAATCCCCAAGGATGTCAGGTGTTTAGTTTTAAGCAACCGAGTGTGGAAGAATTAGACCATGATTACTTGTGGCGCTCGATGAAGGCTTTGCCAGAACGGGGGCGGATTGGCATCTTCAACCGTTCATATTATGAAGAAGTGCTAGTGGCGCGGGTGCATCCAGAAATTCTCCTCAAGCAACAGTTACCCCAATTTCCTCAGGATGGTAAGATATGGAAACAGCGGTTTGAAGATATTAATAATTTTGAAAAATACCTGGTAAACAATGGAATTATCGTTCTCAAATTTTTTCTCAATGTCTCGAAATCAGAGCAAAAAAATCGCTTTTTGAAGCGAATAGATTCGCCGGAAAAAAATTGGAAATTTTCTGCCAGTGATGTTCGCGAACGGGCGTTTTGGGATGACTATATGGCCGCTTATGAGCAAGCTTTTTGCTATACTAGTACTAAATGGGCACCCTGGCATATAATTCCGGCTGATCGCAAATGGTTTACACGCTTAGTAGTGGCGGACATCATTTGCAAAAAACTCCAAGAACTAAATCTTAAATATCCAATTATTAGTGAAGAATCTAAACAGCAACTTTTGCAGGCAAAGCAAATGTTGGAGGAGGAAAATTAACTCATCCTTTTGATAGATTAATGACTAAAAATCTACTATATATTTTTTTAGGGATGATGAATGAGTTGAAAATCATCTATGCTAAATCTATCTAGCCAAATTGGCTAATCTTAATAGCCTACAAACCATGTACCAGATGGCAGAAAATGCCAAAAATTCTCCACCTCGCTTTAATAATGCTGCTTTCGATGCTGTGGCTTTAGCAGCTTCGGCAGGTGGGCTATCTGCTCTCACCCAAGTGGTATCAACTCTGCCCGCAGATTTTACAGCGGCGATCGTTGTTGTGCAACACCTTGACCCCCGACACCGTTCACTGATGGCTGAGATTCTCAGTCGTCGGACGGGACTGAATGTCAAGCAGGCGGAGGAGGGAGACCTGTTAGCACCGGGAACGGTTTACATTGCGCCACCTAATAATCACTTGCTGGTCAACCGTAACGGCACGCTTTCATTATCTCAGTCGGAATTGGTGCATTTCCTCCGCCCCTCGGCTGATTTGCTGTTTGAATCAGTTGCAGCTAGTTATAAAGACCGCGCGATCGCAGTTGTGCTTACGGGTACGGGTAGTGATGGGGCGATGGGGGTAGAAGCGATCAAAAAAATGGGTGGTACTGTGATTGTTCAGGATGATAAAAGTGCCGAATTTTCTGGAATGCCCGCCGCAGCAATTAAGACAGGAAATGTCGATTTTATTCTCCGTCTGGATGAAATATCTTCAGCTTTGGTAACTTTGGTTATGGATAATGATTGAATCAAGAAATTGGGCATCGGTAATTGGTAATTGGGGGGAATAAGGGAGATGCTTTCCCTACCAAGTGCCCTTGTTCCTAGTCGCCAAACCCAAATCCCCAGTGCTTATGACTACTCTAGAAAAAGACCCTGAATTTGAAAATCTACTTGTTTATCTGAGACAAAGCCGGGGCTTTGATTTTTCAGGCTATAAGCGCTCAACGTTGATGCGTCGGGTAAATAAGCGGTTGCAGATATTTAATCTAGAGCGCTTTGGGGATTACATGGACTATCTGGAAGTCTATCCAGACGAGTTCAATAATCTGTTCAACACCATCCTGATCAACGTTACAGGCTTTTTTCGGGATACCGCAGCTTGGGAACAACTAGCAGAGAAAGTGCTGCCCGATATAGTTAATAGTAAAAAAGATTCTGCTCCTATCCGGATGTGGAGCGCTGGTTGTGCCTCTGGTGAGGAGGCTTATACTCTGGCAATGCTGATGGCAGAAATTATGGGAGTAGAGGAATTTCGCCAACGGGTGAAAATCTATGCCTCAGATGTAGATGAAGAAGCGCTCAACCAAGCTCGTCTAGCTGTGTATTCAGCCAAAGATGTCCAGGCTGTGCCAGAGGAACTGCGACAGAAATATTTTGAGGCATCAGGGAACAACTATGTTTTCCGCCAAGACTTGCGCCGTTCAGTGATTTTTGGTCGCCATGACTTGTTTCAAGATGCGCCGATTTCCCGCTTAGACCTGCTGGTGTGTCGCAACACACTGATGTATTTTAATACTGAGGTTCAGGGGCGGATTTTGGCTCGCTTTCATTTTGCGCTGAATAACAACAGTTATCTGTTTTTGGGGAAAGCAGAGATGCTGTTGTTGCATAGCAATCTGTTTACGCCAATTGACTTGAAAAATCGCATATTTACGAAAGTAGCGGTGCCGAATACACGCGATCGCCTTTTGGTGATGGCAAATACAGGGGATGATGAGGTTAGCAACCGTTTAACGCGGCACCTCCGCATCCGCGAACAAGCTTTTGATTTGGCACCGATCGCTCAAATAGTGGTTGATGTCAAAGGCACTCTCGTGCTAGTTAACGAGAAGGCGCGGACTTTGTTTAGTCTGTCACCCAAAGATTTAGCTCGTCCCTTCCAAGATTTGGAACTCTCCTATCGTCCAATAGAATTGCGATCGCTAATTGAAAAAGCATATACCGATCGCCGTCCCGTTGCGCTGGCAAATGTAGAGCGCTATTTGCCCAATGCAGAAATTAAATATCTGGATGTGCAAATTGTGCCTTTGCAAGATGGCGATAACAGCCTGATCGGCGTTAGCATCACCTTCAATGATGTCACCCGCTACAATCAACTTCATCAAGATCTAAAACGCTACCGACTAGATTTAGAGTCCAGCAACGAAGAACTGCAATCTACCAATGAAGAATTAGAAACCACCAACGAAGAACTCCAGTCTACCAACGAAGAATTAGAAACCACCAACGAAGAACTCCAGTCTACCAACGAAGAATTGGAGACGATGAACGAAGAACTCCAGTCGGCGAATGAGGAATTAGTCACAATTAATAATGAATTGAGTCAGCGCACTGTCGAACTCAATCACTCAAATGTCTTCCTAGTTTCCATCCTCAGAAGTCTTCAAGCTGGAATTGTCGTCATTGATCAAAACTCTAATATCTTAATTTGGAATTATTTGGTGGAGGATCTGTGGGGTTTGCGGACTGATGAAGTAGTCGGCAAATCTATCTTCAGTCTAGACATAGGTTTACCTATGGAGCAACTGCGAGCGGCTATCCGTGATTCCTTGTCTGGACAAAATCAATTTGAAGAAATGATTCTCGATGCCGTCAATCGTCGGGGCAAGCAGATTAAATGTTATGTTGCAGTCACACCCCTGTTTGGTATGGAAGTGGAGGGGGTAGTTGTGATGATGGCAGATATAGACAAAATTAACAGTATGGTTTCCCTCCAAGATATTGAGCAACGCCGACGGCAGCAATAGAGGGATTTAGAGATTTAGATTAACTTAAATATAGGAAAAGATCATGACCAGCGAAAATTTTGAACTGGCAATTACAGGGGCACATCAGCGATTAGAAGACCTTTTGCAGCGTGCAGGACAGGGGCAGGGGCTGTCAGCAGAGCAAAATTCCTCTATGGATTTATTAAAAGAAGCGATCGCCGAAATTTCCATCTCTCTCGAAGAAACTCAGGTGTTGGCAGAGGAGCTACAGCAACAAAATCAGGAATTGTTAGCTACCCGCCATCTTGTGGAAGCAGAACGCCAGCGTTACCTGGATTTATTTAACTTTGCCCCAGAGGGTTATTTAGTCACCGATGCAGATGGACTCATCCAAGAAGCCAATTATGCGGCGGCGCAATTACTGAGTGTCCGCCAGTCTTACTTAATCGGCAAGCCCCTTTTTGTTTTTGTGCATCAAACAGAACGCCAGAAATATCGTCAGATTATCCAGCAGTTAAAGGAAAAGGGAAATATTGGCCCAGAAGAGTTACAACTATTCCACCATCAGGGGCGGATAGACTTTCCATCTGAACTAAATGCTTTAGCAATCTGGGATCATGAGGGAAAGCCAAGCACATTACGCTGGCTGTTCAGAGACATTAGCCAACGTCAGCATACACAACAAAAACTCCGCGAACAAGCTGCCCTGCTAGATATCTCAACAGACGCAATTTTCGTCAAAGATTTGCACAACCAAATCTTATTTTGGAACAAAGGCGCAGAGCGGATATACGGCTGGCAGAAGCAAGAAGCTGAAGGAAAGAATGCCGGGAAACTTTTGTCTCAGAAAATTACACCTCAACTAGCAAAGGCTTTAGAAACCGTTGTTGCCGATGGTTTCTGGGAAGGTGAGTTACATAAATTAAAAAAAAATGGTGATCCAGTGATTATTTCCAGCCGCTGGACACTAATGCTTGACGACAAAGGCTTACCCAAATCAATCCTCACTGTTGACACCGACATCACAGAAAAAAAACAACTCCAAGCCCAGCTTTTCCGCAGTCAACGCTTAGATAGCCTGGGAACTCTTGCTGGCGGCATCGCTCACGACTTCAACAATATTCTCACCCCAATCATGACAATCGCCCAACTGCTGCCCCTAAAACATCCCGATCTTGATGAGAGTTCACAGCAGATGCTCAAGATGCTAGAAAGCAATGCTAAACAGGGGGCGGATTTAGTGCGGCAAATTTTGTCGTTTACCCGTGGTTCCGAAAGTAAGCGGACAATTGTCCAAGCATGGTACTTGATAGAAGACATCAAACAGATAGTCAAACGCACATTCTCTAAATCCATCGACATCAAAACCGAGATAAATGCCAACCTAGGGAATATTTTTGGAGATAGCACCCAACTACATCAGGTATTGATGAACTTAGTAGTTAATGCTCGCGATGCCATACCTAACGGCGGTAACTTGCGGATTTCTGCCAATAAACTGTTTATTGAGCAAAACTATGCTAGAAAGCACATCGGGGCAAAAGTTGGTTTCTATGTGTTGATTACAGTTGCTGATGATGGAGTTGGCATTCGCCCAGATATCATTGATAAAATTTTTGACCCCTTTTTCACCACCAAAGAAATTGGCAAAGGTACCGGGCTGGGTTTATCTACGGTGATGGCCATCGTTAAAAGCCACGGCGGTTTTGTTGAAGTCTCCAGTCAGGTAGGAGTTGGTAGCCAATTTAACGTCTATCTACCAAGTTGCGAGGAAAGTACCTCCCAAATGGTACTTAAGACACAAATGTTGGCAGGACAGGGAGAATTAATTTTAGTGGTGGATGACGAAGTGTCGATTACTCAGATTATTCAAACTACCTTGGAAATCTATAACTACAAAGTATTGAAAGCCCAGAATGGCATTGAAGCCTTAGAAGTCTATAACCAGCACAAAGATAAAATTAAGCTAGTGCTCATTGATATGATGATGCCTGCAATGGCTGGGGGAACTGCCATCCGCACCTTGCAAATTATCAACCCACAAGTGCAAATTATTGCCATGAGTGGATTAGCTAGCGCTGAAGCGTTAGCACGGACTACGAACATTGGCATTCAAGGGTTTCTACCCAAACCCTTCAGTGCCGATCAATTGTTAAAGTCTGTGCAAAAGGTACTCATACCCGCTTCTGAAGCTTAATGTATCAGAAGAATTATCTCTGAAGGTTCATCCCAATAGGAATTTGGATGACTTATTCTGGCAAGGTGCCTGCTAGAAAAGATTAATAACAAATGTTCATAACCAAAAGTGCGAATACCGAATCTGGGCGTAGTGACTTCGCCTCAACTCCATCAGATTTAGTTAAAGAACTAACCGACGCCACAGCAGAACAACTCTCTGGTGGAGCTATCAGCACTCCTGATACTAAAGGCGGGAATAGCGGCAAAACTCCAGCGACTCTAGGCAATAGCGGACTTAATCTGATCCTCCCGCCAACTCCTCCTGTCGCCGCTACCCTACCAACCCCCAAATTAGCGCGTCTAGGGCCTCTCTCCTTAGCTAACAAGACGAATGAGAAAGAAGATACACCACCTCCTCAACCTTAGCTAAATAATTTTCTGTGCTAGTACAACTCGGCGAAAATAACTTCCGTTACCAATTACCAATTACCAATTACCCATTACCAATTACCTAAAATATCTGCTCAAAAGCGGCAATCAGACGGTCAACTTCCTCAAGTGTGTTGTAATGCACCATACTCACCCGCACTATGCCACCTTGGGACGCTAACCCCAAATATTCAATTAGTCGTTTAGCATAAAAATCCCCGTAACGAATACCAATATAATGTGGGTCAACTTTTGGCGGAATGGTCGAGCTATGAATTCCATCTACCACAAAAGAGATAGTGGGAACACGAGATTGAGAGTTAGCCTGTGTTTGACCAATCACGCGTACACCAGACTTGCTGTTGAGGTAGTTCAGCAAGCGTGAGCCAATTTTTTCTTCATGGCTGCTGATTAAGTCAAATATCTGCCCCATTTGCGATCGTAAATCAGGTGCTGTTTCATTACCGTAATGCAGTTGTGCTAATTCACTCAGGTAATCACATAAGCCCAACATGCCATAACTCAACTCAAAATTAACATTGCCTAACTGATATTTATAAGGAATATTTGTCTGATCAATAAAATAATGATTCAATCCAGGCATTGTTAATAAATGCTCTTGCTTACCATAGAGTAAAGCATAATGTGGTCCATAGACTTTATAGAAACTCAAAACATAGAAATCCACATCTAAATCTTGGACATCAATTAATCTATGTGGGGCATAAGCAACACCATCTACACAAATCATCGCCTCCCGCTGATGCACAAAGGCAGCAATCTCTTTAATGGGGTTGATGGTGCCGAGAATATTAGATGCGTGAGTCAAGGCTACCAGTTTTGTACGCTGACTCATTAATAATTCTAAATCTTCTAAATGTAGTTCTAAAGTATCTGGGCGAACTTGCCAAAATTTTATTTTTATTCCTTTTTGCTCTAAAGCAACCCAAGCGCCAATATTTGCTTCATGGTCACAATTAGTGACAATAATCTCATCGCCTGGTTTTAAGGTTTTAGACAAACAAAGGGCAAGGACTTTTAACATCATTGTTGTCGATGGACCCATCACCACTTCTTGAGGAGAATCAGCATTAATTAAAGTAGCCATTCCCCTAGCTGCCAAGTCCACCCGTTCTCTAGCCAGTTGAGAGATACCATAAGAAGCCCCCGGCTGGACATCAGAAGTTAGGAGAAACTCACTAATTTTATCTACGACTTTTTTTAGGGATTGTGAGCCGCCAGCATTATCAAAAAAAGTCCATTCACCAGTTAAAGCGGGAAAATATGGGCGAACTTTGTCAAGATTTAGAAACATAAAATAACTCCTCTGGATAATTGGGATGAACTAAGAAGCAGTAAATTTTTTATCCTTCTCCCTAGCTTACCTTTTAGCAAGCCTAAAGTGAGGGTAACCACATCCAGTTTTGTTGACAACTGGTGACGTCAGCCTACTAATTCTGCAAGAATACCTCTAGAGGGGGTATACTTATGGTCTCAAAAAATGCGTCTGGCTCCAGCAAGTATTAATATTTTTATTCTTCACAAATTTCGCCAATTTTTTGATAAGTTTAAAGTGGAGGCAAAGAAGTTATTGCCTGGAATCTTAATTCCTTGATCAAAGACGAAGGAACGAGCTATGGATACTGCGATTAAATACGACATTGAAGTTATTAAGGAAGAAGCACTACAACTGGTAAAAAAGGGACTTGTTAACCGTCAACAGCCAATTTATGCCATTTGTAGATATATTCCTGACCGGGAATGGGCTTATTTTGAGCATGAGCTAGAAAAGAACGAATATTTGCTCAGAGATAGGATTATCGACCTCATCGGCCGTGAAGACTGGGAAGAAGATTAAAGCTGCACTGACAAATCGCCACTTTCTTCGCAGCAACCCAAATCAATTCAAAATTCACCACTAATATCTGAAAATATAAATCCCCCGAAGGACTTCGGGGGATTTAAGTCTCTAGATTAGCTTCTGGCTGTAGATTGGGGTTTGATTAAAGTTATCCTTTCATTGGTCAGCCTGATCCAAAATCTAGTCGTTAGATGCATAGACTCGGCGCTTGTTGGCGGCATAACCCCATATCTTGGGTGAAAACGAGATGGTGAAAGCAGCCAACAAGCGTTGGCTTACCAATGAAAGTCCAGGTTTTTCCCAAGGGAAAATTCCTTGTTTTTCAATTGTTAGCTAAGTTATGGCTATGGCAGGTAGTAGCCCACTAATGGGCATAAGAATTTTTATGCCCTTGCAAGAGAAATTAAATATGTTATGAATAGCTATCATTCCACCAGTTAATTTTTAATCTTATACGGTCAGTAACCCATCGCTACTTACTTAAGTAATCAGGATTTTTACTATGTTCTTTTTACTGGAATTTTTAGGCATCTTCTCTAAGATAGCCGCTGATAAAGAACTAGAACTATTACCTAAGAATACAGGCATTTCTTGCCAGCAACTACGACAAAACCAGTAAGTTCCAGAAGTACGTATATGTTGTAAGAGCACCGTAGAGCAGCAAGGACAGTAATTCATATTTTTGTAAATCCTGTTAATAAATTTGTTATTGCTAATTAGGGCAGCCTGTTGACAACCCCAGGGGAACTAAAAACAATTGGCTTACTTATATTTTGACTTTAATTTATAAATATGAGGAACTTGTGAGGAAACTTAAAATACTAATGTGATTAATTAATATATATATATTTATCCTTAATATTTATACATACTTGCCAACCGATGACATGGAAGTTAATGGAAGCTGTAACTTCACCATTTCCGGCTAATTAAAGCTATAACTTCACAATTTCCGGAAATTTTCTGCTTGTAAATAGCTGTAAGAAATATATCCTCACAAGATCCTCAAACTATTGGACTATAAACATAACCGTGCGGATGAGGAGCAGATCAATTTAGTACACGCTGCTTAAATATCTGTTGGAGTAAGGGAATCTAAAATATGTTAGAAACATTACTTAATCAAGAAAGCGATCGCCCAGTGCCAAGAGAACAGGCCCTAGTGTTACCTTTTGGTACAGTTGGGATCGCAGATATTTCCCTGGTTGGTGGTAAAAACGCTTCGTTGGGGGAGATGATTCAGCAACTTAGACCGAAAGGGGTGAAAGTTCCCACAGGGTTTGCTACCACTGCTTATGCTTATCGCTACTTTATCTCTAAGGCAGGTTTGGAAGCCAAGCTGAAAAAGATTTTTGCAGATTTAGATGTGGAGGATGTCAACAATCTGCGGCAGCGTGGTAAAAAAGCCAGATATTTGATGCTAGAAACGCCATTTCCTCAAGAATTGCAGCAAGCGATCGCACAATCTTACCAAGTTCTCTGCCAAGACTATGGTGTTGATACCGATGTTGCCGTTCGTTCTAGCGCCACCGCTGAAGACTTACCCGATGCTAGCTTTGCCGGACAGCAAGAAACCTATTTAAACGTCCACGGTATTAAATCTTTACTAGAATCTTGCCACAAGTGCTTTGCCTCAATTTTTACCGACCGTGCCATTTCCTACCGTCAACATAAAGGCTTCGACCACTTCAACATTGCCCTCTCGGTAGGGGTGCAAAAAATGGTACGTTCTGACCTGGCCGCTTCTGGCGTGATGTTCTCTATTGACACAGAAACAGGTTTTAAAGATGCAGCACTGATTACTGCTGCCTACGGACTGGGTGAAACCGTAGTCCAAGGAGCAGTTAACCCAGATGAATATTTAGTATTTAAGCCTACCCTCAAGCAGGGATATCGCCCAATTATCAAAAAGAGCCTGGGTAGTAAAGAAATTAAGATGGTCTATGACTTGGGGGGGATGAAACTAACCAAAAACATCACCGTTCCCCATTCTGAACGCAGCCAATATGCCCTGAATGATCAAGAAATTTTACAACTGGCGCAATGGGCTTGTGTGATTGAAGAGCACTATACCCAAGTGCATGGGATTGATAGCCCGATGGATATTGAATGGGCAAAAGACGGTTTAACCAATGAATTGTTTATCGTTCAAGCTCGTCCGGAAACGGTACAGTCCCAGAAGGTAAAAAATGTCCTCAGCAATTATCATCTCCAAGAAAAAAGTCAAGTGCTGCTTACGGGCCGTAGTGTCGGGGAAATGATCGGCCAAGGTAAAGCCAGAGTTATTCTCGATGTGCCGCAAATTCACCAGTTTCAAGCAGGAGAAGTACTGGTGACAAACCGCACTGATCCCGACTGGGAACCGATTATGAAACGTGCCAGTGCGATCGTTACCAACTCTGGCGGCAGAACCTGTCACGCGGCAATTATTGCTAGAGAGATGGGAATTCCGGCAATAGTTGGCTGTGGTAATGCCACCGCTGTGTTGACAACTGGGCAAGAAATTACTGTTAGTTGTGCTGAAGGCGAAACAGGCAAAGTTTACCAAGGTTTATTGCCTTATGAAGTCCAACAAATACCACTAGAAAACTTGCCCCGCACCCACACCAAAATCATGATGAATGTGGGCAATCCAGAAGAAGCATTTGGTTTAACAGCTATTCCTAACGATGGGGTGGGATTAGCGCGAATGGAATTTATTATTGCTAATCACATCAAAGTCCACCCGCTAGCATTGCTGCACTTTGATCAGTTAGAAGATGAACTTGCTAGATATAAAATTGCTGAGTTAACTACTCAATATGAAAATAAAGCAGAATTCTTTGTCGATAGACTAGCGCAAGGGATTGGGACGATCGCTGCGGCTTTTTACCCCAAACCAGTCATAGTCAGGCTTTCCGACTTTAAGAGCAACGAATACGCCAACCTTTTGGGAGGTAAACAATTTGAACCCAAAGAAGAAAACCCGATGCTTGGCTGGCGTGGTGCTTCTCGCTATTACGATGAGCGCTATCGCGAGGGTTTTGCCTTAGAGTGTCAGGCGATGAAGCGGGTAAGGGATGAGATGGGTTTAACCAATATGATTTTAATGGTACCTTTCTGTCGTACTCCTGAAGAAGGACAGCGGGTGCTGGCAGAAATGGCAAAGCATGGCTTGGTACGGCAAGAAAACGGCTTGCAAGTCTATGTGATGTGTGAGTTACCCAGTAACGTGATGCTAGCAGATGAATTTTGTCAAGTATTTGATGGCTTCTCTATTGGTTCCAATGACTTGACACAATTAACTTTGGGACTAGATCGGGATTCAGGTTTAGTGGCCCATCTGTTTGACGAACGCAATGCAGCGGTGAAGCGAATGATTGCAAATGCGATCGCCACTGTTAAACAGCATGGACGCAAAATCGGTATTTGTGGCCAAGCACCCAGTGATTACCCAGAATTTGCCCGCTTTTTAGTAGAACAGGGGATTGACTCGATCAGCCTCAACCCTGACTCAGTACTCAAAACCCTACTAGAAATCGCCGCTGCTGAAGCAAATAATCATTAGATATCTGGAGAAAAATAATGTAGAGATGTTGCATGCAACGTCTCTACAAGCTTCCTGCTAATGACTTATAACTGATGAATTTTAACTAACCACATTTAAATTAAGACTTCTTCAAAATGTTACAAAAACTTTTAGTAGTGATTAATGATAATACAATTGACTCGCATATTTTTGAGCAAGCTTTATCTTTAGCAACAGCCAATAATGCCCAATTGATTTTATTGCAAGTTCTCTCACCTTTTGATAAACGCTACAGAAACCCTCCAAAGCTACAAAAAGAGGATATCTACGCAATTCCCCAAACGAGAGATTTAGACTACTTTTTAGGATACTGGGACTCTCTAAAACAAAAGGGAATTGAATTACTCACATCACTCACTAACCAGGCAATCGCCGCAGGTGTCAAGGCTGAATTTACTCAAGAAATCGGCGATTTCTGCCCTCAAGTATGTGAGGTAGCTGAAACGTGGAAAGCTGACTTAATTATTATCGGTCGTCATGGTCTGAGTGGACTAAGTCCGTTTTTGTTGGGTAGCGTCAGCAATTACCTACTCCGTCACACAACTTGCTCAGTGCTGACAGTTCAAGATGCAACGCCTCAAGTACCTTCAGTAGCCCTAGTTTAGTGAGTTATTCTCTTTTCGTTCGATATCGGCGCGATCGCTATTTCCCGGTTAAAGTCTATTGACCAAGAATTGTCTGTAGAAGATTCTGTAGAACTTGACTGTCTAATTCCTGAAGTTGACCAAGTTTCCTGATTACCAGACTTTTCTCAACTGTAGTTAAAGCTGGCTTAATGATTGAAGGTTTCACCAGTCCAGCCGCTTGCTACTCTGTAATTGTCATTTCACCAAATGCACTGGCTGGATTAGATTGACTGGTAACAGCTATGCATTCAACAATTGATATAGCTAATTCGTGCATTACCTCTAAATGCTCATACTGTCATCTTATACCAAGAATAAATTATTTGAGAAAAAGAAAAACCCGGTTTCTTCTAGAAACTGTGTTTCTAACAGGTTTTATCAAATCTGATGGCTATAGAAGTCTCTCATGAATGCGATCGCCTCACCCAATCATTCCCAGCATCAACACCGATTGTAGATGTAAAGACAAAAAATGGTGGGCAATGCCCACCCTAGGAATGAGGTTAAATTCTTACTTCAAACTATCTTAGGACTTAGGCAAGTATCACAATAAACATCTATTGTAGGGTGCGTCAGACTCGATATATCTGGCAAATAAACAGATTTTTGACATCTGACGCACTCTACTAATGTGCCAGTTGCGTAAGTCCTGTATCTCTTAAGGCGCACAGTTGGGATTACCGCTAGGAGTAGCATCAGGATAGAAAGTGCGGATACCACCATCTCTTCTCACAAACACCGCTGAAAAGGTTTGACCATTATCAGTTAGAGTCAAATTACAAGCCGAGTTAGTGGAACCGATATTGGGATTTTGCTTATAACCTAAAGCACCTTTTTCTAGAAACTCTTGTGCATTCAAGGTGTAGGGATAACCTTTAATGGAAGATTGAGCCGTACCACTACCTACCTTCATAATTACCCCCATCGTGTAGATTACGTTAGGAATAACTTCTTCTCTAGAAGTATTATTGGTTAATCTTCCAGCCAAACCCTTCTCTTGCAGTTCTAAATAACGACCAACATAATGTAGCCCGCCAATGGAACCGCCGGCAACAGGTTCTCCACAGAACACATGCTCAAAGCCATCTGCATTAAACCAGACAGCAGTCAAATCTGCTAAAAACTGTGCATCCGAAGTCCTTCCAGCAACCAGAAATCCGCCCACATATTGTTTGATATTTGCCAACACAGTCGGATTGTTATTCATCAAAGTCTGAAAGCTGGCGCTACTGATGGCTGTACCAGGGGCACTACACAGGTTAACTACAGCTTGGTCAAAGCTGTTTAGAGTTGGGGCAATGGGTGTAACATCGGCGGGGCTGCCGTATGCTAATCCAGACACAGAGTTGTTGATATTGTCAAAGAATGGCACGGAACCAGCAGGTAGAGAGGGAGGAGTCGTCCCACCAGAAGAGCCATAATCGGTGATGACAATGTCATCAATATTGGTTCTGTTGGCTGTGCCATCAGTCTTGCGAACTTCACAGCGCACTGTACCAGAAATATTAGGCGTGAAAGTTGCTGTTGCCAGTGTTGTGGAACTGGTGGTGATTGTCGAACCGACTTGTGCCCATAAAGTTCCACTGTTGGTCGAACACCATAAACCCCAATTGGTACTAGCATCAGAACTATACTTGGCGTGCTTGATAGTAATTGTACCAGCACCTGTGGTGCGGTCAAATTTCATTGTTACTTTACCGCTGTTACGAATGCGGGTAGATTGAGTCCCGCTTTTGACATCGCTGGTAGTATTGCCAATCAAGGCATCATTTAAATTCCAAATGCCTGTATTGAGTGTAACATCAGCCGCAGCGTAGGCGGCTTTTGTCCCAGATTCAAATCCCTCAGAAACTGTAGCGCTATTTGCCCTGAAGCTAACAAAAGAAACCAGCAAGAAAGCTCCGCCGGTTACCTTCAAAGATGAAACTAACTTAGATTTACCTAATAGAGTCATGTGCTTGACTAATTATTAATTGATCTAGGAAATGAAAGTTGATTAGCTATATCTGTCCTATTCGTTTTCAAGAATTAGAAATCAGCTGTCCACTAATTAGTCTCTCATCTTCACCTTATTGGAGATATGACAGAAATTCTTGTATAAGGGTACACATATAAGAAAATATGACTCAATTGCAGATTGACTCAAATGTATTTATTGTCGAGTTATCTGCTCAGTTCTGCTTAATCTTCATCTTTAAGCCACAGCATGCTAACGCGGTTATTACTCAGGTTTGGCTTGCAAAGTTGTAGCAAGTGGTGTGGATTTAGGGGGAGCTACGAGTGTTTGATTTATCATGAATGAACGACTTTTCAAACATCCTCTAAGGGAAATGGTATGACGGGATGACTTTCTCAATCACTTCTAATACGGTTCGGTTAACGTTTGAATCTATTGAAGATCACGCCAACCCACGCCACTTGACGGCAGTTGCTACAACTCTTAGAACCCCATACCAGTTGCTTTAAGTCGGGAAACTCTAGTCGAGCAGTGGCTCCCCTAGCCAAGGGGTGCTTTTAACTCTCTTTTATCTGCTGATACAGTAATTATTTGGTAATCTGTTTTACTTCTTTTACCTTGTCTATAAAATACGACACACGCAATCAAAGACGAACAGTGCCTAGTAAAATATGTCAAAATTTAATTTTTTCTAAAAAATAGATTGAATTTACATACAATTTGCTTAGGGAGGTGATTCGTTAGTACTTCATCAGTTTTCTCATCTATGCCTAACATTCATCAGTCAATCTGCTATCTAAATGTGTTTTATATTACTGATAGGTTGCCACACTAGCAAACTGTAATTGCACAAAAGCAAAGGTTTACAAATAAGTAAGATGAAAGCTCTGACTCTTTTAAATAAAAGTCATCATCTGTAGTGATGGCGACTTAAGAGTTACCTGTTGTTGAGAAGATTAAGATGGAAGTGGCGTTACTGCTATGCTTGAGGATAGCGGCTACATATCACCAAAGAGAGAAAATGTCAGTGAGCGTAGTCAGGCGTTTGTGTGAGGTGCTCCTTCATCAGGCAATCTCACCTGTTTGAGCCATTTTGATTCATCAATTTTTATCCCGCATGACTGCCAAAACTATCAATTAGAGTAATCTCTTGAAGATAAAAGATCATCTATCCCTAATTTGACAATAGAATGAGTTTGACAACTACAAAATTCCATTGCCGTCCTAACTAGGTTACTAATTTCGGCCATAGCCCGCACATACTGCCTTGTAAGATTGGCATAGCGTAATTCAGGGATAAACTGGATAAATTGGTTGTTATAAGACAATAAATGCTGATTTACATCAATTTGCTTCCTATAAGTTTCTCTAAATTGTTCTGACGAAAATAAGATAATTAAGATTGATGAATTAACTATGCGACTCAATGAGCATCTAATTGATTTGCCTACTTTATATCATGTTATTGATCGTTCTCCCTTAACGATTAGCCCTGATAGTTATGTAGTCGATGCTATTTTCTTGATGAATCAGGAACGAAGTAATAGTTTGACACTGACTAGCTTCAATCCATCATGTAATTCAAACCTCTGGAGCCACCAAACAACTAGCTATGTCTTGGTGGTAGAGGGAGGCCAGTTATTAGGCATATTCACGGAGCGTGATATAGTCCGGTTTACAGCTACTGGGATAGACTTATCCAAAGCGAGAATGGCTGAGGTGATGACGCGGCAACTAATCACCTTGACGACAACAGATGCTCAGGATATCTTCACAGCTTGGTCACTATTGCGTCAGCATAGAATTCGCCATTTACCGATTGTGGACGATGGGGGACACTTGCTAGGAATTGTGACCGAAACAAATTTGCTGCAAGCGTTTGACCTAGTGAACATGGTTGGTGTTGTTGAAGGTTTGCAGCAAAATTTACAACATCCACAAGCCGAATTAAGCCAGGAAAATCGACAAATAGATGCTGTACACTGTCAAACTCACAATCATTTCAGGCAATTGGTAGAGGCAGACTCTGTTGAAGCGCTCCAAATTAACGAGGAACTTCAGCAGACTCTAGAAGAACTCCAAGTTGTGGAAGAGGAACTGCGTCAACAAAACGAAGAACTAGCCGTTGCCCGTGAGATAGTAGAATTAGAGCGCCAGCGTTACCAAGATTTGTTTGAGTTTGCTCCTGATGGCTACTTAGTCACCGATGCAGATGGCATCATCCAAGAAACTAACCATGCAGCAGCAAATCTGCTTTCTGTACGCAAAAAATATTTGGTCGGCAAACCATTAGTTGTGTTTATTGCCCAGTCAGACCGCCAGAGCTTTATCACTCAACTGCGTAATTTGCAGCACTTACAGCACTGGGAGACTTTCCTCCAGCCACGGGATGGCGTACCTTTCGCAGCTAGTATCAGGGTAGCTGTTGTGTGTGATGCTCAAGGTAAGCGAATCGGCTGTCGTTGGTTACTGAGTAACATTAGCGAACAGCAAGCTGCGCTACGCGAACGCAAACGGGTCGAGGAAGCACTGCGCCAAGCTACTGAAGAGTTAGAAAACCGGGTGGCAGAACGCACAGCAGAACTTTCTCAAGCTAACGTGCTGTTGCAACGAGAAATCACTGAACGTCAACGCGCTGAGGAGGCATTGCAGCAGAGTGAGAAACTCTATCGTCAGCTTGTTGAGAGTCAGTCTGATTTGATTGTCCGGATTGATTTGCAAATGAGGATTACTTTTGCGAATACAGCAGCCTGTGAAGCGTTTGGCCAGCAACTAGATGAGTTCCGCGGTCAGTCGTTATTTCAGTTTTTCCATCCAGATGACATGGTGGAAGTCATGGAAAATATGAGGCTGATCACATTGCCACCCTATCGGTTGACGACTGATGAGCAACGCGCCTCCACAGTCAATGGTGTTCGCTACTTTCAATGGAATGTTGCTGCCATTAGGGATGAAACAGGAGAGGTAGTTGAATTACAAGCGGTAGGCAGAGATGTCACCGATAGCAGGCAGATGGCGGCAGAATTGCGGCAAAGTGAGGAGAAATTTCGCCATTTTGCCGAAAATATCCAGGCAGTTATCTGGATTGCCAGTTCAGGTTCATTCCAAGAAGCCTTTTATGTGAGTCCTGCTTACGAGAAGATTTGGGGACGGTCTTGCCAAAGTCTGTGCGACCAGCCGGAGAAATGGATAGACACAATTCATCCAGACGATCGCGATCGCATTTTTGCCAAACTACAGCGACACAGCCTTGGTGAACCGAGTGATGTAGAATATCGGATTTTGCGACCTGATGGAACAGTGCGCTGGATTTCGGATCGGGGCTTCGCCATGCGCGATGAACAAGGTAATCTTTATTTTTATGGTGGCATTGCCGAAGATATCACCAAGCGCAAACAGTCAGAGGAAGCACTAAGGCAAAGTGAAGAGAAATTTCGCCATTTTGCCGAAAACACCCACGCGCTTATCTGGATAGCCGAGCTGGAGTCCGGGGACAACCTGTATGTAAATCCTGCTTATGAGAAAATTTGGGAACGCTCTTGTCAGAGTTTGCGCGACCAGCCTAACTCCTGGATAGATACAGTTTATCCAGAGGATCGCGATCGCCTAATTGTCAAACTGGAACAACAAAAACTGGGCGAGTCAACAGATTTAGAATATCGAATATTGCGACCTAATGGAGCAGTGCGCTGGATTTGGGATCGCGGCTTTGCCATACGAGATGAACAAGGAAATATCTCTGCCTATGGTGGCATTGCCGAAGATATCACTGATCGCAAGCAGGCAGAAGAGTTACTGCGAGAAAGTGAGTCCCGACTGAGTTTAGCTCTAGAAGCAGCCAATATGGGAATCTGGGACTGGAATCTCCTCACCCAGGATAAAATTTGGTCTCCCAATGTAGGTACACTTTATGGTCTACCCAGCGGCACATCGTGCCCCAGCATTGAAGACTTTCTCAATTTAATTAATCCGCAAGACCGCGAGCCGTTTAGTCAGGCTGTAAAACGCAGCATTGAGCAAGGAGTCGAATTTCTGATCGAATATCAGGCTGTTTGGCCCGACGGTAGCCAACATTGGTTAAACGGCAGAGGTCAGGTTTACTATAACGACACAGGCCAGCCAATACGGATGATTGGTACAACGAGAAATATTAGCGATCGCAAACAGGCAGAAATCGCACTCCGAGAAAGCGAAGAACTTTATCGTTCAGTTGTCACAGCCTTGCGCGAGGGGATTTTGCTCGTAGATACTGATGGCAAGATATTCGCCTGCAATACCAGCGCTGAAAGCATTCTTGGGCTTACCGCCCAACAGATGATCGGCAATACCCCTGGCAAATTCCTGGGGTCTAGCATTCATGAAGACGGCTCTCCCTTTGATCATGACAGTTATCCAGTAGCATTGACCTTACAAACAGGTGAATCTTATGGCAATGTAGTCATGGGAATCTACAAGCCGAATGGACAATTAAACTGGATTTCGATTAATTCCCAACCGCTATTTCATGGCAATGATCCTACCCTTTATGGAGCGGTTGCTTCCTTTACTGACATCACTGAACAGCAAGCTGCCCTACACGAACGCCAGCAGGCAGAACAAAAAATCCGCGAACAAGCGGCTCTACTTGATATCGCCACCGACGCAATTTTCGTACGCGATTTACAAACCCAAATCTTATTCTGGAATCAAGGTGCAGAGCGGTTGTACGGTTGGCAAGCTGAGGAAGCTCTGGGCAAGAACCCCAACGAGTTATTCTACCCAGAAACTTCGCAGCAGCAAGAGATCGCTTCCCTGCAAACCGTCATCAAGTCTGGCTCATGGCAGGGTGAGTTGCAGAAAATTACCAAATCCGGTCAGGAAATTATTGTTGAAAGCCGTTGGACACTGATGTGCAATGCCCTAGGGCAACCAAAATCCATCCTCACCGTTGATACCGACATTACAGAAAGAAAACAACTCCAAGCGCAGTTTTTCCGCGCCCAGCGACTGGAAAGCCTCGGCACTCTTGCGGGTGGCATTGCCCACGACTTGAACAATATATTGACGCCAATTATGGCAGCAGCGCAATTGCTCAAGATGAGATATTCCCAGCATGATGAGCGCTATCAACAACTACTGACAATCATCGAAAACAACTCCAAACGCGGTGCAGCTTTAGTCAAACAGGTATTATCTTTTGCCCGTGGATTTAAAGGTGAGCGCACGATTGTTCAAGTCAAGCATCTGATTGCAGAAATTATTCACATTGCCAGGCAGACGTTTCCCAGATGTATCGAATTTACTACAGAGATACCGGAAGACCTCTGGGCTGTTACTGGAGACGCCACACAACTGCATCAAGTACTGATGAATTTAGTTGTAAATGCCCGTGATGCCATGCCAGATGGCGGCACTCTCAGGGTTTGTACAGAAAATATGTACATTGACCAAGCCTATGCCCAGATGAATCTTGATGCTAAAGTCGGGCATTACATTGTCATTACTGTTGCGGATACAGGAATTGGGATGCCGCCAGAAATCTTAGATCGCATATTTGAGCCATTTTTCACCACAAAAGAGGTCGGCAAAGGTACAGGATTGGGTCTGTCAACGGTGCTGGGGATTATTAAAAGCCACAACGGGTTTGTTAATGTCTTCAGCCAAGTTGGTAAAGGCACTCAATTCAAGTTATTTTTGCCATCCGTAGAAGCAACCCAAGTGCTAGGCACAGACGACCTAGAAATAGTTCCAGGACAAGGAGAACTGATTTTAGTTGTGGATGATGAAGTCCAAATTCGTGAGATTGCCAAAATCATCCTCGAAAACCACAACTACAGGTCTCTGACTGCTAGTAATGGCATCGAAGCGATCGCACTTTACGCCCAGCATAAGTATCAAATCAGTGCAGTCTTAATGGATATGATGATGCCAGAAATGGATGGGATCACCGCCATCCGCACTTTGCAAAAAATGAACCCACAGGTAAAAATTATTGCTTTTAGCGGACTAAGCTCCACAGAACTATTTACCCAATCTACTGGAATCCAAGTTCAAGCATTTTTATCAAAACCCTTCACAGCCAAAGAATTATTGCAAAATTTAAACCACATACTCAGCGCCCAGAGTTAGTAAGTTCTTCTCGTCGAGATAAATGCCTCAACCGCCCATCATGTACAGCAGATAACCCTATTGAATGCCAAGATGCTGGTGACAAAAAACGAATTTTTAGCCAAGATTGCGAAAATTTGAGGAACTTGGCTCAGATCATTTGGGCTTACCTGGGCTGCCCACACCACCGATAAATAAATATTATCTAACTCCCCAAAGTAGATAAAGTTTTTCCGAATGGGAGATTTCCTCACAAGTTCCTCAAATTGTTCTTCTATTTTGAGAGTGCAGCTAACGCTAGCAATTAATTATTCATCCCCGCTGACTGAATAGGTAACTTGCTCACTGGTAACAAGTATGCCTCAGTCAAAACAGATTTGTCTTTTCATTTCTTGAAGGTAGGGAATAAAGAATTAAATTGCCCAACTCAGATTTCATCAAAGGAGACAAATTTATGTCTAACTCTATAAAACTACAGCAAATCATTCAATCAATGGAGAAAAATTATCAACAAGTAATAACCTACATTCTAGCCGCAGTTAGCAGGCTGTTTACTTCAAGTGATGATAGCATTACAGGTGCCAGAATTCACGTCTTTATATATGTGCCTGTGAATAAATAAAATCTCTGGAGTTTCTCTAAACTCTATACCTGAGTTTTGAGTTAGCTAGAAACTTGGTCTAACTCATCACTCATTACTCGAAAGGCAAGTATAATGAACGTTGTCAGGAAGATTAATGATGAATTAGCAATCGCCGGACAAATTACACCAGAACAGTTAAAGCAGATTGCTGATGATGGTTACAAATCTGTGCTTAATCTCCGCTTCACAGACGAAACTGGCTGGTGGGATCTTGAACAGGAAAAAACTGAGTTTTTAGGATTGAATTATTTCAATCTTCCCACCAAAACTGAGGGCATAAATCATCAAGTTGCGCTCCAGTTATTTCAGATAATTAGTGAGTTACCTAAACCACTACTCATACATTGTGATAATTCTATGCGTTCAGCAGCAATAGTATTATTATCTATCGCGAATAAACAAGGTATGACCTTTGAGAATGCATTACAAAAAATTATTAAATTAGGCTTGATTTAGTTGTTAATTTGAAAATTAAATTTATAATTAAATATTTATTAATTTGCCGCATCAAAAACTTTAAATCATCATCATAAGTCTGAGTTTTATTAATTTATAAAAGACTGATAAATGCTACTCTTAGATTCGGAAGAGAGGAAAAAGTCGCAAATTCAAAATAGAGTAATTACACTTTAAAAGAAATCAAGATCAAAATAGCTCCAATAAAGATTTTGTGAAAGTCAAGTCGCTCCGCTCCAATTCAAAAAAGGTCAATTTTAGGAAAATGGAAACACAGATAAATCACAAGATTTACACTGATAAGCACGCCCTGAATTATCTGTGTCCATCTGTGTTTATCTGTGGTTAAAAAAATCAGCCAGGATTCTTATAAGAAGTTCAAACTTTAATTAGGCTGATGGAAGATTTTCAACAGAAAAACAAAAGGTTCTCTAAA
This sequence comes from Cylindrospermum stagnale PCC 7417, assembly GCF_000317535.1. Lineage (NCBI taxonomy): Bacteria > Bacillati > Cyanobacteriota > Cyanophyceae > Nostocales > Nostocaceae > Cylindrospermum > Cylindrospermum stagnale. The sequence goes on from NC_019757.1 coordinate 2,117,011, forward strand.
ATCTAATTAATTCTGCTTAAAACTCTAGATGAATCTCTATGACTAGAGCTATTCAAAGAAGATTTGATATTTCCGGGCATTTTTTGTTTTGTTGATACAGGTGCAGTCATAACTTGTCTATTTTCTTTGATTAAACGACTATAAGTTCGTTGCGGGATGTAGTGGAGTGGATTGTAACCAACGAAACGTAAAATCAGTACACAGGCCCAGGAATATCTACCCTCAGTAATAGCTTCGATAACCTGATTTAATTGTTCAGGAGTGATGGCACTATGTAAATTGTTTTGAGAAGAAGACATTTGGTAGTTCATGGCTCACCTTGATATAACTTACCTAACTGGAAGTTTATAAATTGCTCCCACCTTCTCGCAGTTGCCAAATAGTAGAATATCTGCAATGTGGCGGCTTGGATGTAACTTCTATGGAATAAAATATAATGCCATAGAGTGCAGTTACCTGAAAGTATGAATCGAGTAAAACATTTTCACAACTAGTAACCAGACAAAAGACAAAAATCAAAATTTGCAACCGAGGCAAATTAGCTAGTTAGTATCTACAGTCTGGCAAAGCAAGGGATTCTCATTTAAATATCAACATACCTTGTATCTAGGAAACACAATACTATTAACATTGCATTTGCTTTGACATGATTAGCTATTTTTTTATAACTAACTTGCAGTGCAGATGTGACTTCTGTCTTAAACAGTCGTTGTACAAGGTGGATTTTTGGATGCAATTAGGAACTGGTAATTGGCACAATTTTGCTTTGGCATTTTTGAGGTTTGAAAGCAGACATTTGATCACTCATAACTCTTACTTCACATATTACTCATTACCCTCATTAACAGTCTAGGCAAGTTCTAATTACTTTAGCTCTCTATGTCTATTGTTTGACTTGAGAATCGAGAACACTGATAGTTCTATCATATACAGAATACTATTTTTTATCTGTTACTGTAGCCAACTTGGCATTTATTTAATAAAACAAACAGATACAAAACTGACACATTAGGAGTTGACAAAATCACGTCCTATAAATAGCTATCCATATAATAAACTGACACATTAGGAGTTGACAAAATCACGTCCTATAAATAGCTATCCATATAATAAACTGACACATTAGGAGTTGACAAAATCACGTCCTATAAATAGCTATCCATATAATAAACTGACACATTAGGAGTTGACAAAATCACGTTCTATAAATAGCTATCCATATAATAAACTGCCACATTCATCATTGACAAAACTACATCCTACAAATATTCATCCATATAATAAACTGACACATTCATCGTTGACAAAATCTAATTCTGTAAGTGGTTATGCATATAATAAACTGACACATTCATCGTTGACAAAATCACATCCTACAAGTGGTAGAGATTACCCAAACTGGAGCCTGCATTATTTAGTGCTAATTGAATACTTCCATCTCTGGGAAATACCCCCAGAGCTTCATCCCATAGCTAGAAGTAAAAGGTTTTTTGGGGATTTATGCTACAACAAGCAACGCACCTCAGAGAAGAGAACTATGTGATCTAGAACTACAGTTGTTGAGTGAGGAGATAAAAAATGAGGTCGTAACTTAGCTAGATTTTGAGAATTAATTATGTATAAACTGATTCAATCTGTCTTAGACAGTGAGGAAAAAACTGCACTACGGCAGTTAATATTTAACTTAGTCGCCATAGGTAAGCGTTACTTTTTGAGAAACGAGATTCTGCAAGCCTTTACTGACTACTGCCACCAATTTCAAAAGCCTGCTTATTTTTACCACTCTTCTTCTGTTGGCAAACTTATAGAGTATACCCATGAAATAATTCTGGAAGAGGAAAGTACTTGGTTTGTGATTCGTCCCCGGATTGGTAGCCAAGAAGTCTGGCGGTTAACAGCGGATTTCACCAGTTTTGAGCCGATGACACCCCAGGCGTTATTAGATGTGCGCGATCGCCTGATTAACCGCTACCAACCCCGCATCTTGGAAATAGACCTCCACCCGTTTTACGAGAATTCCCCCACAATCAGCGATTCCAGAAATATTGGTCAAGGTCTAGCCTTCCTTAACCACTATCTGTGCAATCAATTATTAACTGATCCCCAGTATTGGTTAGAGATATTGTTTCAAGCAATACAAGGGTTGCGACACGATGGGATTCGCTTACTGCTCAACGATCGCATTACATCAGGTATTCAGCTAGCCCAACAAATTTACCAAGCGCTGAAATTCCTAAGCTCGCACCCTCCTAACGAACCCTACGAGAAATTTCGCTTTGACCTCCAAGAACTTGGCTTAGAAGCAGGTTGGGGTAACACTGCGGCACGAGTCAGCGAAACCCTCCAACTCCTCGACCGACTGATTGACAGCCCACAACCTGCCATTCTCGAAGCCTTTGTGGCCCGTGTTCCGGCTATTTTTCGCGTCGTCCTCATTTCCATACATGGCTGGGTAGCCCAAGAGGGTGTTTTGGGACGAGATGAAACACTCGGTCAAGTGATCTATGTCCTTGAACAAGCTCGCAGTTTAGAAAACAAATTACGCACAGAAATCCAACTCGCGGGGCTTGACTTATTAGGCATTCAACCTCACGTGATTATTCTCACTCGCCTAATTCCTAACTGCGAAGGTACACTTTGTGACCTGCCTCTAGAAAAAGTCCAAGGTACAGAAAATGCTTGGATTTTGCGTGTTCCCTTTACTGGAACTAATCCAGAAGTTACCAACAACTGGATTTCTAAATTTGAGAGTTGGCCATATTTAGAAAAATTTGCCATTGACGCCGAAAGAGCACTGCTAGCTGAATTCAAAGGTAAGCCCAATTTAATTGTGGGTAACTACAGCGATGGTAATTTAGTGGCTTTTCTTCTGTCTCGTAGTCTCAAAGTCACTCAATGCAACATTGCCCACTCCCTAGAAAAGCCTAAATACTTATTTAGCAGCCTATATTGGCAAGAATTAGAAGATCAATACCACTTCTCGACTCAATTCACCGCCGATTTAATCAGCATGAATGCTGCTGATTTTATCATCACCTCATCATACCAAGAAATTGTTGGCACACCAGACACAATGGGACAGTATGAATCTTATAAGTGTTTTACTATGCCCCAGTTGTATCACGTGGTTGATGGGATTAATTTGTTTAGTCCTAAGTTTAATGTAGTGCCACCAGGAGTAAGTGAGCATATCTTCTTTCCCTACAGCCAAGCAGCAGACCGAGATCCCAACCTCAGCCAACGATTTCACGATTTACTTTTCAAGAGTGAAGAACCGCAAATTATTGGGCAGTTAAATAACCCCGACAAAAGACCAATATTTTCTGTTTCTCCGACTAACGCCATCAAAAATCTCACGGGTTTAGTAGAATTGTTTGGTACAAGTCAGGCATTGCAAGAGCGTTGTAATCTGATTATTTTAACGAGTAAACTGCATCCATCTGAGGCAACAAATTCAGGAGAAGCAGAAGAAATCCAAAAACTCCACGACATGATTGCTCATTATGATCTATATGGAAATACCCGCTGGCTGGGGATGCGCCTTCCTAGCCGAGAAATGGGTGAAGCCTACCGAGTAGTTGGCGATTGCCAGGGAATTTTTATCCACTTTGCCCACTTTGAATCTTTTGGTAGGAACATTTTGGAAGCGATGATTTCTGGATTGCCAACTTTCACAACTCAATTTGGTGGTTCATTAGAAATTATCGAAGACCGAGATCATGGATTTAACCTCAACCCAACAGATTTAGAAGGAACAGCCAAGAAAATTTTGGATTTTTTGGATAAATGCGATGCTGACCCTCAATACTGGCTGGAAACTTCAGAATGGATGATTCAGCGAATTCGTCATAAGTACAACTGGGATTTACACGTCAATCAGTTGTTACTAATAGCGAAAATATTTAGTTTCTGGAACTTTGTCTGTCCGGAAAATAACGAAGCTAGGGATCGCTATATGGAAGCTTTGTTTCATCTGATTTATAAACCCAGAGCCGAAAAGGTTTTAGCACGGCAAATGAGTTAAATTCAAAATTTCCAGTTGAAGAATTAAATATTCTTTGAATTTAACAAACATAATGGTAATGGATACAACTGATCGCTCCCGCACTTTTAATTACACAGACTGGATATTAATCGAAAACCAGTTTGACCCCAAGCAGTCACACTCTAGAGAAACTATTTTCACCATTGGTAACGGCTATTTATCTACGAGGGGCAGCTTTGAGGAAGGCTATACTCGTTCATTACCAGCTACTTTAATCAACGGCGTCTATGATGAAGTGCCTGTGGTGTATACAGAACTCGCTAACTGTCCTGACTGGTTACCATTGGTGGTAACGATTAATAGCGAATCTCCTTTGGAGACATTGCGCGATCGCTCCCAGCGGGGCGAAGCCCATCGCTCCCAGCGGGGCGAAGCCCATCGCTTCCGTCTCGATCAAGGTGAGATATTGCAGTATGAACGACGGCTTGATTTGCGTCATGGAATTCTCAGCCGTTCTTTGCGTTGGCGTAGTCCCAAGGGTAATATAATAGACATCTATTTTGAACGCTTTGCCAGTCTAGCGGATGAGCATGTCTTAGGACAACGCTGCCAACTAACACCCGTAAATTTTGATGGCTCGATTGAAGTCCAAGCTAGCATCAACGGCTATCCAGAAAATCAAGGTTTCAATCACTGGGAAGAAATAGACCAAGGTAAAACTGATCACGGGATATGGTTGCACAGCCGCACCCGTAACTCCCGGATTGATATTGGTATGGCTGCAAGGATGAGGATATCGGGAACCGAGGCATCGTTGCAAGTTAACACTGTACCCGGTTATCCTACCTTGAATGCTACCTTAAAGGTGCGTTCACCAACAGTAGAGCCTAGCTTATCGCCGCAAACAGTGGTGGTGGAGAAGGTAGTCACAGTTTTTACCTCGCGGGATATTGAGTCCCCAGTTACAGCCGCGAGACAAAAACTCGCCCAACTTCCCGACTACACAACCCTACTTGATGCCCATAAACAAGCATGGGATGAAATTTGGCAGCAAAGCGATATCGTGATTGAGGGGGATAGCACTGCTGCTTTTGCTGTTCGCTACAATCTATTTCAACTGCTGATTGCTGCTCCTAGACATGATGACAAAGTGAGTATTCCCGCAAAAACTCTTTCGGGATTTGGCTATCGTGGGCATATATTTTGGGATACAGAAATATTTATCCTGCCATTTTTTATTTTTACCCAACCAACCATTGCCCGCAATTTACTCAATTACCGCTACCACACTTTAAATGGAGCAAGACGTAAAGCAGCCCATTCTGGGCATGAGGGAGCGATGTATGCATGGGAAAGTGCTGATACGGGTGATGAGGTGACACCGCGTTGGGCACTCCCCAGTGATTTTTATGGCGAAGATGTGCGGATTTGGTGTCGCGATCGCGAAATTCACAACAATGCAGATATCCCTTATGCTGTCTGGTACTACTGGCAAGTAACTGGTGACGATCAGTGGATGCGCGACTGTGGTGCAGAGATCATTCTCGATACCGCTATTTTTTGGGGTAGCCGGGTTGAGTTTAATCCTCAATCCGCACGTTATGAAATTCGTGGGGTGATCGGTGCAGATGAATACCACGACTTTGTCCACAATAATGCCTTCACTAATCGGATGGTGCAATGGCATCTAGATAAAGCCCTGTTAATCGATGATTGGCTGCGTCATACTTGGACAGAGCGAGCTGCTGACTTAGAGGATAAACTGCAAATTACTTCAGAAATGCGATCGCGCTGGCAAGATATTATCGCCAAAATTTTGCTTCTTGACGATCCCGCAACCGGATTAATTGAGCAGTTCGAGGGATTTTTCCAATTAGCAGATATCAACTTAGCAGACTACGAACCACGCGATCGCTCAATGCAAGTGATTCTGGGCATTGAAGCAGCCAACAAGCACCAAGTACTGAAGCAGCCAGATGTGTTGATGCTGCTTTATCTCATGCGGAAATCAGCAGAATTTCCCTACAACCTGCAAACATTGCAGGTAAATTGGGACTACTATGCACCGCGCACAGATATCACCTATGGTTCCTCCTTAGGCCCAGCAATTCACGCCATTTTAGCCTCAGATTTAGGTAAAACGATGGAGGCTTATGAACGATTTATGCAAGCAGCAATGGTGGATCTCGAAGATCACCGAGGTAACACCAATGAAGGAATTCACGGGGCTAGTGCTGGAGGTGTCTGGCAGGCGGTAGTTTTGGGGTTTGGAGGTATCCAATTAACCGAAAGTGGCCCTGTAGCCAATCCTCACCTGCCCCCAGGCTGGACACGCCTGAAGTTTAAGCTGCACTGGCACGGTAAATGGCACGAGTTTGATTTGCGTCCCAACTTTCTCGATATCCGGGGCGTGATCTTCGATTTAGATGGGGTTTTAACAGATACAGCGGAGTTTCATTATCTAGCTTGGCAAAAGTTAGCAGATGAAGAGGGTATACCTTTTAGTAGAGAAGATAACGAAGCATTGCGGGGTGTATCTCGTCGGGCTTCGCTGATGTTGATAGTTGGGGATAGGAAATATTCGGAAGCGCAAATTCAGGAGATGATGGAACGCAAGAACCGCTACTATGTAGAGTCTATCCAAAACATTACACCAAAAGATTTGTTACCAGGTGCGATCGCTCTTTTGGATGATCTGCGGCAAAATAAAGTTAAAATTGCCATCGGTTCAGCCAGTAAAAATGCTCGTGAGGTGATGTCGCGATTGGGAATTGCTGATCAGGTGGATGCGATCGCCGATGGTTATAGTGTACAACTACCCAAACCAGCGCCTGACCTCTTTCTCCACGCCGCCGAACTGCTAGGACTCCCACCAAATCAATGTGTAGTTGTCGAAGATGCAGCCGCAGGTATTGAGGCGGCTTTAGCTGCTGATATGTGGACTGTAGGACTCGGCCCGGTTGAGAGAGTCGGCGCTGCTCATGTTGTATTGCCGAGTTTAGCAGGCATTAAGTGGGCAGATATACAAGCAAAATTAAATCAAGTCGCCTCAGAATCACACCAAAAGCCGAAGAGGTGAAAAAAATGGAACTCAAATCAGTGGCAATGCAAATTCCTGAAGGTTGTAATCTTATTTTGGGGCAAACCCACTTTATCAAAACAGTGGAAGACCTGTATGAAATCATGGTCGGGATATCTTCACAGGTAAAATTTGCGATCGCTTTCTGTGAAGCCTCAGGCGCTTGTCTCATCAGGATTGCGGGTAATGACAGCCTTTTACAACAAGTAGCGATTGAAAATGCACTAGCCATCGCGGCAGGTCACAGCTTCATCATCTTACTCAAAGATGCCTATCCCATCAACTTCCTCAACGCCATCAAGCAGTGTCCAGAAGTCTGCACAATTTATTGCGCCACAGCCAACCCAGTAGAAGTAATTCTCGCCCAAACAGCACAAGGAAGCGGCATTCTCGGCGTTATCGATGGATTTTCACCCAAAGGAATCGAAAGTGACGAAGACGTGAAAGCGCGTCAACAGTTACTTCGTCAAATCGGTTACAAACTTTAAATTTTCCGCCTCAGCAACCGGAGGAAGTCGGAGAAAATGACCATTAACTATCGGGAAAAAATTATCGTCCTATGGACAGTCTTTCTACTCGGAACGCTGTTTCATACCCAACTAAGTTTAATGCCACTTTTCCACGGATTACCTGTAATTGAATCTCAAAAAGCCGCATCAATCAATGATATTTCCGGAATTATGTGGTTGATGTTGGTTTTTTTTGTCCTCCCAATGCTGGCAATAATTGCCACTGCTTTTACAGATTCCAGACGCTACCGAATAATTCATTTTGGTGTGACTGTCTTTTATAGCGTCATGAATTTAATTCATCTGATTTTAGACTGGCTGCTACCACAGGTAATCTGGTATCAAATCGCCTTAATGATGCTACTATTTTTGATTGGTTTATTATTGAATTTCGTGTCTTTCCAATGGATGCGGCAACTATTCCGCAGTCAAAACCCGCCAGAAAGAATCACAGCTTCTCATTAGCTTTGACAAAGCTATCAAAAAAGGCTAACTGCTTTCTAAAGGACATCTACAGACTTTGGTATCGCCAAAGCTTGCTGCTGAGTTGGTTGTAACGGCTTTTTATTTAAATAGCGACCGCTCTTTGCGCCATCGCGCAAAGTGCCCGCTGTTGGCAATATTGCACCCAGTGACTATAATCATCACTTTTATTTATCAACTTGAAAAATAAAAATATTTGCTTCTATCGTTGTTAGCCCTTAAGATGTAGGCAAACTATCAGTAAAAGTTTGGGTTGTAACTTTGCTTCAGCTTTTGCTAAAGGTAAAAAATCAACCATTTTGCTGCTTTAGGTGGAAATTTAAAGCTTTACCCCTGTGGAACTCTCTAATAAATCAGAATACGCAATTTTAGCCTTGTTAGAACTGGCAACCTGCTATCCTAAAGGCGAACCGCTACAAATACGAGAGATAGCGGCACTGCAACATATACCCAGCCGCTATTTAGAACAACTGCTGGCAACATTAAGGCGTCAAGGTCTAATTAAAAGTATACGTGGCGCTAAAGGTGGCTATGTTCTGGCGCGAGAACCGGGAAAAATTACGCTGCTAGACGCTTTGAACTGTATGGAAGGCTTAGATCCAGTACCATCGAGTTTTGATCCGCATCAGCACACAGTAGAAGGTGAGGTTATTCAGGATGTTTGGCTAGAAGCACGTCAGGCCGCTAATACAGTTTTGCAAAAATATACACTCCAAGACCTTTGTGAGCGGCGAGTAACTAGAGAACGTAGGGAACTGATGTATTACATTTAGCTTGGATGAAAGATGAATCAGCAGAGGGAGTTTTTGGTAGATGATGCTGAGAATTCAAGTTCATCCAAATATTTTGACATTGGCCCAGAATTTGCATAATTTTTACCAAAGCGATCGCCATTCCAGTTCGGGCAACTGGTGATAAGTGTAGATCGAAGGGGTTACAGAGGGCATCACCCACCTGAAAATTGGTGCCAGGTATAGTCACCCACCAAGCCGGGGGACAGTGACCATAAAGAGATTGAGTCAGAGCGAGGAGCGATCGCGGATCGACCTCATCTCTGGTGATAAAATTGGCAGGAGAAGGTGAGAGCGGACGCACTTGGACTTCATCTGCTTCAGCGGAATGCATACAGGCATCGACAAAAATTGCCAAATCAGCATTTGCTAAACTTGCCGCCAGTTCAGGAGTCAGTTGTTGGATTGCTAGGGTTTCCACAGTTGATAAATGCCAAGATTCAATCGCATTAGCTACTCTTTGCCCAATACCATCGTCACTACATAAAGCATTACCGTAACCAATCACCATGATATTTCCAGCCATCTTTTTGAGCTACTCCCTCTCGCTTTTTCCCTTAGACATTAACTAATCTTTGGCTCACAAGTGCTTGGCTTGGTACCTCAGCATCTTGGTAGATTTCCGCCGTTAATGGCCTGTAGATCAACTCGTACCAAGAATGACCTACCTTAGCATCAAATCCTTCTGGCTGACCGCGCATAAATAGATGCAAACACTTTGCAGACTTGCCAGGTAACAACTGCCAAGAGAAACAACTTTGTTTACCCTCGTGGGGGTGGGTCATTGATTCGATGTGCAAATTTGTCGCCAAGCCGTAAGCCGCATAGGGGGGTGTAGTAGAACCCACAGCAAACCAATCAGGCACAGGGAATACTTGCTCAATATCTTGGGTTTTTCCCAGATTCATGTGAGTAAAGTAGTGCAGCCCAAAAGGAAGATTGACTAATTCTGGCCCATCAACAATAGAGTCTTCTTCAGCCTTGGGTTTCCCTTTGACAAATAGTTCTTCAATCAAGTAGTCTGCACCAGCATACAAGCTAATAACCCGATAAAGTTCACATACTAAATGACGGTTATGACCTGTCACCGGGTCTGCACCCATATAGTCAAAAGGTTCTGAGGCAATGGTGATGCTGACGCGCACAGGTCCACTAGATTGAGAAACCAGCCGATAAGCATGATTGAACAAAGACACTTGATAGTAAGGTGATTTAGGATGAGAATGCCCTGGCAGTTGCAGCGTACTTACTTGCAGACAACGTTTCTCCGGGTCTTGACCCAGCCATTCACCCTTGACTGACCGAAAAGGATCAAGAATTTCTAGATTGTCAAGCTGTACACTCGTGGCTGAACCAGAAAACCAGTTCCGCCCATTGTCTTCAGGAGCAGGTATCAAATTAAACCAGACAATCAGACGTTTATTAACGAGTCTCACCCCACGTTCCCGCCCATCCGACCCATAAACCACTTCTAGGTATGGTTCACCCAGTCCTTTAGGCATCGGCTGACCTCGGTCTAGTCTGACGAAACCTGAAGCCAGCACATCATCTTCTGAATTTGGGGGCATTTTCAGCTTTGGCAGGCAGAAAACTAGAGTATCGCGAGATGAGTCATCAGGGTCAATCCGGTCAATTTGAGCAGGTATCTGTGTATGTGAAAGGTCACGTAAATCACTTAACACCAGTTCCTCTGGTGAGATTTGAAATTTTTGAGCGATCGCTTGCCAGGGTAGAGAAATATTACCACTTCGCCAGTAATTCGAGGGATTGAAAACAGCTAATAAATTCAGGGATGGCATAATTTTGCCCTCCTTTGTATTTGTTATCGATTTGCCAAGGGCTATTTATCTGAACTTAAAAGAAAAATTTGAGGAACTTGTGAGGAAATGGGAAATTTTGGCAAATTCCCACAGAAAGGCCAGAGGTAAGGAGCAGAAAATATATTTTTGGACTCTGCCGCTTTGTACACCAGCGGTTCTATGATCAGTTTGTGTGGTGGAATGTCACTGATCAAAAGTTCCACTACAGTCAGAAAAAGTTAACCTGTGAGGCTGTTTTATGCCTGAAGTAAATTTTCAACAGCCAATTAATAGCGCCACTACTCTCATAGAAGGGTACGCAGCGGGAAAACGAGACTTTAGTAAAGCGGAATTAGGTGATGCTGATTTGCAAGGTGTTGACCTGAAAGGATCTGACTTCAGCTATGCTGACTTAAGTGCAGCTAACCTGAGAGAAGCGAATCTAAGAGGATGTGACCTCAGCTTTGCGGATCTTAGCCAAGCTAATCTGCAAAATGCTAATCTCCGGGGAGCTTTGTTGATTTCCGCCGATCTCCGCCAAGCTGATCTCAAGGGAGCGAAACTAGAAAAAGCAGATTGCGATCGCGCTACCCATTTTCCTCAAAATTTTGATCCGGTGCAGGCAGGTTTGCAGATAGAAGAGGGTTAAAACACACAATTAGGCTCTCCGTCGGTTCTTTAGAGTCTTAATTTTCCCCTCAACTGGATATCTGGGTTACTTATTAACTGCATATCAAAGCGGACTAATTCTTGACTAATCGCTTCAATTGTGGCAAATTTACGCAACCTATTTACCCAAGTTTTAATGTTGTCAATTCGACTTTTTAAGCTTGGTGCTAACCATCCTTGTGGACGATTTCTATTCATAAATCTCGGTTGACGGTATCTAGTTTTTCGGTTTCTCCTACTCCGTCTTAAATGCCTTCTAGCGGTTAAAGAGTCTCTGATGGCAAAACCTCTATGCTCAAGGTTGGCTGCAAAAACTACCTCGCCAGTAGAATCGTTAACTTCCGATTAGTCATGGGTGGTTGACACTCAAGCAACGCCGACAGCTACTGTATTTTCTTTGACCGCTTCTTGATTGGTCAGACTAACTGGAGGATGGACGACATGCACTGAACAAGGAGCATGGTGGAGAACATAGTTACTGACGCTACCAAGTAATAATTCCATTAGCCCAGTGCGACCTCGACGCCCGATGACAATTAGGTCAGCATCCCAATTCCGGGCTATGTCGCAAATAATGCGTCCAGGGCTGCCATAGGGTTGAGTAAATTCTGTATTAATACCTACCGTGTTCGCTTGAGCGCTGAAAGATTGCAACATCTGCAAACTTTCAGTTTTAAAGGCTTCCCAGTTCTTTTGGTATAAATCGAAGCTTTGAGTAGTCATTCCTGGGTAGTAGTCCAAGTTAGACAATACAGGTAGATTGGGACTACCTTCTTCTTCGGGAGACAGGATATGAACTAACATTAAGCTAGCTGATGTTACCTTAGCTAAAGCCAACCCTTGCTCAAAAATATGCTTGCCTATTTCTGAGCGATCCAATGCAATGAGAATCTTTTTAAACATATAGACCTCCGGTTTTTGCTAATTGGTAACGGCAGTTTCAGGCTTCTAGATGCTGGTTTGGTATAAATTACCAATATCTCCAATAATTTGGAGCACATCTATGAAGTTGCTTAATTCATGAATCAGTTCTACTTATAAAAAAATTATCGGGCAAAAATTTGAGGAACTTGTGAGGATAGCTAAAAACAATTTACTTATTCTCTTGATCAAAATGTTTATTGACCCTCAGTTTCTAAATTTGCTGAGAAAAAAGGCGAATGCGGACAGTACGGCACTCCGCTGTTTTCTGAATTGCTGGCATTTTTGACACAGTGTTGTCTGCTGCCCTAATAGCTTATGTTAAAATTATCACCATCAAGAAAGCTTGTAATATGAAGATTTTAGTAGTAGAGGATGACGAGTTAAATGCTTATGCACTCACTGCCGTTCTCACTGACCAAAACTATGCTGTTGAAGTTGCTTCTGATGGTGATGTGGCTTGGGATTTAATCGAAACTTACAATTATGATTTAATCCTCCTAGATGTCATGCTGCCGAAGCTAGATGGCATTAGTCTATGCCGGCAAATCCGGGCTAGTGGTCGGCAAGTGCCAATACTGTTATTGACAGGATGCGGTAGCAGTCATGAAAAGGCGACTGGGCTAGATGCTGGTGCAGATGACTATGTAGTTAAACCCTTCGAGCAAGAAGAGTTAGTCGCTCGTGTCAGGGCGTTATTGCGCCGGGGTGGGGTAACTTCGCAACCTGTGCTGGAGTGGAGCAGTTTACGGCTAGACCCTAGTAGTTGTGAAGTTACTTACGCTGATGATTTACTCTCGCTGACGCCAAAAGAATATGCTCTGTTAGAACTATTTTTGCGAAATAACCGCCGGGTGTTTAGCTGCGGCATGATTTTGGAGCATCTTTGGTCTTATGAAGACACACCAGGAGAAGAAGCTGTTCGCACCCATATTAAAGGGTTACGGCAGAAACTAAAAGCTGTGGGAGCACCCGGTGATTTGGTAGAAACAGTGTATGGAATTGGCTATCGCTTGAAATCTCAGGAAGAAGAAGGGGCGAAAATTTCTCCTGGCAAATCTTCAGGAACAAAACAACCGGAGTCAGACTTACCGAAACAGCAGCAAACACTGGCAGCAATTGGGGGAATTTGGCAACGATTTCGCGGGCGGGTTGACGAGCAGGTAAAGGTGCTGGAACAAGCGGCTGTTGCTGTCGGTCAAAAGTGTTTGAATTTAGAATTGCGATCGCAAGCCACCCAAGAAGCCCACACATTGGCAGGGTCATTAGGCACATTTGGCTTGGCTTGGGCGAACGACTTAGCACGGAGAATTGAGCTGCTGCTGAAATCTGGTAAAACCTTGAGTGCATCTGAGATTAGCAACCTCCAAACCTGGGTGAAGCTATTGCGTCAGGAAATTGAGGTTAACGCGGAGAAAGCAGTATTTTTGCCGCCAACTGTCGAGGAAAATCCTTTGGTGTTGGTGGTTGAGGGCGACACCACCTTAGGGGAACAGTTGGCGACAGAATCTGCGAATTGGGGGCTAAAAGTGAAAATTGCCACCAGTCTAGATGCAGCTAGAACACAACTTTACCAAAAGCCTCCCAGTGTGGTGCTGCTCGATCCTAGTGTTGCTGCTCATCAAGAAGATAGTGGGAATTTTTTAGGGGAGCTTTGCCAATGCCAACCTCCCATCCCAGTTCTAGTATTCACCGACCAGACAGACTTTACCAACCGCCTGCAAGTGGCTCGCAATGGCAGACATACCTTTTTGCAGAAGCCAATGCCCACAGCCCAAGTGCTAGAAGCAGTGACACAAGTGCTGCAAAATGCTCCCCATGCAGAAGCCAAAATTTTGGTTGTGGATGACGACCCGAAAATTCTTGCATTGTTGCAAACCTTACTTAGTCCTTGGGGACTGAAGGTAATCGCCCTGAATGACCCACGGCAGTTCTGGGAGACCCTGGAAGCTGTGACACCAGATATGCTGATTCTCGATGTAGAAATGCCTTACACCAATGGAATTGAACTTTGCCAGGTGGTAAGGAATGATCCGCGCTGGAGTGAGTTGCCGATCTTGTTTCTCACGGTTCATAGTGATGCCGAGATCGTAAATCAAGTATTTAGCATTGGTGCTGATGACTTTGTCAGCAAGCCGATCATTGGCCCAGAACTAGTTACCCGGATTATCAATCGCTTGGAGCGGATCAGACTGCGGCGGCGCATAACTCAAACCCCAAAAACTCCCGTAGCCGAACAGGAAAATCACTGGCGAGCTATATTTGATGCCGAGCCAGAATGCGTCAAAATGGTTGCAGCCGATGGGACTTTATTGGCGATGAATCCAGCCGGACTGGCGATGATTGAAGCAAACAGCAGTACCACGGTGATTGGCAAGTCAGTTTATTCTTTAATTGCCCCAGAATATCAAGAGGCGTTTCGCAAACTGAATGAAAGCGTCTGTCAGGGCAATCATGAAAGTATGCAGTTTGAGATTATTAGCTTCCAGGGTAATCGTCGTTGGTTAGAAACTCATGCAGTACCTCTGCGTAACAAAGCAGATGGCAAAATAGTGCAGTTAGCCATTACACGTGATATTACTCAAAATAAACGAGCAGAAACTGAAATTGGGCGGATGAATCGGACGATTCAGACATTGAGTGCTTGCAATCAAGCACTCGTTCGCGCTCAAGACGAGTCTGAGTTGCTACAGCAAATTTGCCAAATAATTGTTGAAGTCGGCGGCTATCGACTGGCATGGGTGGGCTTGGCTGAACATGATGCAGAGAAACATATCCGCCCAGCAGCTCAAGCAGGTTACGAAGATGGATCTTTGCAATCTCTGAACCTGTCTTGGGGAGACACAATTCACGGACAATGTCCTGCGGGTCTAGCTATTCGTACAGGTAAAACCTCGATCATCCAGAACATTTTTACAGACCCTAATTACCAGATTTGGGAGTGTCAAGCTAGTAACAGCGGTTATACTTCGTCGATTGCTTTACCTTTAACTGCTGATAATCAAGCTTTTGGGGCGTTGAATATTTACGCAGCTATTGCAGATGCCTTTGATGCTGATGAGGTGAAACTGCTGAAAGAACTAGCAGACGACTTGGCTTATGGGATTGTCGCTTTACGAAATCAGCGCGATCGCCAATTAGCCCAAATGGCACTGCGAGAAAGTGAAGAACGTCTTTCTCTGGCCCTGGAAGCAGTAAACCTGGGAAGCTGGGACTGGAATATCACTACCAACCAAATTATTTGGTCTGACAGCAATGCCCGATTATACGGGCTAGCTCCTGGGACATTTAATGGCACCTATGAAGCCTTTTGCGCCTGTGTGTTGCCAGAAGATAGAGAAGCCTTACAGCAGTCAATAACTCTAGCTTGTCAGCAAAAAATCGACTATAGTCATGAATTTCGAGTTGTCTGGCCAGATGGCAGCATTCACTGGATTGAGCGCAAAGGTAGATTTTATTACAATGCAGCCGGTGAGCCAATCCGGATGCTGGGTACATCCAAGGATATTAGCGAACGGCAAGCCGCGTTGCACGAACGCAAGCAGGTGGAATCAGCACTACAGCAGAGTGAGTCTAGTTACCAACAGCTAGTAGAACTCTGCCCAGAGGCAATTTTTATTCAAAACGAAGAAAAATTCGTCTTTTTAAACAGTGCTGCCATCAATCTATTTGGTGCAACACAAGCCGAAGAACTACTAGGCAAGCAAATACTTGACTTTGTACATCCAAGTTCTCAAGCAGTGGTACAAGAGCGAATCACATACTTGAGAGAAATTAAACAGCCAGTTCCATTATTAGAACAAAAGTGGATGAGGCTGGATAATACAGTGATGGACTTAGAGGTAGTAGCTGCTCCTTTTGTTTACCAGGGAAAACCGGCTGCTCAGGTTGTGGCCCGCGATATTACTCAACGCAAACAGATGGAGGCAGATATCTACAATGCGAAGAATGAACTGGAATTAAGAGTAGCAGAGCGCACTGGTGAGTTAATTAAGGTTAATCAACAGTTACAGTCAGAACTTGATGAGCGTCAGCGAACACAAGAAGCACTGCGGATTTCTCAAACTCGGTTTGAAGGAATTTTAAGTATTGCTGATGATGCAATTATTTCTATTGATGGCAATCAGTGCATCACTTTATTTAACCAAGGTGCAGAGAAGATTTTTGGCTACTCTGCCCAAGAAGTTATCGGACAACGGCTGGACTTACTGTTACCACTGCGCTTTTCTCAGGTTCATCGTCAGCATGTGGTTGACTTTGGTAAATCACCCAGTCTGGCCCGGAGAATGGGAGAACGTCGGGAGCTATTTGGCCGCCGCAGAGATGGAACTGAATTTCCGGCAGAAGCTTCCATTTCTAAATTAGATGTAGGGCAAGAAGCTGTTTATACCGTAATTTTACGTGATATAACAGAGCGCAAGCAAATCGAGCGGATGAAAGATGAGTTTGTCTCTGTGGTCAGTCATGAACTCCGCACACCTCTCACTTCGATTCACGGCTCTCTCGGAATGCTAGCCAGTGGTTTGCTACCCACAGACTCAGAGCAGGGAAAACGCCTGCTACAAATTGCTACCGATAGCACCGAGCGCTTGGTACGCTTGATCAACGACATCCTCGACATTGAGCGGATCGAGTCGGGTGAGGTGAAAATGGAAAGAGAAAGCTGCAATGTGCTTGACCTGATTGGGTCAGTAGTGAATATCTTGCAGCCCCTCGCCGACAAAGCAAAGGTGACTCTAGCCATGAACAGTCTATCCATCCAGCTATGGGCTGACCCTGATCGCATTGTCCAAACTCTGACCAACCTGCTAAGTAATGCGATTAAATTTTCGGCGTCTGGGTCTACAGTTTGGCTGACGGCGCAAAGGCAAGAAGATGAAATTCTGTTAATGGTCAAAGACACCGGACGTGGCATACCGGCTGAGAAACTCGATAGTATTTTTGAACGGTTTCAACAGGTTGATTCCTCTGATTCACGTAACCATGAGGGTACTGGTTTGGGCTTGGCAATTTCCAAGAGCATTGTCCAGCAACATGGTGGACGTATTTGGGTGGAGAGTGTTTTGGGTGAGGGTAGTAGTTTTTACTTCACAATCCCGATTATCGAGCCGCCCCAAAGCGCTGAATTAGAAACCGCCCAGATTCAGGTATCAGAACTGGTGACTCAAGACTCTCCTCTAGTGTTAGTCTGCGATGATGATTCTCTGATCCGTACCGATTTGCGAACTCTGCTGGAACAACGGGGATATCGGGTGGTTGCAGTTGCTACAGGTGAGGAAGCGATCGCTCAAGCAGTGTCCCAAAATCCAGACGTAATTTTGCTAGATTTGCTGATGCCGGGGATGAATGGTTGGGAAACAATGGCAGTATTAAAGGAACGGGAAGATACGAAAGATATCCCGATTTTGATTTGTAGTGTCTACAAACCTTGCCAAAGTAATCAACCCGGTGCAGACTTTGTCGATTGGTTGAGTAAGCCAGTTGAAGAAAGCTATCTGTTGCAATCCCTCAGACAATTGATCAGTGAACCCTCAAAGCGAGTCCGGATTCTGATTGTTGAGGACGATAACGATTTAGCAGACTTGCTGATCACTATATTTGAGCGACATGAGATTGAAACTTTCCTCGCTAAAACCGGACGGGAGGCGATCCGTCTCAGCCAAAGAGTTAATCCTGATGTTCTGATTCTCGATTTAATTCTACCGGAGAGTGATGGGTTTACAGTAGTAGACTGGCTACAGCAGCACAATCAGCTTTGTAGTATCCCAGTATTCGTTTACTCAGCCAAGGATCTAGACGCGTCGGAACGCCAGCGACTCAAATTAGGACATACAGAATTTTTGACCAAAGGGCGAGTCACAATTCAAGAATTTGAACAACGGGTGATGGATTTGCTGGGACGATTAACACACAACCAACAAGCGGAGGGCGATAATGGCAGCAAAACGAATTCTAGTGGTTGATAACGAGCAGTATATTCAAGAAGTTGCCAAGATTTGCTTAGAAACCGTTGCAGGTTGGGACGTACTGACGGCGAGTTCTGGAAAAGAGGGGATAATTCAAGCTGAGGCTTACCAACCAGATGCAATTTTGCTGGATGTGATGATGCCAGATATGGACGGCATTACCACTTTTGAGAAACTACAAGCAAATGCGGCAACACAAGAGATTCCGGTGATTTTGTTAACTGCTAAAATCCAGGCTTCTGACCGTCGCCGCTATGCTCAAATGGGGATAAAAACTGCGATCGCTAAACCATTCAATCCGTTAGAGTTAGCAGGTCAAGTGGCTGAAGCTTTAGGCTGGAGTTTAGATTAATATCAAGTCAATTATGAAAGAAACTATCAAATTTCCCAAAAATCAAATCACCACAGCCAACTGGCGTCTAACACCTGGTTATTTACACTCAGGCTTTGTGGATTTTGAATCAGCACATATTTTGTTAGGTCGTTTCCTAGAAGATAGAACCTCAGAAAACCCGCTGTCTGAGAAAGAGCTATTTGATCAGGACGGGATTTTTGAATGGGGAAACGCCAAGCCATTAGAAAAGGTGATTAATGGACGGGAAGATTTGGAGTTTTTGCTGAAACATCCCACTTTGTTTCGCCAATCTATAACTATCATCGAACCGTGGGAACACGTGGGAGTTAACCAAAACGGCGAAGAGGTTAGAGCCTCCAAAAATATTGCCTACATTGCTCAGAAAGTCGCCGATATGGATTCAATACTTTTACCTGTTTGGTCGAGTGGAATTATCGACCTTGAGGTAGTCGTGCCGGCAATTACTTCAGGTTATGCTGTGGTAGTAGAAGGCGGTAACCCGTCGGTGTACGATGCATCTACTTGGACAAGTCCCAAGTGTCCGCGAGCTGATATGTTTGCCCTTGTAGAAAAATTACTGATCTCGCGATCGCCTACTAGCGCACCCGTAATCTTTATTTGTGTGGGACACCAGCTAGCTGCTGAAGGTCATATACGACTCATCCGCCAAGCAGTCCAACAAGTCCTCTCATTAACATCATTAGAACGCGACAAGGACGGGAGAGCGATCAAATCGCTGCAAGCGGTTGCTTCCCGCATCGCAACTATGGGCAAGACAATGCAAATCAAAAAGCGCGATGGGCGCACTGTCGCTACTGGCTGGGATGATGACCATTTTGCTGTGACCCGCAACGAAGCAAAGGAAGTAGGTAAGCGCGTTCTGTTACCATATCAATCTCCCAATGGCGAAGCTAATGGTATTCCTTGGGAAATTATCCATGCTCATGATGTAACAGCCGATACACATGAAGGTGTAATTGACACAACTATTCAATACGAACACGAAGTATCGATTTCAATGTTCCATTCGGATGAAGTCAATGAAGAAGCCATCTTGTTTGCTAATTGGGCTTACCGAATGATACATGATGCCATTGTTCCTTACCGACATATCATAGCTGGTAGTTGTTTATCATGGTTGATACAATTACCCGACGCCATGGAAATACTTTGTTCAACTGCTGGAGAAAATGGTGAAATAGTTACGGAATGTTCGGCTACATGCATTAACTACAAAGACTTTGAAACCAAAAAAATTCGACGCTCTTTTACTTGTCAATTCCATCCAGAATTGCTGTCTGATTTGTGCGCGATTGGTAACAGTGAAGCTCCATCATATTATACATTAAAGAATGATGATGGTGTACGTTTATTTGTACGACTGCTGTATGCGGGAATGCAAGAGTAGGGTTGGCAAAAGTTCTCTATTTATCAAAGCGAAAAACCCCGAAATTAAAACCTAAAAACCCAAAAAGTTTTTAGGTTTTAATATCTTTCCCCCCTCCCCGCAAGCAGGGAGGGGTGTTAGGATGTGTGGCTATATGATAAATATTAAACCGAACATAAGTAATGATCCGAAATTGATATAACTCAGGCTTACCAGGGGCTGCCAATTATACTAAAGGCTGCCCAGTAAAAAGGGTGTTTGAGACTGCCTTGGATGTTGGTCTGCAAATACCCAGCCTGTTCGGGTGTGAGTGGGATGCTACCTTGAGAGCCAATAAACTGATTGCCTTCTAATCGCACTTTGCCCTGAAGCATGGCTAATTGCGCTTGTTGCAATGCTTCTGCTTTAATTCTGGCAGTACTCAAATTGCTATAAAACTCAGTCATCAAACCCAAAGTTCCAGGATCTGACACATACCATAAACTCGCCATTGCTGACTTGACACCACTTTTAACAGCTAACCCCGCAAAACCTAACTCTGCGTCTTCATCACCTACTGCTGATTTACAAGCACTGAGCACCAACAATTCCACTTGTGGGTTATTCCACCCCATCTGACTGATTTGATTGAACTGTAGCTTGCTGTCATACAACTGGATATAAGATTTATTTTTACCTCCGCTCTGTTTATTGGGAAAGTCTGCGTGGGTTGCCAAGTGAATGATCTGATATGGTGTGGCAGCACGTTGGGCCTTGAGATTGGCCAGAGTGAAGTTTTGGTCAAGGAAGTATTTACCCCGCTTCAGTTTCTGGACGATGGTAGGAATCTCTAGTGGTACAGCGTGTAACTCTGTTTGTTGTTGTTCTGGGGTAAATTTCTCGGCTCCCATTGCCAAAACTGGAGCGCCTTTTATATCCTGATATGTGGTGTTGGTAAGGCTAAAACTTGGTACTAGCGCCAGACTGTACTTTTCAATCAGAAATTGCTTACCATCGTGGAGAGCGGCGACGGGAAGCGATCGCAATCCTTCATCCATCACAAACATCAGATTATTAATGCCTTGCTGTTGTAACTCTGCTTCTCTTGGTGCAATCAGCAATTGATAAAGTTGCTGGGCGCTGGCTAAATAGGTGGTAGTACCAGCTTTATTAGGATCGGAAATTTCCCGTCTAAATTCTCGCAACGTAGCCAGAACCTTCCCTCTCGTTGCACCCGTTACTGACTTGTAGCTAGGTAGAGCATTTCCTGTAACAATCCCCAAACGCAATACATCGCTATCTTGGACTACGTTGATTGAATTTCCAGAATTCGGTATATATTTTTCCGGAGCAAAGTTTACATAGACAATTGCTGTTTTGACACCTGTAGCTGCTTGGTTTTTTTGAAGGATGGCCTGTGAGTCCTCTGTTTTAATCGAAGTTTCTTGCGTGGATAACCCCAGAAATACAGTAAATTGTTGGGTGTTATTCTCCTCTGATTCGTTAATAGCTTCGCTGTCAGCTATCACTGATGAAGTGTTATTAGTGGGTAACGATGGCAAGTCAACAACTGTAGTTTCTGCCTCTGTTGTTTCTTCTTGATTTGGAGTATTTGTGATTGGCAGCAATGTGACTGCTTGTCGAACTTGGGAATATATTTGAATATCGCCTTGCGTGAAATTACCAACAATTGACTGGGTGGGTAAAATGCTGTTTGTCAAACCAGTGCTAATGACTCCAGCAGTACCATTGGTTGTGGCGTCGCCCACTATAAAGATATCACCGCCATGATTGATTGTGATCTCACCGCTACCCAATGCCCCAAATGTAGAGATGCTGGCATTGAAACCATTACTATCGGTGAAGGTGTCTGTAGCTTGAAAGTAGCGTTTTGTGAAAATATCTACATTTCCACCGATGCCGCTGGTGCCACCTTGGGTATTGATAAATTTGACTACAATATCATTGTCTGGATCTAGTTTGACTGCGCCACCATTACCAGTGAGAGAACTGGTGTTGATGATGCCAGTATTAATGCGATCGCGTGCCATAACAGTAACTGCACCACCATTTCCAGACGCAGTATCAGAATTGATGTTTCCAGTGTCGATTGCGCCTGTAGTGCTGGTGAGGGCAATTTCCCCAGCATCGCCGGCATTGGTGCGCGAAGAAATATCGCCTGTAATCACGTCGCCATCAGCATTCAGGGTAGTATTGCCACCATCACCATCGTCATCAACATTAGAGTTTAAATCGCCAGTGGCGATCGCACCATTTTCGCTAATAACTGTAATATCTCCAGCTTCTGTAGTGATGTTGCTAGTAGTCACATTTTCATTTGCTAAAAATGCAATTGAGCCATTACCAGTCGCTGTAATATTACCGCCAACATCAATGGTATTACCAGTTAATTGCAGATTGTTGTCACCCGCTGCTAAAGTATCTGCAAATGCGATCGCTCCCGAATCGGCGTTAACTTCTTTTGCACCACTGCCAGTAAAGATCACAGGACTGTTAATCTGGATATCACCATTAGCGATCGCCATATCGCCGGGGATAGTAGTGCTGGCAGCGCTAGTGATGTTGAGGCTACTTAAAGGAGTTGTGCTCCCGATATTACCGCCAAAAATAATATTTCCAGTACCAGCAGCGAGAGATAAATTACCAGCCCCATCAATAGCATTCTCGAAGCTAATGTTGCTATTACCCGTGTTAAAAATTACATCTGCACCTGTACCCAGGAAGACTTTTTTGGTGAAAGTGAGGGGTTGATTGTTAGTGGTAATCCCAGCGTTGAAAGTGGTTACATCCGTATCAAAAGTAAAAGCGGCATTGTCACTGCCTGTAATTGACCCATTAAAATTAATACTACCAAAGGGAGATTGAAAATTTACAGGGTCGCTGAAAGTATAATTGTCGATATTAACCGCGCCACTGCCATCCAGGCTACCGATACTAATGGAACTGAAGCCATCATTCAAAGTAGCTAAGTCAATTTTGGTCAAGTTTAAAGTGTCTACACCCCCATCACTCTCACCGCCAACAGTAATATTTTGGCTGGGTGTAAATGGCTGAAGTACTAGATTTCCACTACCTGTTACCGAGTTAGCTGATGCGGTTAAATCTATTTCATCAGCAGTCAAAGTCAAATTATTACCACCTGCTGTTAAACCAGAATTTAGAACAATCTTGGCAGTTCCAGCATTGAAGATGGAATTGCCAGTCAAGTTGACAGGACTATTAAAGGTGAGATTGCCTGTGGTATTGATGTTACTAGCAACATTGGCGTTGACGGCGTTGCTGGTAAAGCTACTCAACGCAGTTGTTTCACCCACCGCAGCATTTAAATTGACGTTGCCTGTAGTTGCATTCAGAGTCAAATCACCGTTTCCATCAACTGTATTGTTGAAGTTGACATCGCCATCACTAGAATCAAAGACTTTCGCATCACTACCAGTCAGGATAACAGGACTATTAAATTGAAGATTGCCTGTGGTATTAATGTTACTAGCAACATTGGCGTTGACGGCGTCGCTGGTAAAGCTACTCAACGCAGTTGTTTCACCCACCGCAGCATTTAAGTTGACGTTGCCTGTAGTTGCATTGAGAGTTAAATCACTGTTGCCATCAACTGTATTATTGAAGTTGATATCGCCGTCACTAGAGTTGAAGGTTTTCGCATCACTACCAGTTAGCTCGACAGGACTATTAAATTGAAGATTGCCCGTTGTGCTGATATTACTCGCCACATTGGTGTTAGTGGCGTTGCTGGTGAAGCTACTCAACGCAGTTGTTCCACCCACTACAGCATTTAAGTTGACATTTCCACTGGCGTTGAGAGTTAAATCACTGTTTCCATCTACTGCGCCATTAAAAGTAATGTCATTGCTAGTCAGTGTAAAGTTGTTCAGCAAGCTGATGGAATCACTGAAATTGATGCCGTCGTCTCCATTGGCTGTCAGGATACCAGAAATTCCAATTGTACCGCCTGCTGCTGTTGTCAAATTACCATTTATTGTTGCTCCTGCCCCATCAAAGATAAGATTAACAGGTTTATTGATATTGACTGTTGGTTCAGTGTAAGTTCCGCTGGCAATATTGATTGTATTTCCGGTGGTAGCTGCATTGACACCTGCTTGAATATTGCCACTCAAAGGAGTCACATATACATTGTTAGGATTGACGCGGACAAAACCAACTGCTGAATTATCAATCGTATGGGTAATTTTATCTTCTATACCGAATAGTTGAGGTAGTGTTGCAGTTGCACCCGTTAAACCATCGAAGGTGACAGCAGTGGCATCGATTTCTTGCCCTGACAGTGCGCCATTAATTAGGGTGATATAGTCGCCTATTTGTCCAGAAAAAGTAGTGTTACCTAGGCTAATTGAGCTACTTGAACCATAAACATCTACGACTAACCCTGTATTACCGCCTGTAATGCTGGAATTATCTTGCAGAATCAAAGATCCAGAACCGTTGTAGATGGTGCCGCCGCCTAATGGTGCTGAGTTGTCAGCAAGGGTGCTATTGCTGACTGTGGCTGTAACAAAATTGGCGATCGCACCGCCGCCTAATCCTGCTGAGTTGCCTTCAATGGTGCTGTCGCTAACTGTGGCTGTGCCTACACTGTTGTAGATGCCACCGCCTAAGTCTGTTGCCGAGTTACCTTCAATGGTGCTGTTGCTGACTCTGACTGTGAGATCGTTGAAGATGCCACCGCCGTGTTGTCCTGCCGAGTTACCTTCAATAGTGCTGTTGCTGACTGTGGCTGTGCCACCGTTGAAGATGCCAGCGCCTAAGTTTGCCGAGTTGCTAGCAATGGTGCTATTGCTGAGGTTTAGGACACTACCACTTCCTACTTGAATGCCTCCACCATAGTTACTGCCAGCATTGCCATCAGTAATCCTCAATGCATCTAAGGTAACGTTAGTGCCATCTCCATAAATGTCGAATACGCGAGTTGTTCCACCACCGCTAACAATAGTATTATTCGTCCCTGCACCCGCCACAGTCACAGATTTATTAATCTCAATTTGCTGTGTCTGAGTGTAAGTTCCGCTGGCAATATTGATCATATTTCCGGTGGTAGCTGCATTGACACCTCTTTGAATATTGCCGCTCAAAGGAGTCACATATACATTGTTAGGATTGACGCGGACAAAACCAACTGCCGAATTATCAATCGTATGGGTAATTTTATCTTCTATACCGAATAGTTGAGGTAATGTTGCAGTTGCACCCGTTAAACCATCGAAGGTGACAGCAGTGGCATCAATTTCTTGCCCTGCCAGTGCGCCATTAATTAGGCTAATATAGTCGCCTGTTTGACCAGAAAAAGTAGTATTACCTAGGGTAATTAGACCACTTGAACCATCTACGACTAACCCTGTATTACTGCCTATAATGCTCGAATTATCCTTAAGACTGAGAGGCCCATTGTTGTTGTAGATGACACTGCCTAAAGATGCCGAGTTGCTAAAAAGGGTGGTATTGCTGACTGTGGCTGTCCCTGAGTTATAGATACTATTGCCGTTGTTTAGTGCCGTATTCTCTGAAAGTTGGCTGTTGCTGACTGTGAAGTTGCCAAAGTTAAAGATACCGCCGCCTAATGTTGCCGAGTTGCCCAAAAGGTTACTGTTGCTGACTGTGAATGCGTCATAGTTGGCAATGCCCCCGCCTAATGGCGCTGAGTTGCCCTCAATGGTGCTATCTCTAACTGTGGCTGTGCCTGAGTTATAGATACCGCCACCGTTGTTTGTTGCCGAGTTATCAGCGATGCCGCTTTCGGTGACTATGGCTGTACCTGAGTTATAGATGCCACCGCCAGATTGTGCGGTGTTGCCAGAAAGCTTGTTGTCGCTGACTGTGGCTGTCCCTGAGTTAAAGATACCGCCACCGTTGTTTGTTGCCGAGTTGTTAGAAAGGATGCTGGCGCTGACTGTGGCTGTCCCTGAGTTGTAGATGCTGCCGCCTTCGGATGTTGCCGAGTTGCCAGAAAGAGTGCTGTCGGCGATTGTGAATGTACCTGAGTTGTAGATGCCACCGCCAGATTGTGCGGTGTTGCCAGTGATATCTGTATTATTCAGGTTTACAGTACCATTTTGTATCCAGATACCCCCACCTTGCAAATTTGCTGTGTTGCCAACGATAGTGCTGTTAATCAACGTGGTGGTTCCACTTTTATTCCATATCCCACCAGCTTCGTTGGTAAGAGAATTATTTCCTGAGATAGTACTGTTGGTAATATTCAGAGTGCCGCCATCATTCCAGATTCCACCAGCAACGCCGCCACCACCGGCTGTATTGTTAGAAATAGTACTGTTGGTAATATTCAGCGTCCCAACACCTTGATTCAGTATGCCGCCAGCACTATTTGCCCTGTTATTAGAAATAGTGCTGTTGATCACATTCAGCGTCCCCGAACCAGTTTTCTGGATACCACCACCGTTTACCAAAGAACCGCTGAAACCATTTGTAATCGTTAAACTATCTAGAGTGACGTTGGTGCCATCTCCAGAAATGTCGAATACGCGAGTTGTTCCACCACCACTAACAATAGTATTATTCGCCCCTGCACCCGTCACAGTCAGGGATTTATTAATTCCAATTTGCTGTGTCTGAGTGTAAGTTGCTGCTGCTAGATTGACATTTGCACTCCTTGCAGCGACATCAATGCCATTTTGAATTAAGCCATTAGCACCAATATTCACCGTATTGGCTGTACCCGAAAGCTGATTATTGGTGATGATGCCAGCATTGAGGGTGATGGAATTAGTATTAAATATAAGAGAGGCATTGTCATTACCTGTAATTGACCCATTAACGTTGAGACTACCAGTAGGAGATTGAATTGTTACTGGGTCGTTGAAGGTGACAGCGTTAACATCAATCACTCCACTGCTATCTGTGCGTCCGATAGTAATGGAATTGAAACCATCGGCTAAGGCTGCTAAGTCAGTGTTGGTCAAGTCTAAAGTGTTGGTGGCATTTGTGTCGTTAATATCGCCAAGTATAATATTTTGACTGGCTGTAAATGGCCGAAGTGTGATGTTGCCAGTACCTGTAACTGAGTTAGGTGTGAACAAGTCTATTTCATTTGCAGTCAAGATTAAATCAGAATTACCTGCTGCTAAACTGGAATTAATCGCGATCGCACCCACTTGAGAACTAAATTCTTTTTGACCAGTGCCTGTAAGGGTTACAGGCTTATTCAAGATGAGATTGCTGATGGTGCTGATGTTGCTAGCTACATTAGTGTTGGTAGCTTCAGTAATATCCAGCTTGTTCAGTGCCGATGTTCCACCCACTGCACCTTGAAAGGTAATATTCCCTGGACCTGCCAGAATTAAATCTTTGGCGCCATCTACTGTGCTGTTGAAGGTAATATTGCCGCTACCAAAGTTAAGAGTTGCATTCTCACCTAACAAGACTGAACTCAGGAAATTAATGGCTGGGTTGTTGGTGGTAGTAATGTCAGCCTTTAGCACAGTTGGGCCATTGAGGGTGATGGCGGCGTTATTGCCTGTAATTGACCCATTAACGTTGATACTACCAGCAGATTGAATTGTGACTGGGTCGTTGAAGGTGACAGCGTTAACATCAATCACTCCAATACTATCTTTGCGTCCGATAGTTAAGGAATTAAAGCCATCTTGGATGGCTGCTAAGTCAGTTTTGGTCAAGTCTAAAGTGCCTGCACCACTATCGCTATTACCGCCAAGTGCAATATTTTGACTGGCTATAAATGGCTGAAGTATTAGATTCCCACTGCCAGTTACTGAGTTAGGTGTGAGCAAGTCTATTTCATCAGCAGTTAAAGTTAAATTATTACTACCTGCATCTAAACCAGAATTCAGAATAATCTGGTTAGTTCCAGCGTTAAAAGTAGCATTGCCGCCTAGTTTAGTTAAGATATTCAGGGTGACGGGACTATTGAAAGTAAGATTGCCTGTTGTGAAAATGTTACTGGCAACATTAGTATTAATGGCGTTGCTGGCGAAGCTACTTAACGGTGTTATCTCTCCCACAGCATCATTTAAGTTAACGTTGCCAGTAGCAGCATTAACAACTAAATCACTTGCCCCATCAACTGTATTGCCAAACGTGATATTTCCCGTAGTCGAGTCGAAAGTTTTCGCACCACTGCCAGTTAAGTTGACGGGACTATTTAATTGAAGATTGGCTGTTGTGAAGATATTACTAAAAACATTGGTGTTGCTGGCGCTGCTAGTAAAGCTACTTAACGCCGTTATTGCACCAACAGATCCATTTAAGGTAACGTTGCCAGTACCAGCATTAACAGTTACATCGGCATTGCCATCAACTGTGCCATTAAAGGTAATATTTCCCCCCGATGCGTCGCTACTGACTGTAATTGGGGTGTTGTTAAAAGTAGTTGCACCATTAATCAGAATGCTATTATTTGTTGTTTGCACATTGCCGACAATAGAGTTTTCATTACCAGTTAAAGTAATTTCTCCACCCTGTGCATTACCAGAAGTAGCATTAATGAAATTAGTAGCAATATTACCTTGGGTAGTCGTCAAGTTTACATTTCCCCCAATCCCACTAACAGAACTAGCGTCTATTTGGTTTGTATTAATATTGCCATTCGCTGTGAGGGTAACTGCTCCAGCGTTCAACTGAGCAACGGTAAGAAGTGAACCTGTAATAATGTCACCAGATGCAGTTAAAGTAATGGAGCCAGCATCGCCATTTGCGTTGTCGGTGTTGATGTTTCCTACCTGAATACTCCCAGCCGGTGATAAGGCATTGTTAGGTTTTTTGAAGTCGGTTGATGGATTCCCGACATTATTTTGAGGAAGATTATCTGTAGCAACTGAACTCAAGCCAGCGCGTAATACTAGATTGGGGCCATCCTTCAATTCTGGGTCACTACTATTTATATCTGCACCTGTAATTTTGATGTTTCCACCCTTAATACTTCCTGTCGCTTCTACTTTCAGCGCTATCCCTGTGTAATCGCCAAACTCAACATCACTGTTTGCTGTAATAATTGGATCATAGAGACTGACAAAGTTACCTGCACTACCCGATAGCTTGAGAATCGAAAACTTTCCACCGCTGCTAAAGTGAGCATCACCAGAAACAATACCATCGCTGATTAAACTGAGATTTCCGCCACTGACAAAAGGTGTTTGGGGGTGGTTCAGGGCGAGAATATCAATGTTTTGATTGCCCTGGATGTGGAGATTTCCCCCTGCTGTCGCCGAAAAGGAGTTAGCTACACTATCGCGTATCTGCACGGTGTTTTGAGCTAACAGGTTTAAATTGCCTGTTGTGTTCAGTTGACTTTCTGGCAAAGTTAAATTATTGGCAGCTGACAGGGTTGCTGTTTGTGATGTCAACCCTTTGGCGACTACATCCCCAGCATTTACCTGAATGCCAGAACCTGTCAGTTCTAAGTGTCCGTTACTATTAACTGTTAAGCTAGTGGCGTTAGTGAAATTTCCACCTGTTAACAGTTGGGGTAAAGTGGGGGCAGATATACCACCGGATATGGGGGAAATCTCCAAACTCAGCAAGTGTCCGGGTTGGCTGATGCGTAACAGTTTCTCACCAGGTACAGAAGCAACAGTGATATTACCTCCTGGTGCTGATAGCTTTCCGGTACTAACAACAGAACCACCCAGCAAATTTAAATTATTGCCATTACCTACTTCCAAGTTGCCAAAATTAATGATGCTTCCTGGTTGAGAGGTGCTGAAATTAAAGGCGCTGGGGGTTCCTATTAAGTCGGCGTAGTTGTTGTTGCCAACGTCATTGAACCAAAGATTATTACCAAACCCAATACCATTAGCAGTTGTGGCGGTAAATGATGCGGGTACATTTAGCTGGGAATTCGGCCCGAAGATCATTCCGGCTGGATTCATCAAGAATAAGTTGGAATTACCGCCAGTAACTTGAATTAGACCATTAATAATCGAAGCATCACCGCCAACAACTCGCCCCAAAATATTCTGGATATTGGGGTTAGAAAGAAAGTTGGCTGTTTGGTTGGCGTCAAGACCGAATTTTTGGAAGCTGTGGAAAAGATTCGCGCCATCTCCAGAGAGGGAACCGCCATTGATATCTAGCTGGTTGCCGTTGGGAGTGACTGTTGTGTTTGTGCCGTCAGCCGCTGGGGTGATAGACTGGGCTTGCACGGGTGAGATAATCGCGCTTACAGCCAGAATTTGTGCGATTGCCTCCGGCACTGCGCTCCGCGCAATCGCGAACAGCCCACCAGAGGCGATCGCATTTTTGACAATTAATAAAAGTAAATTATTAATTTTATTAGCTAAATAAGTCATAAGCAATTCCAAATTTCCTATGAAAAATACATTAATAAAGCTAGTTACAAATCTTTTACAGAAAACCATGTAACTAGCAGACACAAAATTTTTATGGCTAGAATTAAGGTATTAGTCTATATTCTTCTACATGCTCCCTATAAACAAACCAAGTCTGTATAGGGTCGCCTCCCTCTTGAGGTTTCAGCTTTTCCTTAAAAGTCACTTTCCAGTGATCACCACCATAATAACTAGCACTTTTGGCATCACTAGAACCACGATCAATCGTTGAGACAAAAAATAGTGTACCTGCTTTAGCTAAATACGTAGGGTCAGCCTTTTTAAGGTCTTTCGCTTGTTGGGCACTTTGCTTGAATGTCGTAGTACCAACGTTGTCTTTGATTCTTAAAATGCCTGGCATTGATGCATCTCCTGTAATTCAAATTTAAGGCTTTGAAACTTTAATTATTTAGCAACTAACTTTCCAAAATTATTATAATTAAACCTAATGTTAAGATGGTAGTAACAATTAAACTGAAAATACCTCTAAACTGGGCGAGGGTTTTAGCTGGAAATATTTTACGTTGAATCTAGAATGCTTACGTACTTAAGTATACTCTAACACGACAAAAGGAAGATGTATTGTAATATTTAATACGATTTAATTCAAAATGTGACAAATAGTAACTTTAAGTGTAGAATCTAGAATTAGTATAGATTACATCCACCAAAAAAGCTTTAGTTTGGTAAATAAACCAAAAAGACTACTAACCAAGTTTGTGCTGTTGGATTTTTATTAAAAGTAAATGGTCTGATATAGCAAGTTATCGATTGCGTGCAATACACAATTTAGAAACTGTAATATGTGGTCTCTACATTCTTAGCTCGACCTTGCTCATTTTTGTGAAATATGCTCGCCGTTCACTAACTAACATATTAACATTTATCTTTAGGCTGAGATTTATTCTCAATTAATGGAAATTTTTCAGCCATTTCTATTAGTTCCTTGGGTGATTTGCGGCGGTTAACCATTAAACGAGGAATTTTATAGTGGTTTGTCGAACAGCTAGAGTCTAGGGTTTCATTATTATATAAATAGCTCGATAAATAATATTTAAAAACATAAGATTCTACCTGTTTATTGTAAGCCCCATAGGGATAAGCTAGATGAGATGCTACTCTTTGGTCTGGGTCTAAATCTTGGGTACATTTTCTCAGTTCAATCCTAGCTCGTAATAGTTCATTAACTAACTGGGGACGAGAAATTTCTGTTAAATCTTTATGAGTTAGTCCATGAGATTGAATATCAAAAAATCCTTTTTGCAATCCCTCTCTCAATTCCCGGCATCCTAAGTGAGTTGAAGCAACGCTGTTTTCGTTAGCTAAAGTACCTGGATTGATAAATAAAACAACTTTTACTTTTCGTTGATATTTCTTTTCCAACTTCGACAACAGGGGGAGTAAATTTGTGTATACTGTTTTATAACCATCATCAAAGGTAAGCATAATTGGCTTTTGGTGGCGATGTGCAGCCGGGATTTCTTTTGATTTTGTTAAAAAAAAATCATATAAATCTTCAGCGCTTAAGAACCAATAATCATGAATAATTAAGTACTCCAGGAGTTTTTCTAAATCTTTTCGGGGGTAGTCCATATCTCCTTGTTCAGATTGCAGAGCAGTATTTTTAGTATCAGTGATGCCATGAAAACCAAAAATCGGTATTATTGGCTGAGTAGTTCTTAAATTGATGACACCAAGACCCATGATGAATACTAGAACTAAACTAAAAAGAGGAGTTTTGGTTTTTCGCGAGTTAATAACGTTATGATCATGGGTATCAGACATTTTGCTAATAGTTCCTTCCTTGTGAGTATTATTGAGAATACTGTACCCTTTTATTCAACTCCTTAAGTCATCTTAAGTATCTTTACTTATTTTGGGCAGTAATTACTAAACTTGCATAAAACAATGACAGTCAATCTATAAAGTAAAGTAAGTTAAAACTAGCCATAATATTAGTCTGGTTTTCCCTAATGGAAAAATTTTGAATTTTTAATTTTAAAAAATGTGTCCACGCGGCGTTGCTACCAGTCAATCAACTTCAGGTAAACAAACAATTACCTCTAAACTTTGGTTGCTGCTAGTGGGAGTCAACCAATACCAAGATAAACGAATTCCTCCTCTACGCTATTCAGCAGTGGATTGTCAGATATTAGCAGAAGCCTTAGCAGGTGCAACACAGGAGCAATTTCTGCAAAAAGAAGTAAA
The DNA here is from genome assembly GCF_000317535.1 of Cylindrospermum stagnale PCC 7417. Classification (NCBI taxonomy): domain Bacteria; kingdom Bacillati; phylum Cyanobacteriota; class Cyanophyceae; order Nostocales; family Nostocaceae; genus Cylindrospermum; species Cylindrospermum stagnale. The sequence continues at coordinate 2,149,497 of NC_019757.1, forward strand.
AATATATCATGATTTTGCTCAGGAATTTTCATTATTAGCAACGGTGCGGACAACTTTACAGCAAATAACTGCGGCTGCGGCACCACTGGATACAATTCTCTTTTATTTTTCCGGCCACGGAATGCTTCAGCCTCAAAATCAGCAAGCATTTCTGTGTTTAGCAGATACGCAAAAAGATGATTTACCAAATACAGCTTTAGCTGTGCAGGAATTGTTGCAGCTATTAGGTAATAGTAGGGCACAGAATCAGTTAGTCTGGCTGGATGCTTGTCATAGTGGGGGAATGACACTCAGGGGGATGAATCCTACCCCGCAATTGGTAGAAGTATTGCAGCAACGCGCTGCAAAAAGTAAAGGTTTTTATGCTCTACTTTCTTGCGACACAGAACAGCAATCATGGGAATTTCCTGAACTGGGACATGGAGTATTTACTTATTATTTAATGCGGGGTTTACAAGGCGATGCCGCAGATGTACAAGGGTTAATTTCTGCTGATGGACTTTATCGGTATGTTTATTACCAAACGCTGCAATATATAGATAAAACTAATCAACAATTACGACTAATTAATCAGCAGAAAAGAGGTAAAGGAGACACTCATTTATTTAGTGAATACCCGCTACAAACGCCGAAGCGAATTGTCGAAGGAGTCGGAGAACTCATTTTAGGGAATATTCCGGCAATTCCTGAATTCCGTCCTCCAAGAACAGCACTGGTAATAGAGGGAATTAGCGGTTCTCAGAAAACACTGGATTTTAGTAAAATGTTGGCTAGTGTTGCTGCTTTTGATTTGCAGTACTTACCTCGTTCTAGAACCACAACGGTTAAAGATATCCGCGCGGCGATTCAAGAATGTCTGCGTTCACTCAGTCAGCAACAGCGACAGAGAACTGAAGAACCAGCCACGGTTTTGTTATATCTGCGGGGACGTTTAGCCCAAACCCCAACTGGGGAAGCGGCTTTTGTTTTGTTAGAGGATATCTGGTTGGGTCGTTCGTGGTTAAAAAAACAGTTACGTCGTTCTCAAGTCGCGCAACAAATCATTATTTTAGATTGTCCGGTAGTTGATGCGCGATTTATGGCGTCTCTACAGGAATGGGTAGAAGATTTGCAACTTGGTTCTGAGACGGGACAATGTATTATTGCGGCTAACTCCCCGAAAGTTAATCCTGAACAGTTTGCTCAAGCGCTTACTGATACTTTGAATGCTGCTGCTAAACCTGCCGGCTTATCAGTCGCTGGCTGGATTAGCCAATTGCAAGTATACCTGGCTGGTGCTTTGAATTTACACATTTGGCTATCAGGTACCCAGGGTGTGATAGAAATCATCCCGCCAACTACTGGTGGACGCAGCAATAAAGCAGCACTGGATTTAAAAATTTGCCCTTATCGGGGGTTACGCGCTTTTGGTGAAGAAGACGCTCAATATTTCTATGGTAGAGAAACTTTAACCCGGCAGTTGATTAGCCAGTTAGGACAGAAATCTTTTCTCGCTGTGGTGGGTGCGTCTGGTAGCGGTAAATCTTCTGTAGTACATGGGGGGTTAATTGCTCAGTTGCGTCTTGGTAAACAACTCCCTGGTAGTGATTCTTGGTGGATGAAAAGCTTGTGTCCGGGTACAAGACCTCTGGATGCTTTAGCACGCAGACTTGCAGGGGAGGGGAAAGGGGAAAATCTCGCCCCTCATCTCTTATTAGAAGGAATGTTATATCAGGGAGTAGAAGGCTTTGTCTACTGGATACGTAGCCGGCCGGAACCAATGGTGGTTTTGGTAATTGACCAGTTTGAGGAATTATTCACCCTAGCGCCGAGTGAGGATAGACAGCGGTTTTTAGAGTTGGTTTTGGGGGCGGTGGAATATGCACCTGATAAGTTTAAATTGGTGATGACTTTACGGGCTGATTTTATCGCGGCTTGTTTGGAAGTTTCTGCGCTGGCTAGATGGTTGCAACAGTCAAGTGTCTTAGTACCACCAAACCTGAGTGATGAGGACTATCGCCGTGTAATTGTTAACCCAGCGGAACAAGTGGGGTTAAAGGTAGAACCGGGACTGGTGGAAGTTTTGTTACAGGAGTTAAATCACTCGGCGGGTGATTTACCGCTGTTGGAATTTGTTCTCGAACAGTTGTGGGAGTTCCGTCAAGGGGGTGAGTTGACGTTGTTCGCTTATCAGCAGCAGGTAGGTGGAATTAAAGGAGCGTTGGAACGCAAGGCTCAGGCGGTTTATGACGGTTTAGATAGCCAAACTCAAGATTGCGCTCGCTGGATTTTTCTATCGCTTACGCAATTAGGAGAAGGTACGGAAGATACTCGGCGTAGAGTTTTTAAGTCTGAGTTGGTTGTGCAAAGATATCCGGCGTTGTTGGTGGAAAGAACTCTGCAAGCTTTAACTGCTGGTAAGTTGGTGGTGGTGAATTTAGATGAGGCTGTGGGGAGTGTCAAAGGTGAGGAAGTTTCTCTTATCGCTTCTTCTTCGGTGGTGACGATAGAGGTAGTTCATGAAATTCTGATTCGTCATTGGTCAACTTTGCGCTGGTGGTTGGAGGAAAATCGTAGTAGACTGCGATCGCAACGGCAAGTTGAGCAAGCAGCTGCTTTATGGAAACATAACGATGAACAAGCTGATTTTTTGCTGTCTGGCATTCGCCTAGGGGAGGCGGAAGAAATTTATGTTAAATATACAGATGAATTGTCTCAAGATGTCCAACACTTCATCGCTGCTTGTTTAGAAGCCAGACAGCGGCAGCAATTTGAGCAAAAGAAGAGACTTAGACAAGCGCAAAGGGCTATTGCAGTTATTAGTATTTTGGGAATTATTGCTAGTGGTTTCGGTGGTTTGGCATACTTCCAAAAACAATCTGCTCAGTTACGAGAAGTTGCGGCTTTGAATGCCTCGTCGGAAGCTTTATTATTATCTAATCAGCAATTGGAAGCTTTAATTGCGAGTGTGAAATCTGGGCGAGAACTTAAGCAAGTTTTTGCACCACCAAAAGATATCCAATTTGCAACTGCGGCGAGTTTTCAGCAAGCTGTTACTCAAACTCAAGAATTTAACCGCTTGCAAGGTCATAATCAACAAGTTAATGCTGTCAGTTTTAGCCATGATGGTAGGTTTATCGCTTCTGCTAGTGATGATCAAACGGTGAAAATTTGGAATTCATCTGGGCAATTATTTACAACTTTTCCGGGATTCAAAAACCGAGTTATATCTGTTGCTTTTAGTCCTGATGGTAAGTTTATTGCGGCTAGTGCTGATAATACTATTCAAGTTTTTGGCAATGATATCGGATTAGGGGAGAAATTTTTTTTAACGAACCGCCAAGAACGCCAAGAACGCCAAGATAATAAAGAAGGAGGAACTTTTAAAACCAATAGTAGGTTAGTGAAATCTTTATCTGAACATACTGATATTGTTACAGATATAAGTTTTAGCCATGATGGGAATATTCTTGCTTCTAGTAGTTTGGATCATACTGTGAAATTATGGCGCATTGATGGCACTCTCATCAATAGTTGGAATGCTGATAATGGTTGGGTAAATACTGTTTGCTTTAGCCCTGATGGTCAGGTTATCGCTTCTGGTGGTGAAGATAATGTGGTGAAGCTTTGGCAGGCATCAAATGGTAAGTTAATTACGAGTCTAGTGGGACATAAAGGACGCATTACCCGGATTAAGTTTAGTCCTGATGGTAAATATATCGCTTCGGCTAGTGGTGACAAAACTATTAAGTTGTGGAATGCTGACGGTAAATTATTACAAACTCTAGAATCTCACAGCGAACAAGTCAACAGCATCAGCTTTAGTCCAGATAATCAGTTTTTAGCATCTGCTGCGGCTGACAATACTATTAAACTTTGGCGGCTAAATGGGAGTTTATTAGCTACTTTGAAAGGGCATGGTGAACAGGTTAGGGATGTCAGCTTTAGCCAAGATGGTAAAATTCTCGCTTCTGCTAGTGCTGATAAAACTATTAAATTGTGGCAAGTGCCGAATAATGAACTGCTAGAAGGCAATGTTAATAGTGTTGGTTTCAATACTGACGGTAAAATATTTGCATCTGCTGGTTGGGATGGAAATATCACTATTCGGCGACGAGATAAATTGACTAACTTACAAAAGTTTAAAGGACATCCAGATATTATAAATGCTGTAATTTTTAGCCAGAATGGAAAATATTTGGCAACGGCTAGCGCCGATAAAACTATTAAAGTTTGGAATAGTCAAAATTTTCAGTTAATTAAAATATTTACAGGACATAATAACAGAGTTACAAGTATTAGTTTTAGTCCAGATAGTCGTATTCTTGCTTCTGCTAGTGCTGATAAAACAATTAAGTTATGGCGAATTGCAGATGGTACTCTATTACAAACGCTGATAGGGCATATTGATGAGGTGACAACTGTCAGTTTTAGCCCCGATGGTAAAAGTTTAGCTTCTGGTAGTGCTGATAATACAGTTAAACTTTGGCGAATAGATGGGATGCTACTCAAGAATTTTACTGGACATAATTTAGCGATCGCATCCGTAAAATTTAGTCCAGACGGTAAAACCCTGGCTTCAGCCAGTTGGGACAATACTATCAAGCTTTGGAATGTCACCACAGGACAGTTAATCAATACTCTCGCTGGACATAGCGATGGTGTAACGGGCCTGAGTTTCTCCCCTGACGGTCAAATTCTCGCTTCTGGTAGCGCTGACAATACGATCAAACTGTGGAACACTCCAACCGGCACATTACTCAAAACCCTTTTGGGACATCCACATCGAGTTAACAGCCTTAGTTTCAGTCCCGATGGTAAATTGTTGCTGAGTGGCGGTAAAGATGCCGGGGTGATGCTGTGGGATTTAGATTTAGACGATTTGATGCAGCGGGGGTGTGCGAGATTAACAGACTACCTCCAGAATAACCCAAATGTCAAAGAAGATGAGCGTCATATTTGCGATCGCTAATTACAGCAGTTTTCATCTATTTGAACCACATCCGCCGCCGAGAACATTGCTGTGCCCCTACCGCGTGGTCTATTTACCTAAAAATTGCTGTAAATTAGCCTTGGTAAATAAAAGTATCAAAAGTGCGGCGATGGTCATGTCTTGAGTATTTTCAGAGATATTTATTAGGAAGAGCTTTAACATGAAGTTAAAACGAAAGTGGATTGGATTTCTCTTAATCCTGCTGAGTAGTGTTTTGCTGCTGGTGGTCACTTACCCCAAGCCTGCACTTTCGGCTTTTCCACCTTACGGGATGGTGACTAAGACTGCCACCGATTTGGGTAATCTGATTGGACGAAAGATCACCCGCCCGATTTTAATCACAGACGAAAAAACGTCTCCTCCCAACTTTGCCGACGACATCAAAAAGCTAAAAGGTGATGCAGGAGCATATACTGTTCGAGCTAAGAAAGAAAACGGGATATGGGTCGAGCAACCCGATGGCGAAAAAATGGACACCTGCTGGATCGTTTGGCTTTCCCCCTTTTCCAATGACCAGCAAGACAAATCGCTCCTTGCCCACGAGGTATACCACTGTTTCCAGAATGAATTAATCGTAGCCAAGGAGCTTCCCGACTGGTTAATTGAAGGATCTGCTCAATGGGCAGCAGAAGAATATGTGGGCGGAACGAAGATTAGTAGTCCTAGCTGGAAAGAGTATTTGACTAACGCCAAAGCCTTATTTAGTCGGAAGTATGATGCCATCGGACTTTACGCCCACCTGAAAAACAACGGGGTCAACGTCTGGAAAGAACTTGATCAGCTACTCAAAAACACTTCCAACAATTCCGACATCCTCTTCAAACAACTAGTCAGTGATGTGGGCGATATGTTCCTGACCAATTGGGCCGCTGGGTTGGCACGACTTACTAAAGCCGGGCCCGACTGGGACACTACTGGTCCTGGCATCACTTTAGACAAGCGAGAACCGACCCCAATTGCTATTTCTACATCTGCTCCGCTTTCCGTAGAAATCCTACCTGTAAACCAAGCCTTATACGACATCACCCTTCCTGACAGTAAAATCATCAAGTTCAACATCAAAGGGTACGGAGCTTTGCGCTGGGATGGCGGCAGTAGCGATGTACTTAAGTTCAGCCAAAGTTTTGCCAAAAGCTACTGTGTGGCGAAAACCTGCCAATGCAAAGATGGCTCTTCGCCATCAGGGGTAGAATCCGCGCCCTCTGGCAAAGTCCTGCTAGCAGTGACAGGGACAACTCAATCTACGCTGGTGGATGTTACTGTGGAAGAAAATCCTTGTCAGAAAGACAAACCTGGTAAGAGTGGCGGCAGTAGTAGCCCTAATTCTGATTCGCTTAGTGGCGGTAGCAGCAAAACGGATAGTAGCGGCAGTACCAAAACTGGCACGAGCTACGGTGACCCCCACCTGATCACATTTGATGGGTTCCGCTACAGTTTCCAGACAGTGGGCGAGTTTTTATTGAGCCAGTCTCAGGATAGCAAGTTTGCGGTGCAGACGCGTCAATCCCAAGTATCAGGGCAACAACTGACCCTAAACACGGCGGTTGCCATGAAGGTTGGAAGCGATCGCGTTGCCTTCTATGCTCAAAATGCGCCTAACTCCAACCCCTCACTGCTCTGGGTAAATGGCAAACCTGTGGAGTTGCAAAACGGCATCCTGACGCTAACCGATGGTGTGGTGCAAAAGCGCAGCGATCAGCAATATGTGATTCAGTGGAAAACGGGTGAACAGGTAACTGTGCGCCTGAGTCAGGTAGCAAAGCTGACTTTTCTGAATGTCACTGCCAGCGTGTCTGCTACCCAACCGGGAGGTTACAATGGCTTACTGGGCAATATTGATGGCAATGCAGCGAACGACTTGCAAACCCGCGCTGGCAAAGTAATTCCCGCAAAATCCAGTTACGGTCAACTCACCTCCGCCCTCAACAACTTGCTGCCCACTCCGATTCCGCTCTCTCAGCTAGAAACAGCCTTTCTAGATCAACTGCATCGTGAGTTTGGGAACAGTTGGCGAATTCGATCTAGTGAGTCTTTATTTGACTATGGGTTGGGTCAATCTACTGAAACCTTTAGCAATCCGAGTTTTCCCCAACGTTACCTCACCCTCAGCTCTTTGCTGCCCGCGCAGTTGCGAACGGCTGAAAACGTTTGCCGTAAAGCAGGTGTAGAGGCGAGCCTACTGGAAGGCTGTATCTTTGATGTGGGCATGACAAACCAACCCGGTTTTGCCCAGGCTGCTGCAAAAGCTCTGGTGCAGGGAGAGATAGATCGGACGATCAATCGGGCGGTTGACCAAGTGCGAGACAAAATCCCCGTGCCGATTCCAGTCAAAATTCCGGGCTTTCCGTTCTAGGTGACGTACTCCACACACTCCCCGAAGATAGCGAGACGCTGTTCGCGTTCGGGTGAGTGTGGGCATCTGGGGGACTCTTCTTTGAAGACATTGACTGAAGAAATGTGATGCCTACTGCTCCCGTGAGGGTTAATTAACAGTTAGCGAAAAGCTAACAATTACTACCAATTACTCACATTTAATTTGCCGCCAAATGCATCAAATTTAAGATGAAGTTAGCATTTTTATGTAAAATACAATCATGCTAATAGGATTCAAGACAAAACTTAAGGTAAGCAAGCAGCAGCGTCTACTACTGGCACAACACGCAGGAGTAGCAAGACACGCCTGGAATCGAGGGTTAGCATTATGCCAACAATTAACGCTGCTATTAATTTAAGTCAAGAAGCGGCTAGATTAGTCGGGGAGAGCCTGTGGACTGGATAGTGTCGACACTTCCAGGTGGAAACAGGAAGAAACAGCAGAAAATCGTTAGTAATTGTTAGCATTTTTGGATCGGATACACATATTATTTAGGATCACTTCAGAAGCCATTGCATTTTAATCAATTACTTGCTTTCTCGTGGACTTAATCTGTCCTCGCTTAGTTTTACTGTCAAGACGTTTTCTTTGAGAACTGCGAGTCGGTTTAGTGGGTTTGCGTTTTTCGGGCAGTATGACCGCATTTTTAACGAGTTCTTTAAGTCGTTCAAAAGCTGCCTCCCGGTTCTTTTCTTGGCTTCGGTGTTCTTGAGATTTGATGACAACAACCCCTTCAAGGGTAATGCGTCGGTCATTTAACTTCAAAAGCTGTTCTTTATAGAAAGCGGGTAATGATGAATTCTGAATATCAAATCGTAGGTGGATGGCAGTAGAAACCTTATTAACATTTTGGCCTCCTGCACCTTGAGACCGAATCGCACTAATTTCAATTTCGCTATCGGAAATAATGATTTTGTTAGAAATTTGCAGCATAACTTATAATATAGCTTAACTAGGGCAGTTGCGTAGATTTCATATTCATTTGTAACAAGTTAAAAGCAAGTCAATTAGTTTAAAAATCCTAAAAACTAAAAGTAGTCCGAATTGCCCCCACAAAAATATCATTGTTGCTCGAAATATGTCCAGGGTCAGTCACAATAAAAAATCCCGGAGTAATAGCAATATTATCATTCACTAAAAAACGATAAAAAACCTCATAATGTGTAGAATTTCCTCGGTCTATGTTGGTAAATAAATATCCATTATTCAACTTGAGCGGTTGACCAATAATCAACCCAAATAAATCGCCCTTTCTACCAAAAGGATCATATAAACCTAAAGAAGCTTGATATGTAGTAGTCAGCGCAACTGCATCTGATGTTAAGGCATCAGTTACGACTGCACCTCCCCAAAGGCTAAAAACCACCTGATTAGTTAGTTGCCATTTCATGCTAGCGTTGAGAGCATGAATTTGAGCAGGTGCATTTAAGCCACCAGAAGTATCAGCATTGCCGCTACCTGTGCCAGTATCTAATTGACCATCTTTCGCATAGGCATTTATATAAGTTAAACCAGTAATTAAAGAAGAAGTTGGCTTATATAATAATTGCACTCCCAAAGCACTATGATCTGTACTAAATAAACCTTGGTTACTATCATTAGTATTTCTAGTACCATAGGCAAATTGCAAGCGAACTGTATCAGAAAGCAACCAATCAAAGCCTAAACCAGCATCAAGACTGCCAATTTTGAAAAGGGGAGATGAACCAGCAAAGAGAGAAATAGCCCCTCCTCCAGCGTCAGCGTAGGGTGAGTTAACGCTGAGAACACTGCCTAAACTGAATCCTACAGGTTTGAAAGTGAAAACAACGCGATCGCCTAATCCAGCAACTCGATATTCTAAAGAATCCAATTTTACCTGATTTTCGTAATCTGCCTGCCAAGCTAGCCTAGCCATATTGGTGTTAAAAGCTTCAGGATTACCAAAGCTATCTCCCGCACTATTCCCCGTTACCAACCCAATGCGAAAACGGTCTTTACCATTGAAAGAAGACACCAGTTGCAATTGTGTGAGTTGAGTCAAAATTGTGTTAGCTTCTCCTTTACCTGGAGGCTTACCACCAGAACCCGTTGCTAAACCTAAGATTACTTGTCCACCCAAACCGACAGTAGTCGAAAATTGTTGGGCTGTTAAATTGGCATTACGCGCTTCTAAGTCGGCAATTCTCCCTGTTAAATTTGTTAATTCGGTTGCAAATTCTGTTTGGAGTTTTTGTAATGTTTCCAAGTCAGCTTTTTTAACTTGCTCTGTTAAACCTGCCGCAACTAATTGATTAATTTTATCTAATGCTGCCTGTAAACCTGCGGCGAATTCATAGCGAGTTAAGGGACGGTTGCCTTTAAATGTTCCATCGCCATAACCAGCAATTACACCATAACGTTCAACTAAAGATTGCAATGCCGTGAAAGCCCAATCACTAGGCTGAATATCAGATAATTGTGATACTGAGTTCAACCGCTCGTCGTTGCTATCAGAGTCTTCATAACTCTGAGATATGTTGTCTAAATTTTCCGACTTTTCTGAGTAAATTACTTGTAAATTGCGAATATTTTCCTCATTTGCATTAACTGCCAAAGCTGGTGCAGCTAAACAAAATACTGCTGTTCCAGATAAGAACAATAATTTGTTGTAGATCATCATCACCCATCACACATAAATATCTGGACAAATTAGCGATTAGCGATCGCGTGCTACCCCAGTTGTCAAACTACCATAATAGGGAATTCCCTCTTGGGGTTCATCACCGTTGACCCCAAAAACTTGAATCTGGGTTATTTGACCATTAGCATCGATAACTGAGCCACTTGCATTATTACCATTCAAACCAGCTTTATTAGATATACCTGTTGTGCCATCAATGGTAACAGTACCTTCATCAAAATCTACAGAAATTTGTTTTGGAGAGTTGGAACTATTATCAGGGATAAACATGCCATTATTTCCTCCTGTTTTGACGAATGTACCAGTGATAACTTGCTGGTTAATAATTCTAACTGAAGCGCGGGGACGAGGATTTAAATCTCCCTCAGTACCATTTAAAGCATCTGATAAGAAAGTCTTAGTAAATCCCTCTATTCTCTTCGTTTGATTTCTCAATGCTGCCAAAGTTTCAATTCTCACAGCTTTGAGTGTTTCCTGCACTGGAACCGCTTCTTGAGCAACTAAATTTTCTTGTCCTGGCCCGATACCACCAGTCAAAGTGATTATTTTATAAAATCCTTTTAAGTCAAATTCCTGTACATTTCCTACCACTCCATTTTTGACAGCTACTGTCTGACCACCTTTTAAAGCAACGATTTTTTTATCTTTCAAATCAGAGATTTTAATATCTCCATCCGTCAAAGCATAAACTTGTGTGATGTTACGTGCTGAATTGTGACTCACCATCACTGCACTGGCTTGATTTGCTGGTTGAGATAGAGCGAGTTTAGTTGCTGTCGGTTGTACAGCACCACCGTTATTTTGACTTAAATTATTAGTATTAGCAGCAGGAAGTACTGCCAGGATACTTATTTTACTTTCTGGCGTTTCAATTTCCGTGCCAACGCTACCTGGTGGACTTAAAATTAAAGTAGTGCCATTCTCCAACTTAAAGATCATTTCCTGAAGGGCAATGCGATTTGGTAGTTGAAAGCGACGCACACCTGGTTCAAATCGAAATGTGCTACTCTGATCTACTCGAATTAATGATTTATCGTTAAAGAAAAGTTGAGCTTCAGAGCTAACGCCTGTCCTAACTGCATCTCGTGGAACTATTACATCTTTTGCTTTTGCTGGGCGTCGAGTTTGATTTTGCAGCAACAGTTCGACTATCTTCGTTAGCTTGTAAACTTCCGCACGGGTTAGTTGCTCGTCTTGTACAGCTAGTACAGGAGTCATCGAATATAGTGTTAGTAGACTGCTAACAATTAACTTTTGAGTTACAGACCAAATCTGCTGTCTCATCAATCTAATCCTTTAATAATAAAGATATATCTAATTAAATGGCTTGACTTTTATACTACCTACACTAATAGAGTTATTATAGGTAGCTTATGTTCCGATTAATAATATTTTTTTTCAGAAATTAAACTGCCCTCCCCCTCTCCTGACTTTGTTCGGAGTTGTTTAGAGGGCGTCACCTGTCTTCAGCCACCCGCGTATTTACAAGGTACCCCGTTACATGGGTTTTTCCGATGCAATCGCTAGTTTTCCCCTTACATTAGGCGATTCTTGGTAGTAAAATAGAGGATTACTCCCTCAATCACTGCGAAAATTAAAAGCCATGCAACGAGAAAAACCAAAACAACAAATGCGTATATGGGCGATGTTGTGTCATCTCTCAGCGCTTTTAGCATGGATAATCTTGTGTTGTTTTATTTTTCTCGGTTTGCCGTTATTTTTACCAGTAAATCTTTTGCCACCATTGATGATTTGGCAATTAAAAAAAGCACAATACCCCTGGATTGATCTTCAAGGTAAAGAGGCTTTGAACTTTCAAATCTCATTGACGTTTTATACTTTTATTATCATCATAATCTCTTTGTTTTTTATGGTAACCAGTTTTGGTCTTGCAGTGACTAGCAATCAGGCATCAAATCATGTAAATACCACCTTAGATAGTTTACTAATTGTGTTCATGATGTTTATTTTATTCATCCTGTCAGTACAATTATTTCTGGTGACCTTTGCAGGCATCAAAGCATACAATGGAGAGCATTATCGATATCCTTTGACGATTCGAGTTTTGCGGTAAAAATCAAATTAAGTATATAGACGGAGATATTATGATTGGAGTGGCAATTGTCGGCACCGGATTTGGTCAAAAAGTCCACATTCCCGGATTTCAAGCACATCCTCAAACCGAGGTAGTTGCCGTTTATCATCGAGATATTAATCAAGCTAGAGCCATAGCAGCAGCGCATCATATCCCCCACGCCTGCGATCGCCTTGCAGACATTGTTGCTTTGCCAGCAGTGCAAGCAGTCAGCATCTCTACACCGCCATTTCTGCATGATGAAATGGCAAAAACAGTGCTGCAAGCTGGGAAACATTTATTACTCGAAAAACCGACAACTTTAAATGCCACTGAGTCCAAAGAACTTTATCAGTTAGCTAAAAAACAAGGCGTCTTAGCCGCTGTAGACTTTGAATTTCGCTTTGTCCCAGGGTGGCAATTTTTTGCTCAACTGTTGTCAACAGATTATCTAGGTGAGTTGCGCTTAATTAAAATTGATTGGTTTGGTTCCTCTCGTGCAGATGCTTCCCGCCCTTGGAATTGGTATTCTGAGCAAGATAAGGGCGGTGGTGCATTGGGGTCTTTGGGTTCCCATGCCTTTGATTACATTCACTGGCTATTTGGCCCAGTACGCAGATTAAACGCCCATTTGAGTACTGCCATTCCAGCGAGAATTAACCCAGCTACCGGGGAATTAAAGCCAGTGGAGACAGACGACACCTGTATGTTATCGCTGGAATTGACAAATGGTACACCTTGCCAAGTTGCTATCAGTGCAGCGGTATATGCATCGAGAACCCATTGGATAGAAGTATATGGCGATCGCGGGACGTTAATTTTAGGCAGTGAAAATCAAAAAGATTATATACATGGATTTCGGGTTTGGGGGAACAAGCCTGGTAAACCCCTGACGGAAATCGAAATCCCCCAGGAGTTACTGTTTCCGCAAAATTATGCTGATGGACGAATTTCTGCATTTATCCGCGTTGTCGATCAATGGGTGCAGGGAATCGAAACTCACCAGGAAATTACACCATCCCTGCGCGAAGGAGTTTATTCCCAGTTGTTGATGGATTTATCCCATGAATCTCATAAAACAGCAAGCTGGGTAGATGTACCCAATTTGGCAGAATTTCTGGACTAGCGGCGCTGAAATTCCACCTCTTTTTCCAAAAGCTTAATATCGTAGTTACCAAAAAAATCGTGCCCCAATAATCCAATACCTGCTTTTGGGGCGATCGCAACTTTCAGATTTTTGGCGACAACAGCACCAACCGCCATCGATTTTATTTGTCCAGTGAGGAATTCGACTTTGCTGCCATCAGCAATTAGGGCTTGCATCTTACCTGTAGCCTTGACTTTGAGAGTATTTGCCATTTTGCGAGTAATCAGAGTGCCGTTAGCACCTGTATCTAAAATCATCTCAAAGCTTTGTTTGTTATTAAAGGTGACTTCAATTACAGGCGTCTTGCCAATGCGGCGTTTGATGGGAATCCGAGCAATTTCACCATTTCGGATCTTTGTAACCTTAGGAATCCGGGCAATTTCGCTATTTGGCATAGTTGTACCGCAAAGCATACCCAAACTAATAGTTTTACCAGAGGATGTCACCATGAAACATACTCCTGGGTCTTTAGCTGTGACTCGATACGACAATGATAAAAAGGTCAGCGTTGGTATGACTGCCATCAAAACTAAGTTACCGGTCATCATCCAACGCCTCAAGGCATCATTCATGTTAACTACTTCTCCGAATTGTCTTAAATAAGTTTTTTACCAGATGCCCCTGACCGAATTTTAGATTTTCGATTAAGAAGAAAAACCCTAAAAATGATCCAGCAGCCCTCGCAGTCTCAACTTTGCCAAAATCCCAAATCTACAATCCTTACATTCGATGGTTGCTGAAGCGATAAACAATTAGCGACTACTTAAGCAATCCTTTTCTAAATGCATTTAGGATTAACGTTTGATACTTTTTATACTTTTTGACTGGTCTTAAATCGTCCTCATAAAATCAGACCAAATCTAATCTAGAACATATTACCTGTAATTTAATATTAATTAATTAAAGATTAGATAAAGTGCAGATAAAAATATTTACCCGAAAATGAATCTTTACAAAATTAATCAAGTTAATAAATTCGTGATTTTGCAGATTATTCCAAATATTTTGTGGCATTTATAGCAGTAGCAATCGCATTTTGGATAGCAAGATACCTCTGAGGTAAGATGAAATTTTCTGCAATGGTGCGTTGAGCTACCACCCCACAAACAGCAGCAGCAGCAAAATTATCAACACCCGCCATTTTAAACAGCGTGCCCCATTCCATTTCGTAGTTCAAAATATTTAACCGTCGATATTCTTCGGTGATGCCACAAAGCGCCCGCCGGAGGCGATCGCATTAAATTGGGATTCGCTGAACTCTTGCGTTCCTGTTCTTCGTAAAAGGTATCTACCGACGCCGTAATCCCCAAATAATGCTCAACCTTTAATTCTCGTGCTGCTTTCACTAAGGCCACGGTGAGAAAAGGATCGGCAACGGCTGGATACTCTACAGGCTCAATATCTTGAGCCGCACCTTGACGACATAATGCCCCACTACTAATAACAATGCTACCAACTGGTACATGGGATTGAATAGATCCACAAGTCCCAATGCGAATAATTTGCTGGATGCCCACTTGTACCAACTCATTCACTACAATACGAGTGAGAAGGCGCACCCATACTACTAGTAGCAGATAAAACCCGGCGACCATTGGGTAAACATCCTACATAGCTATTGAGTCTCCGACAACAACTGCACATCCTGCAAATAAGTTTCGGCTATTAAACAGGCCCGTTGCGGATCTCCAGATAATAAAGCAATCTTCGGTGGTGCTGAACCCAGATCCTCTAGCCCAAAGCCAATGTAATAGAAGCGTTTAGCAGTCATAGATTTGTGAGCCATCATTTTAGAGAAATACTACATTTTAGAGGCAAGAATTTTCATCTCTACTGATATATTTGAATGTTGTCAAGCGTTAATTGAAGGACTTAATGTGTCGCAAGCTTTCCTAGCCGCAATTTTTGATATGGATGGTCTGCTTTTTGATACCGAAAGCATTGCAAGGTGGGCTTGGAAACAGGCCGTAGAAAGTCATGGCTACAACTTTGGCGATGATTTATACCACAAATTTGTTGGTAGAGACTTATCTTGGCGGGAAAAAATCTTTAAAAAAATATATGGAGACAGCTTCCCTTTTGAGTCTGTAACAGCCCAACGCATTAAAATTGGTGATGAGCGAGAAATACAAGCAGGTCTGCCCATAAAAGCAGGTGTTTTAGATTTACTCCAGCAACTGAGTGATTTAGAAGTAGTCATAGCATTGGCAACTGGTACATCTCGCACCAGAACCATCCGCCGTTTAATCGACGCTGGTATTTACCAATATTTCACGACAATTGTCACCAGTGCAGATGTTGCAGCAGGCAAACCCGCCCCAGATATTTTTCTGGAAGTTAGTCATAGAATCAATATTATGCCCCCGCAATGTGTGGTTTTTGAAGATTCATGTGTAGGTGTGGAAGCAGCTTTTAAAGCTGGGATGCGTACTATTATGGTTCCAGATATAGAACAGCCATCTCCGGAAATAAAAAGTTTTGCTTACCGAGTTTTGCCATCTCTAGTACAAGCGAGTGAATTATTAGAGGTGATTTACCAGCAATAACAAGTATCTCTAGTAAAAAGGCATAGGTAAAGATAACTATGTAAAAACGGATGCACATAGCTAAAACTCTCTTGTCCATCGCCTATTGCCTATTGCCTTATGACCTATTACCCCTTGCCTATTACCTATCACCTATTACCCATTACCTATTGCATTCTGTCAATTGTGCGATACTGAATCGCTTCTGCTACGTGCTGGGGTTTCAGGTCATCATCTCCCGCCAAATCTGCAATGGTTCGGGCTACTTTGAGAATGCGATCGCTTGCTCTGGCCGATAACCCTAGTTTTCTAATTGCAGCTTCTAATAAATTCCGGCTGGCATCATCTAGTTTGCACCATTTCTGGAGATGACGACTCTGGATTTGGGCATTACAACGCAGATTTGTTTCTGCTTGAAAGCGGGTAATTGCGCGATCGCGTGCTTGTTGCACTCTTTCCCTGACTGATGTTGATGCTTCTCCCGTCGGTTGTTGAGTAATTTCCTCTGGTTTTAAGCGATTTACCGCCACTTGCAGATCGATTCTATCCATCAACGGCCCAGATAACTTTGCCCAATATTGCTCACGTTGACGCGGTGAACAGGTACACGCTTGGATAGTATCGCCATAGTAACCGCAAGGACAGGGATTGGTACTCGCCACCAAAGTAAACTGAGCCGGAAACGTCACCGATTGTCTAGTCCGGGAAATCGTTACAAACCCATCTTCCAACGGTTGACGCAAAAATTCTAAGACATCTCTTTTGAATTCTGTCAACTCATCCATGAATAAAATACCAAAGTGGGATAAAGATATCTCTCCAGGACGGGGGAAACTACCGCCACCAACGAGAGAAGGCCCAGATGCTGAGTGGTGGGGACTGCGAAAAGGGCGATCGCGCACCAACGAGCCGCGATTCTTTAGCAACCCAGCCACCGAGTGAATCCGCGTCACCTCCAAAGACTCAGCAAAAGACAACGGCGGCAAAATCCCCGGTAAACGCCGCGCTAACATAGTTTTACCACTACCAGGCGGCCCGACAAAAATTAAATTATGTCCACCAGCCGCCGCAATTTCTAAAGCACGTCGTCCATGAGCCTGTCCTTTCACATCTTGCAAATCTGCCAAATGATTTAGAGACGTTCCCTGCAACTTATCTACATTGTCATCAATTTGCACAGGTTTGTAACGCCCCGGATGATTCAAAAAATTCACCACATCAGCAATATTGTTGCAACCATAAACAGCCAATCCTTCCACCACCGCAGCTTCTTGAGCATTATCCATCGGCACAACTAACCCAGCAATTCCCATCTTTTGAGCCGTTGCAGCGATAGGAAGCACACCAGCAACAGGACGTAAACTCCCATCAAGGGAAACTTCACCCAAGAATAAATAATCCCCCAACAAATCAGCGCTAACTTGCTCAGAAGCCGCTAAAATTCCCACACTAATCGGCAAATCAAAAGCCGGCCCTTCCTTCCGTAAATCTGCCGGAGTTAAGTTAATCACAATCTTGCGAATCGGAAAAGCAAAACCCGCATTCTTCAGCGTTGCTTTTACCCTCTCCTTTGATTCCTGAACCGCTGAATCTGGCAAACCTAAAATCACAATTCCCGGTAAACCCCCAGAAACATCGACTTCTACCCCTACCTTAACGGCATCGATGCCAACAATTGATGCACTCCAGACTCTAGCCAGCATTGCTTAAATATATACAGGGAACCTTTAAAATCTCTAGCAGATGGCTAGGTACATTTGCATGAGTGAAATCACGCAATAAGACTGTTAATAATCAGAAAATAAGGAAAACATCAAGCTAAAATAATAGCAGCTAAAGATGTAGGTGACTTATGGTTCAAGCATTAACAAAACCATTAACCTTTGAAGAATTCCTCGTCCAATATGGTAACAACCCCCGCTATGAACTTGCAGACGGAGAATTGATTGACATGGAACCAACTGGCCCCCATGAAACCGTCGGTGGTAAACTGGCAACCCAACTAGGTATTGCCATTACTACCGCCCAACTCCCCTGGTTTATTCCTCGCACCTGTCTTATCCGTCCTTTCCCAGAGACAGCCACAGCCCGCCGTCCTGATATTATAGTATTAGATGAAACGGTGCTTCACCATGAACCTTTTTGGGAACATGAACCAGTCATTGCTTTAGGACAATCAATTAAATTAGTAGTTGAAGTGGTCAGCACCAACTGGGAAACTGATTATGCCCGTAAAGTTGAAGAATACGCCTTGTTAGGAATTTCCGAATATTGGATTGTCGATTATCGGGGACTGGGTGGCGTTGTTTTTATTGGTAAACCAAAACAACCCACATTTACAGTTTGTCAACTAATTGGAGAAGACTACAGCCAACAACAATATCGTCTAGGCGAATTTATTAAATCTCCTCTTTTACCCTCGCTTCAACTGCGTCTCGATGATGTTCTGCCGCGATAAATGTCAAGTTATTCCGGAGCCTTCGGTTAGTGGAATGTTGATTGTAGTGGTAGCATGAGCTAGGCAGAACAAGTAAATACTATGAATAATATGCAAGATAACGAAAACCAGCCAAGCACAAACAGTAAAACTTCTAGTTTTGACCTCAAAGGCGCTTACATTACTGGTGGTGTGATAAGTGCTGAAACAGTGACAGCACATCAAATAGGCGGCAATATCACCATCACACCTGAGCAAAAACAAAATCTAGCAGAAGCAGCAGCAGAGATTCAACAACTCCTCAATCAATTAGAGCAGACTTACCCAACCACCACAACATCAGAGCAATTGATAGTAGCAGCAGAAGCCATCAAGCACATTGAAGGTAATCCAAATCTAAAAAAACGAGCAATCAGAGCAATTACAGAAGGTGGTTTAGCTGCCTTTGAAAAAGCTATTGATAACCCTGCTGGTGCTTTTATTGTTGGTGCTATTAAAGGTTGGCAAGAAGCTGAATAAATTGTTGTATTGGTATTCTTCTAATTATTATGTTGAGGTTTTTCTTAAATGGCGAATCAGGAACACTTCCGAATACTTATTCGAGGGGTAGAATTTTGGAATGAGTGGAGGGAAGAAAATCCTGAAATAGAACCAGACCTGAGTGAGGCTGACCTGAGAGAAGCTGATCTGAGAGGGGCTGACCTCAGTGGGGCTGCCCTCAGTGGGGTTTACTTGAGAGGGGCTGACCTAAGTAGGACTAACCTCAGAGGGGCTTACCTGATAGAGGCTGACCTAACTAGGGCTGACCTCCGTGGGGTTAACCTCAGTGAGGCTTACCTCAGAGCGGCTTACCTCAGTGGGGTTGACCTGAGAGGGGCTGACTTGAGAGGGGCTGACTTGAGAGGGGCTGACCTGATAGAGGCTGACCTGAGTAGGGCTAACCTCAGTGGGGCTGACTTCACAAGAATTCAAGCTCTAGAAACAAATTTTACCCGTGCGACCCTTACAGGAGCTTGTATAGAAGACTGGCACACTAACAGCAATACAGAATTAGATAATGTAATTTGTGAATACATTTATCTTCGAGAAAATCAACAAGAACGCCGTCCTAGTAGCGGTAAATTTGCACCAGGAGAATTCACCAAACTTTTTCAAAAATCTTTAGAAACCATTGATTTAATTTTCCGTAATGGTATAGACTGGGATGCTTTCGCCTACTCCTTTAAGAAAATAGAAATTGAAAATCAAGGCGCTCAATTAGATGTTAATATCATTGAAAAGAAAGGCGATGGAGTTATTGTAGTTAGAATTAATGCTTCACCTGATGCTGACAAGACAAAGATTCATGGTGATTTCATGCAAGGCTATGAATTTGCACATAAAGCATTAGAGGCACAATATCAAGCCAGAATTGAGGATAAAGATAAATTTATTAATCAGCTATTTTCTACAATTAATCAACAAAATAAACAACTAGCAGAAAATTCAGGAAAACTTTCTATCTATTATCAACCCAATTCCCAATTTGCAGGGGGAATTGTGGATGCTCAAACGGTCAACGTTAAACAGATAGGCGGCGAGATTCAGAATTAGGTAAAATCAATGTCAAATTCAGATACCTTTGCCCCAATACTGCTAACAATAAATTAACTACTCAACGATTAACTCTTACAAGTTTTCCATTACAAGTCTTAATTCCTCTAGAGTTTCAACTGTGAGAATTGAGCGTTGTATTGTTTTTAGTGTTTCAAGATCGGATATTTCAGAAATTGTAGGCATGAACTTTAATCCTTCATTGCCAAATTTAACTTCTAAAGATAGCTCAATACTTGAGAGTCTTTCCTCTTTTTTACCCCTTTGCAGTATTTCTTCATACCAAGGTGATTCGCGTAAAACTGTCATATCCCACCTCATAATTTCCTGAACTAAGGCGCTATCTAGTACAAAGGTCGCAAAAAATGCCAGAACCGTTTCTAATTGGCTTAATTGTTCATCAGCTTGCAATAAACGCAATGCTTCCCGAATTGTGGATTCATTTTCACCACCTTTGAGAATCGGCACAAAAGGAAGTAGAGACGGTAAAGGTTGCTCTAAGGCAATTCTAACATCTACTTCCCAGAGGTTAATCACTCGGTAATCTTGACGAACTTGTAACCCAGCAAGATTAGACTCATATCGCGTCGGTATTTCTGCTTCACCTGTTTTCAGAATGTTAATTAGTACAGGATACGTTGGTAATTTATACTTTTCCTCAGCCAATCCTGAATATGCACGCATTCGTCGTGGCATTTCTGGTTTATAGCGCAATTGCAATTCATTGAGAACCAGAAACTTTCCGTACTCTTGACTTTCCACGCGGATGAGTACATCACTTTCTCGACTAATCCACTGGAATTCTGAGTTGAGAATTTCCCCTGCAACCACATCAGGTATTTGCGTCACCCATTTTACCCAGTTGTCCGGTGCGAGGCTAATTAAGCGTTTGGTGCTGACATCGGCAGGTTTCGTCATTGAGGTTTAGACGCATTCACTACATAACAGCTTAACTTTTTCCCTACGAAAAAGCGATCGCACCCCAATTATGAGAGTACACCATGCGATCGCTAGAAGCGATGGGCTACGCCATCGCCTAAAATCTTTAGCATATACATAGGCAACCTAGCATGAGTGCAAGCATAGATACGATTTTCAGCAAAATCATTCGTCGGGAAATTCCCGCAGATATTGTTTATGAGGATGATTTAGCCTTGGCGTTTAAAGATGTCAACCCCCAAGCACCAGTTCACATCCTCGTCATTCCCAAAAAACCCATTCCCCAACTAGCTGAAGCCGAATCTCAAGATCATGCTCTATTGGGGCATCTTTTATTAACAGCCAAGCGTGTTGCCGAACAAGCTGGACTAAAAAACGGTTATCGCCTAGTCATTAATACAGGTGCTGACGGTGGTCAAACTGTTTACCACTTACATCTACATATCCTGGGAGGACGGCATCTAGCCTGGCCTCCTGGTTGAGCAAATCAACAGTGACGTACAAAAACTAGCCTTCTGTGCGTCACATCCATAACATATTAGTAAAACTCATAATTGCTATAATTAAATCTGTATTAAGATATATTTACAAATCTCAGTTAAGCCGTTATGGTTGTATACAGATAGGCAAAACCACCTATCAACATTCATAAAACAAAGCACTCATAAAAAAATGACCACAACCTTACAACAGCGCTCCAGCGCCAACGTATGGGATCGCTTTTGCGAGTGGATCACCAGCACCGAAAACCGGATTTATATCGGTTGGTTCGGCGTGTTGATGATTCCTACCCTACTAGCTGCAACCACCTGCTTCATCATCGCCTTCATCGCTGCGCCTCCCGTTGACATCGACGGTATCCGTGAGCCAGTAGCAGGTTCCTTGATTTACGGAAACAACATCATTTCCGGTGCGGTTGTTCCTTCCTCCAACGCTATCGGTTTACACTTCTACCCAATCTGGGAAGCAGCTTCCTTAGATGAGTGGTTGTACAACGGCGGTCCTTACCAACTGGTAATTTTCCACTTCTTGATCGGATGCGCTTGCTACCTCGGTCGTCAGTGGGAACTATCTTACCGCTTGGGATGCGTCCTTGGATCTGCGTAGCTTACTCTGCACCTTTGGCATCTGCTACAGCAGTATTCTTGATCTACCCAATTGGTCAAGGTTCATTCTCCGACGGTATGCCTTTGGGGATCTCTGGAACATTCAACTTCATGATTGTGTTCCAAGCTGAACATAACATCTTGATGCACCCCTTCCACATGTTAGGTGTAGCTGGTGTATTCGGTGGAAGCTTATTCTCAGCAATGCACGGTTCACTCGTAACTTCTTCCTTAGTTCGGGAAACAACCGAAACCGAATCCTTGAACTACGGTTACAAGTTCGGACAAGAAGAAGAAACCTACAACATCGTTGCAGCCCACGGCTACTTCGGTCGCTTAATCTTCCAATACGCATCATTCAACAACAGCCGTCAACTACACTTCTTGTTGGCAGCATGGCCTGTAATCGGCATCTGGTTCACCGCTTTGGGTGTGAGCACCATGGCTTTCAACTTGAACGGTTTCAACTTCAACCAATCAATCATTGATTCTCAAGGTCGCGTCATCGGTACATGGGCTGACGTCATCAACCGCGCTAACCTGGGTATGGAAGTGATGCACGAGCGTAACGCTCACAACTTCCCTCTAGACTTGGCTGCTGCTGATGTTGCTCCCGTAGCTCTGACTGCGCCTGCAATCAACGGTTAATCTGAAGCTCTAGCTGAATAAAAAACGCTCTCCTAAATTGGAGGGCGTTTTTTGTTTTTGAGTCTCAGATGCTTGCTAAGGTGTATTAGAGAGCATAACTGTTCCATTCCATCTGTATAGATATCTAGCCTGTAACAGTCACGATCCATTTGGTATAAAAAGGTTAGATATAGCCTGTTATACGGTCAATTATGAAGGAAGACACGATGTCACACAGTCCAGGGTTGTACATTCTACTGGTCAGTGTTCATGGCTTAATTCGGGGACATAATCTGGAGTTAGGACGAGATGCTGATACAGGTGGACAAACAAAATATGTAGTTGAACTTGCCTCTACATTAGCCAAAAACCCACAAGTAGAAAGAGTTGACCTAGTCACTCGCTTGGTGAACGACCCAAAAGTGAGCCAAGACTACGCTCAACCAGTAGAGATTCTCTCAGATAAAGCCCAAATAATTCGCCTGTCCTGTGGCCCACGCCGCTACCTCCGCAAAGAAGTTCTCTGGCCGCATTTAGATACCTTTGCCGATGAATTGCTAAGACACATTCGCAAAGTGGGAAAAATACCAAATGTTATTCACACGCACTATGCGGACGCTGGCTATGTAGGCTGTCGAGTAGCTGGCTGGTTAGGAACTCCCCTTGTGCATACTGGTCACTCCCTCGGACGTATTAAGCAGCAACGATTACTAGAACAGGGAACTAAACTGGATGTCATTGAAGATCACTTTCACATTACTACGCGAATTGAAGCTGAAGAAACTACACTTGGCAGTGCAGCATTAGTCGTAGCGAGTACTCATCAAGAAGTTGAGGAGCAGTATAGCGTTTACGATCGCTATCAACCCGAACGAATGGTGGTGATTCCCCCTGGTGTGACGCTGGAGCGGTTCTACCCAGCAGCCGATGATTGGCAGAACCCACCGATTCAAAAGGAATTGCAGCGGTTTCTCAAAGATCCTCAAAAGCCAATGATCATGGCGATCTCCCGTCCGGCTATGCGTAAAAATGTGCGTAATTTGATCAAGGCTTATGGCGAAGATCCGGAACTGCGTCACCTGGCAAACCTAGTGCTTGTATTGGGAAAACGAGAGGATATCTTGGCGATGGAATCGGGACCACGCCAGGTGTTTATGGAAATTTTGCAATTAATTGATCGCTACGACCTTTATGGTTATATTGCTTATCCCAAACACCACAATGCTGATGATGTGCCCGATTTATATCGGCTGACAGCTAAAACACAAGGAGTCTTCATCAATCCAGCATTAACAGAGCCATTTGGACTGACCCTGATTGAAGCGGCGGCATCTGGTGTACCAATTATTGCTACTGCTGACGGCGGACCAAGGGATATTGTGGCAGCTTGCCAGAATGGTCTGCTGATTGATCCTCTTAATATTAAAGATATCCAAGATGCACTGCGAACAACTCTGACAAATGCTGAACAATGGCAATCCTGGTCTATTAACGGACTGAGTAATGTCCGACAAAAGTTCTCCTGGGATAGTCATGTAGAGCAATATTTGCAGAAATTACGCCAATTTCCACAACGACGAATTCAATCTCTGCTCAGTCCTCTTCGCGAATCTCCAGCAGCCGAGCATCCGGACTGGAATGTGCATGATACAAACCGCCTACCAACTGCTGACCGTTTCCTTGTTTGCGAAATTGATAACACACTATTGGGCGACCAGGAAGCTTTAAAACAGTTGATTCAGCGAATCCGTAACGAGGGACATACAACTGGAGTGGGTATTGCAACCGGCCGCAGTCTCGAAAGTACTTTGAGTATGTTGGAGGAATGGCGGTTCCCAATGCCGGATTTGCTAATCACCTCAGCAGGCAGTGAAATATACTACGGACCTCAGATAGTGACGGACACGAGTTGGCAAAGACACATTGGCTCTCATTGGCAATCGGAGGCAATTCATCAAGCCATGAAGCAGATCCCTGGTGTGGAATTGCAGCCACCAGAGACTCAAGGCAAGTTGAAGATCAGCTACTTTGTTGATGAAGCCAAATCGCCTAGCTTCTTGGAAATAATCCGCCATCTGCGTCAGCTTCAGCTTCCTGTCAGAGGAATTTACAGTCATAATATGTATCTTGACTTGGTGCCTCTCCGGGCTTCTAAAGGAGATGCTATTCGTTATGTTGCTTTGAAATGGGGATTACCTGTTAAACGGTTCTTGGTGGCTGGAGCTTCAGGTAATGATGAATCTATGCTGGGTGGAAACACGCTGGCAGTTGTGGTTGGAAATTACAGTCAAGAAATCGAGAAGCTACGGGGCTATCCACAGATTTATTTTGCTCAAGGGCATTATGCTTGGGGCATTTTGGAAGCACTAGATCACTACGATTTTTTCGGTAATTTATTTCAAACGTAGTCGGGAAATCCAGCCAAGTTATTAAACTATCGAGATTTAATTCGATGTAAGACACGGTAAGGGCACAGCATTACTGTGTCCCTACTTAAAATTTTAGCTTGCAGCATAGTTATTCACTTGTAGTTAGTGAAAGTAACTCACCATCATAGATATTTGACATTGTTGATAATATTTGCACTTATTATAATTATTTTTTTATGGAAATCATCACTTGTGTACACTATGAAACTCTAGATAAATCGATGATAAATGATTATATTTTCTGACTCATCTTCTGGATCTGCCAGCCATATTTGATCAATAATAGCTGGAATAGTTGCATTATTTTTATGTTGCAATAATGACTAGGGCACAAAGATCTGAGAACATCGAACTGTGGCAGGTAGGGTGTGTCTCTGTCTGCTTGGCTTTTGATAAACTAACCCACCACTCCAAAACATGCCAAAAATGGCATCATAGTAAAGGTGAGAACACACTGGAGACAAAGCCACGGTTTACGCACGCCCTTTAGCACGGTTAATTGAGCAACTGCAACGCCTACCGGGAGTCGGCCCCAAATCTGCCCAGCGGCTGGCTTTGCATATTTTGAAGCGTCCAGAAACAGAAGTAGAGGCTTTGGCGCAAGCGATAATTGACGCAAAAAAACAGATGGGTTTTTGTACTGTCTGCTTTAACCTATCGGCTGACCCAATTTGTGAAATCTGCCGTCATCCCCAGCGGGATAACAAAATTATCTGTGTGGTAGAAGATTCCCGTGATTTGATTGCGCTGGAGAAAACCCGCGAGTATAAAGGCAAGTATCACGTTTTGGGTGGGGTAATTTCCCCGATGGATGGTATTGGCCCGGAACAATTGAACATTCAGCCTTTGGTGCGGCGGGTAAGTCAGCAAAAACCTGAAGAAGTGATTTTGGCAATTAGTCCGAGTGTAGAAGGGGAAACGACAACGTTATATGTCGGTCAGCTACTGAAACCGTTTACCAAGGTAACGCGGATTGCTTTTGGTTTACCTGTGGGTGGAGATTTAGAATATGCCGATGAGGTGACTTTGGCTAGAGCCTTGGAAGGACGCCGGGAGTTAGATTATTTTTAAGTCATTGACTATGTCCTTTCTCTATGGGGTGCAATATGCGGTAGGGGCAGAGCGTTGTTGCTGTACCCCTACAAATTGGGTGTATTGCTCTCAACTGAAAATAGCTATAGATTCGGTTTGAGTTATTAACTCATTACCTTCTCAACTATCTACTGTTGAGCCGATTGAGATTTCAGCCTTCTGGTAGTTTATGCCTGATAACCACCGAGTTTAAGCTGATGGTGTGTTTACTCTACCAATGTGAAGTGAAAGTTATGCCTAGCGGTCATGCAAGCCATAAAGGCACTGGCGATAAACCTAACACTAATACTGAAGGTCGGATGGATACTGCTGCTGACAAATCTGTAAATCCTGAGGATCAGCTATTAGAAGGCGCTACTACCAATACGACCAGAACCCAAGAATTTATTGATTATCCTCCTGCAACCCAACGCCCAAAAGAGGAAGCAAAAACAGGGGAAGAAGGCAAATCAGAGTAGAAAAATTTTTCAGTTCCGCTAATGCTTTAGCAAATCAACAATCGAGGTTAGTAATTTAGTTGCTTCCACTGGCTTGGCAATGTGTTTTTGGAAACCTGCTGCTAAGACTTGCTGTTGAATACTCTCTCCTGTGTAGGCGGTAAGGGCGATCGCCGGAATTTCTCCACCTTTTTCGGGCGGCATAGCTCTAATCAGGCGAATTAGGCTGTATCCGTCCATTTTTGGCATTGCTAAATCACTGATTAAAATATCAGGTTGGGACTGAGCTAATGCTCCTAAGGCTTCAGTTGCTGATGTTGCCAAAATTGCGATCGCTCCATAGGGTTCAAGCAATAAGCTGACAAACTCCAGGGTGTCAGCTTCATCATCAACAATCAGTAACCGTACTCCACCCAAGAGTGAGGAGTTAAACTGCTCGGATTCTGCCCCCAATCCCTTCTCCTCCTCGATTTCTTCCTTCCTCATCAGAGGTAATCTCACAGTAAACGTTGCTCCCTGTCCTTCTCCCAGACTATTTACTGCCACAGTACCGTTATGCAACTCTACTAAATGGCGAACTATTGATAATCCCAACCCCAATCCACCAAACTTTCTGGTTGTGCTGCTATCTGCTTGCCGGAAGGATTCAAATACATAAGGCAAAAATTCGGGGGAGATGCCAATACCAGCGTCTGTGACTGTGATTTGAGCATAGCTTGGCAATGAATCTTCTTCGCTCACCACTGACAGTCCAACTTCTATGCAGCTATCTGAGAAAGCAAACTTAATCGCATTTGAGAGTAAATTACCTACCACTTGCTGCAAGCGATAGAAATCCCCCACCACTTGACCGACATTAGAATCAAGCTGCTTGTGAATTTGGATGGATTTAGCTTCGGCGGTTAATTGCACTGTTTCCCATGCAGCATCAATTACAGATACCAAATTAACGGGAGTAAAAATCAGACTTAGCTTACCGCGAATAATCCGGGACACATCCAGCAAATCATCAATCAGTTGAATCTGCAACTTAGCGTTACGTTCAATAGTCTCCAAGCCACGAATTGTCGCTGCTTCATCAAACTTGCGGGTTTTGAGCAGCGTTGACCAACCTAAAATTGGATTTAGGGGCGATCGCAATTCGTGGGAGAGAATAGCCAGAAACTCATCTTTGAGGCGATTAGCCTGTTGGAGTTCCTCTGCTTGTTGCCTGAGTGTCTTCTCTAATTGCTTCATTTGAGTCAGATCCAGAATAAAGCAGACCCAAGATATTGGTTCTCGCTGCACCAAAGCACCGCCAATGAGTATGGGAATCAGGGAACCATCCTTGCGGATGTATTCCTTTTCATAGGGAGTACATACCCCAAAACTCAACAGATCCTCTAGCCCCCGCTGATCGAGACCGGCGTATTCTGGTGGAGTAATTTGTTGTCTGTATATCTCACCTGCCACTAACTCCTCGCGAGTATAGCCCACCATGTCGAGAAAAGCGTCATTAGCCTCAGTAATTTGGTCAGGAGTGGCAAAAATAATGCCAATGATATTGGCATCGACTAAGCACCTTAATTGCATTTCGCGCTGACGCAAATCTTCTTCTGCCCGTTTACGCTGGGTAATATCCTGGGTAGTACCCATCATTTTTACTAACTTACCCTCGGCATCGTCAAAGATGCGACCTCTGGCAGCAATCCAATGAATGCTACCATCAGGCCAAATATTGCGGTATTCAATGTTATATTCGGCTTTTTCCTGAATAGCGTGCATAGCCGCTTCGTAGGTGAGTTGGCGGTCTTCTGGATGCAGACAACTGAGGAAAAATTCATAGCTAATTTCGGTATCTGGGTCTAGTCCAAACAGATCCTTACACTTTTGTGTAAAAACTAACTCGTCGGTAGTGAGATTCCAAAACCACATACCCAATTCAGCCGCTGTGGTTGCCAGCCGAATCCGCTCTTCACTCTCTCTTAGGTCGGCTTCAGCTTGCTTGCGATCGTGCAACGCGGCTTGCCGTTCGCTAATATCATGACTACTACCGACTACCCTGACTATCCGACCATCGCCATCCCGCACTGCAAAGCCCCGATCTTCTACCCACACATACCTGCCATCTTTGTGAAGCACTCGGTATTCAACACTATAACGATTTCCTGCCACCATACTAGCCATGAACTGGTCTTCAAGCTTTTGAAGATCATCAGGATGAACGCGCTCCTGCCACCATTGATAAGTAGGCTCAGATTCTGCTAGCGTATAGCCACAAACCTCGGTTAGTCCCTGAGTTCTTTCTACAGTATTGTCGTGTACATTCCAGTCGTAAATCAGGCAATTAACTGCTGCCGCTGCTAGTTCAAACCTTTCATTACTCTGCCGCAGAGCAACTTCTGTGCCTCGGCGTTCTGTAATATCAAAAACAATGCCCAGAATCTGTTGCGGTAGTCCATCAGCTGTTCTACGAAATACAGTTTCATAGCTACAGAACCAGCGCCACTCACCATTGGCGTGTTGAATTCGGTACTCCAAGGTCAGAACTTCGCCACTACCAGATCTTTTAAATTGTTCAAAATGGCTAGGTAGTCGAACTAGGTCATCAGGGTGCATCAGTTGGTTAAACAACTCAATTCCCATTGCCTTAATCTGTTCTGGGGTGTAGCCCCAAAGTTGAGCAATTTTGTGATTAACGTAAAAATTTTCCTGCCCAACTAAGTCATAGAGATACAGCGTACCTGGTATAGTGTCAGCAATTTGTTGAATTAAGTACGGACTCTGCCGCAGTGCTACTTCCCAAGCTTCTTCATCTTCAGCACTGTTGTACCTTTGGTTAACCTGCTGGCACTTAGTTTTGGTGATGTCAGTGAAACTTGTGATGACAGTTTCAGGCGTGGTTCCTCCTGGCGTCTGTAGAGGTTGTGAGTTGATCACTAGCCAGACTAGCTCCCCATTGGGCTTATAGATGCCACCCACAACATTCACACAAGGCTTACCTGTTCTGAATGCAATCATAGCTGGATGAGTTTCACTAGAAAAAGGAAAACCGGTTTCATCAATGAGTTGCCAGGGAGAAGCAAGCACAGATTGTCCCAGAATTCTCTCAGCAGCAGCATTATAAGCTTGAATTCTGCCATCAGCCAGTTGCAGCACTATTCCCTCTTCTTGACTGGTGCCTGACAAGTAATTCATGTGTGGATTCACTTGCCGGTGCAGTGATAAATTTTGGTTAGGCAGATGATTGTGGGTCTTTTCCGCATCTGGAATTCTACAAAGAAAGAATAAATTTAACCTGAATGTGCTCGCCAAATTATTATAAATGTTTCACAGCTAATTCTTCCACTCTCAATCCCGTTTATCCCTTGAGTATCCCAAAACTAAGAACATAACTTTTCTACAGATTCTGTTGAGTGGTGGGTTCCCAGAATCATTTACAATAGCTTTCAGGTGAATGGAATACAGACTTTTATATTCAAACCTTTGTAGAGACTTTGCCTGCAAGGTCTCTACCCTGCTCTACTTTCTCGTAGCTTGAGCAATATCAACTACCCACCCTTCAAAGAAATAGGGGTCAGTTTCTACAACCACCCCAGTAGCGTTAAATTTATGACGCTTTATTTGCCCCACCTGCTTCATCCGAACCGCCTGTTTAGGAGTATTTAAAATCCATTAACGCCATTTTTCACTCCAAGCGCCTGTAACATTAAAACCACCGGCAACAGGAGTTAATTTCAAGGAACCATAGCCAAATGTGTTGCAAATTGGGCCAAAACCAGCAGCGCAAATATCACTACCACCGTAACCATTAAAGGCACGAGTTCCTATGTGGGAATAGGTTGAACCACCCCAGTTACCGTTACCAAACCAAGTGGTATTCTGAGGACCGACACGGAGAACACAACGTAAGCCATAGCCTTGGCGACTGCCTGTCAGGTCAGAAACTTTGTATTGATCAAAATATCCACCACAAGTCTGTGGTCTGGGCAAAGGATTGTAATTGGTAGCTTTAACTAATTGCCATTCTTCGTTCCAAGCGCCAGTGACACGAATAGTTGATGAATTCAGGATTTCTACCCGGAGATTTCCCGGAAAATTGTTGTTGATGTTTTCGCCATTTCCATGAATATCGGAGGCGAAACCAACAAGATTAGAACCTCTGTATATAGCCTGGCCTATGTGGCGATAAGTTGCACCACCCCAATTGCCTTCACCATACCATGCTAGTCGAGGAATGGTAGTTCCTGGTTTACCTTCACTAAATTTAACGCAGCGAATCCCCAATCCAGCACGCTTATCTAGGGGTTTAACAATGTAGGTACGAACATGAGTTCCACAACTAAAGCTTGGTGCTTGAACTAGTTGCAAATTTTGGAATTTTGGGACTTGGGCAAAAACACTAGTGGCAGCAGTTAGGGTAAGCATACTACCAATTGCCAGAGATTTGATTGTTAGGCGAAACATAATAATCTTTCTATGTAGTAAAGTTTGTGGAGGCGTCATAAATGCCTTCTCTTCTTCTATAGATAGGCTGTTAATTTTTTATGCACCCCCGGCAAACTATCATTGAAATCTTTTCAACTTTTGTACAATTTGCTGGAGATCGCTTCAGTAATTGGGCGACGGAATCTAGATTGCGTCGTAGTATCCAAAGTTGTATGAACCGCACCCCACAAGAAACTTCTGAATACTTTTGGGTGTTATATTGGTATAAGTTTTGGCAGGTGGCAGAAACTCAGTGCCTGGCTCAGGAACATCTGACTGCTTACTTACAAGAAACCTGCTATTGGGTATCACAAAAAACTGTTATTAGTTTCGCTAGTACTCAATACCAATTATCAGACTGTTTTCAGATGGCGATCGCTAAAGTTGAAAAAATCCTCAAAAACTTTAACCCCAATCAAGGGTTTAGCCTGAAAAGCTACGCTAGCGCCATCTTTGGTGGTGTGATTCGCGAAACTTTGCGACAACGCCACGAAGTTGATATCTGTACAGATTGGGGACTGTTGCGAAAGATCACAAAAAAGCGGTTGGTAGAGTCTTTGCAAACTGTGGGTTTATCTCCAGGGGAAATTAATGCTTACGTCCTTGCTTGGAACTGCTTTAAAACCCTTTATATCCCAACGTCAACTGGTACTTCTCGCCAACTTTCGCGCCCAGATCATCAGATTTGGGAGGCGATCGCTAAAGCTCATAACACACAAAGCAGTCAGCAAGTCAACCCCCAAATTTTAGAAAAGTGGCTGCTAAATGCTGCCAAAGCTGTACGCAAGTATCTTTATCCCACCCAAGCTTCTCTCAATACCCACATTGGCGCGGATGATTCCTTAGAGTGGATGGATAATCTACCGGGAACAGAGGAATCCCTAGTTAATGAAATCATTGCCCAAGAAGAAGCACAAACTAGAACTTCTCAGCAAACTGAGATTAACCAAATTTTAATGGCGGCGATCGCCCAACTAGAGCCGCAATTACAGCAAATTTTGCAACTATACTACTCTCAGGAGCTAACTCAAGACAAAATCGCCAAACAACTACAGATGCAGCAGTATACTGTCTCCCGGCGCTTGAAAAAGGCTCAAGAAACATTACTCCGGTCTTTGGCCAACTGGAGTCGAGACACGCTGCATATTTCCGTCACCTCAGACCTACTCAAAAGCATTAGTACAGTGATGGAGGAATGGCTGAAAAGTTACTATAGTCTATCTCCTCGCTAGGACTATGGGAAAACAGATTTTCATCAGGATATTAGGGTCAAATACCCCTACCCCACAGGAACCCCAGGTACCTCTATATGTACAAAACTGTTTCAGTCGGAGTTTCAATATCCGTAGGAAACAGTTTTGAATTTTGAATTTTGAATTTTAAATGTTCCCCTTCCTTTCCTGCCATGACCTTATTTACTTTTGCTAACCCTACTGATCTAATTTTAGAAATCCCCACCATCAGCCAAAATCAAGCTTTTTCTCAGCCACATTCTCGCTATCAAGCTTATATTAATCAACTTTGCCTGGGTGCGGTTTTGCCGTGGTTGCAAGAGGAGTTAGCGCCGCAAGTACAGGTCTGGCCAAGTACTACTGCTTTAGCCAGTTTTTGGGAACTGGTAAATGGAACGGCTCTGATATTGGATGCAACTCGATTGATCTTGGTTCCTAGTGAGGACATTGACTTGAGCGAATTGCGCGTACCCCAAGAATGGGTAGATATTCCCAGTTGGGCGGGTGATTATTATTTAGCGGTGCAAGTAGAACCTGATGAGGGCTATGTCAGGGTTTGGGGTTACTGCACCCATGCACAACTAAAGACACAAGGTAGTTATGATCCTAGCGATCGCACTTATTCCCTAGATGCTAGTGACATGATCAACGACATTAATGTGTTAACCGTGTCCTTACAACTTTGCCCAGACGCCGCCACACGTAGCACTATTGAACAATTACCACCCCTACTACAACCACAAGCAGAAAACCTAATTACCCGTCTGGGAAATCCAGAAATCATCACACCTCGTCTAGAGATCCCTTGGGCATTATGGTTCGGTTTAGTCGCACATGGCGGTTGGCGACAAAGCTTATATCAACGACGCTTAGGACTCCCAGAACAATGGTCAGTGATGCAATGGTTGCAAAGCGGTGTTTCTCTAGTTGCAGAAACTGTCGGTTGGGGACGTTTAAATTTGCAACAAACCGCTGCTGGGGCGCGGAGTGTATCCGAAGTGCAAATACAACATCCCCTGTTTCGCCAAATTGAGATCGCAGGTCAATTGTACGAAATGCTGATTACACCACAAGCAGAACCAGAAGCGGGAGTTTGGCGCTTTGAATTGCGTCACGTCACCGTAGGTGCAGCGATTCCTGGTGGTTTTAAACTCAGACTACTCACCGAAGATTTACAACCCTTCCCTAACAACGAAGCTATAGCCACCACAGCCGTAGAAGCACTTTTTATCGAAGTTGCTTTAGAACCTGGGGAAGGCATAGTCTGGGAAATAGAACCCCTACCCGAAAATTATGACCGCGAAATCCTCAAATTTTAAGTCTACCCAAGAGGAAATCCCACCCTTGGAAGAGGTGGGATCAGTTTGAGGACAAAGGTACCCTACATTCCCTATCCAGAACTAAATTGCCTTGATTCCGTTCTTTAAAAACTCTGGGGAATCAGGTTTTAGCAAACTACGCACAGCCTGTGCTAAATCCTGTTGTTGCAGTAAAGGTTCTCCCATCAGCACTGCATTAATACCAGCTTCTGCCATTAGCGATAAATCAGTAGGTGTATACAGCCCTGATTCAGTGGTGACGAGAATACCCAAGTTTTTTAGTTGCGATCGCCTAGCTGCCATCAATTGCTGAGTGATGCTAATATCAATGCTAAAGTCTCCAAGATTGCGATTATTAATTGATATTAAGCGTACATCATCCATTTTGAACAACCGATCCATTTCAGCCAAGCTATGAACTTCTATCAGCGCATTCATCCCCAAATAGTGAATCACACGCAAAAAGTTCTGGATCTCCCGGTCTGTGAGAATAGCGGCGATTAGCAACACCGCATCTGCCCCCGCAGCCCGTGCTAAATAAATTTGGCACGGATCAAGGATAAAATCTTTGCATAGTAGGGGTAATGCCACCCGATGGCGAATAGCACGCAGATGCTCAAAACCACCCTGAAAGAATTTCTGGTCAGTAACTACAGATATACAAGTCGCGCCACCACGATCATAAGCTTGTGCGATCGCTATTGGGTCAAAGTCAGCCCTAATAATTCCTTGATTTGGTGATGCTTTTTTGACCTCTGCAATCAGGCTGGGTTTATTAGGACTCTGCTGCAAAGCGGTGAAGAAATCTCTTACAGTCGGGGCAGCAGTTAACTGGCGTTGCAAAGAAGCCAAAGACATCTCTTGCTGTATTTGTGCAACTTCTTGCTTTTTCTGCCACAAAATCTCTTTAAAAAGGGGTTGCAGACTGGCATTAGGGATAGTAACTGGGTAAGTCATAAGCTACTAGGGATGGGGACGAATTATGAATTATGAATTATGAATTATGAATTATGAAACTTCATCCTTCATTCTTTCCTCATGGAACTTTGTGAGCAACTTGCCAGGAGATAGCATCAACTAATCAGATTATTAGAAACGAATCCAGTTTGATTCGATGTCAAACATTTCGATATTTTTGGTATCAGTTTTATTTAACTTTGAACTATCAACTAGGCAGTTACTTTTGATAACTCGGATGTAGGTGCGATATGGTATATAGTCCATAGGGTTATAACCACCAAAACGAAGGATTAAAACACATGCCCAGGAGTACTTACCAGCGATAATTGCTTTGACAATCTGTTCTATTTGTTCAGTATTAATTTTTTTACCGATTTGTGGATTATAACCAGTAATGTTTTGATTCATAGCATGCACTCCTCTCTAGTAAATTAAAATCAGTTGATGTCTCGCAGAGTTTCCCCTTTCTTTGATTTAACCAAAAGAAAAGTTTTGTACTATGGCACAGCTCAATAAGCACAAGACACTGCTTAGACAAACATCTGCTTGTACATAGACTTTCTTAAAGAATTATTCCTGGTTTATGTTTGTTTATCTTGAAAGTAGGGGCAGGTTTAACTAGCTAGTGCAGCATTTTCGTCTGCCTAATAGAGATCTAGTTAAGCCCACCCATACAGATTAACCGTATTGCAGAAGCAGCTTCTTCGTTAAGCCTACTCAAACTTCAGCAGCGGATACATGAACTATTTTTTGATAGATATGCCTATTCTTTCGCTGTTAGACTTTTCCGGCTGAACGCTTACACTCCCAGAGCCTCCCCCGATGTTGTAGCCAGTGAAGCGTGACATCCTACTAAGAAAAATCTTTAGGGTAACGCAGATATTTTTGGATAGCAGAAAATAATTAAGTGTTTGCTTCAAGCAAACAACCTATAGAACCTATAGAAGATGATGCCACATTGGCAATAACAAATTCTGGATCATAATTGTAATTTTTATTACTTTTGTCGCACTAATTACGCAACTCATTGAGTTTAACGGATAAATCTCTATCTAGGGACAGTTGCTTGAGAAAAAAGTGAGAAATTGTCTGGGATAAATCATCTAAGTAAAGGTGACATAAAATACTTAATTCTGCCAGTATTGGCTTTGAGTCCAAATATTCCTAAATTCAAGCTTTGGTGTTACTGGATACATAGGTTCTTAACATTTTCTATTTCTTTTGGCAGATTGTTTAGTTTTATGCAAGTTATTACCTAAAAATTTGTATTTCTTTTGACGGATGCCTCTGCATATCCTTCTATAGTTAAATCCCTGAATGAGGAAATTCAGCGAAGTTAAGTTGATGAAACACAATTTGCCCATATCAGCCAGGAATCAGCGGGATAATGCATCTAAATTAGAATTGACAAAATGATTTAAATGTGTATTTGAGTTTGAAGAATATCGATTCTCTTGACTGTATTAGCTTTAAAAGCTTATTAGCAATGTACTGGAACAGAAGCTAGATAAGACTAGGCAGTAAATATACGGAGATAACTTCCTAGTAGAAAATAAATCACAGCTAAAATTGGCATATTTTCTCAAGTTATCAAAGTGTTAATAATACTGGTGTGAAAGTGGGTTCAAGAAAATATATCACCTGCCTAAAAACTTAGGGGTAAACCCTTATTGTCTCAAAGATTAAATTGGTTTATGCTAGATTTTTATATCTATAAAAACTGCTTAAATCGAGAAAGTAATACCAATTCTTTTTCTATGCAACCAAAGTGAAACTATTCATTCTTTATTGGTAGAATCAGTTTTATTGAAATCCGATTAAATCTACTTAGATTTTTTATGTAATAGCACAATAATGATTTTAAGCAGTTGTGATTATCATCTCAATAATGGCTATAGTGCCCAATAATTATCAGGAGTGAGTAGGGATATGAATTCTGGCGACTATACGTTAGTTCAATCCAACTCTCAATTGGCACAGCAGCCAGACGTAGAGTTGACATTTGCTGATTTTCTGATCAATCAAGCTGTAGATTCTGCCTTCTGCTTAGAAGAAAATGCGCGGTTTATTTATGTCAATGATGCTACTTGTCAGATGACAAAATACTCCCGTGAAGAATTACTTTCTATGACCTTGGCTGACATAGATATAGACTTTTCGCTACAGGATTGGTCAGAGAAATGGAGAGTTCTAGTAACCAGTAAAACACGAAATTCTCTCACCTTTAAATCTCGCTGTCGAACAAAGGGAGGGCGAATATTTTTGGTGGAAATAGCCATTACCTATGTAAAAGACCAAGGTAGAGAGTTTAGCTGTGCTTTTGCGCGAGACAAAAGTGATAGTGAACTCAGAGCCAATTTTGTTTCTACGGTCTGCCATCAATTCCGCACGCCGCTAAATATTGTTTCCTTTTCTAATAGCTTACTTAAACGGCATATCGATGAATGGACTGAGGATAAAATAAAACCATTACTAGACCACATTCAAACTGCTGTTGAACAACTCAGTCAGATGTTAGATGATATTCTATTTTTGGCGAAGGCAGAAGCAATAAAACTCAACTTTGAGCCAAAACCGCTCGATTTGGTGCAGTTCTGTGATGATTTATTGGCACAAATGCGGATGAGCACTAGCCATAACTTTATCAAATTTGTCAATCTAGGTAACTGTTTAATAGCCTCGATCGATAAAAAACTGCTGGAGCCGATTTTGAATAACTTACTCGACAATGCAATTAAGTATTCTCCCCTAGGCAGTGTGATTGAGTTAAAACTTGCTTGTGAGGATGGGAAAATAATTTTCCAGGTGAAAGATACGGGTATTGGCATTCCCCCAGTAGATCAACAAAGACTATTTGAGCCATTTTATCGGGGCAGCAATATTGCTCATATCCCCGGTACTGGACTAGGACTATCAATTGTCAAAAATCTTGTCGACTTACATGGTGGTCAAATTATGGTGGTCAGTGAAGTTGGTGTCGGCACTACGTTTACTGTAATGCTGCCATCAGTCAAATTACCTTTTACTGGTTCTGAGACTTGAGTTGTCACAACTATGGCCATGCTCATTATCGAATTTTAGATTTTAGATTTTAGATTTTAGATTTTAGATTTTAGATTTTAGATTTTGGATTTTGGATTTTGGATTAAGAAGATAAATTCTAAAAATGATCCTAGCCCCTAGTTTCACATATGAAAAAATCCTCACATCCAAAATCTGGGCATTAAGTGATGTTTCTAATTAATACTCGGCACAGACTTTGGTAATCATTAAAAGCCAAAAACTATAGTGGTAGAAAAATGATGCACGAATCGTCGAAAAAAATTCTCGTAATTGAAGATGATGCTGTTACCCGCAATCTCTTCTTAGACGGTCTTGAGGCTGAAGGTTTTGACACAATAAGCGCCGAAAATGGTCTGGTTGGTATACAGCAAGCACAGGTGCACTTACCTGATTTGGTGATTTGCGATATTCTGATGCCGGATTTGGATGGTTACAGCGTTCTGAATATACTGCGCCAAGATCCTCTAACAGCAATTATTCCTTTTATTTTCCTCACTGGCAGCTATGATAAGGCAGCTATTCGCAAAGGTATGGAGTTGGGAGCAGATGACTATCTTACCAAACCCGCTACTGTAGATGAGTTGCTCAGAGCGATCGCTATCCGATTAGAAAAGCAATCTCTGATCAGGTACTTGTACGCGACTAATTCTCATCCAGCCTCGGAATCACTACCCTCATCGGTAACACCGGAGTTAATCTTTCCATCAGTTGCTCACCTCAAAGAAGTTTTCGACTTCATTGAAGCTCATTTTCACCAAGGAATAACTTTGTCTGATGTGGCTGAGGCTGTGGGTTATTCATCGGCTTACTTGACTACCCAAGTAGCCAAGCTAACGGGAAATACGGTGAATAACTGGATTGTTAAGCGCCGGATGGCAGCAGCACGCCCCTTACTCAAAGATACTAACAAGACCATTGAGCAAATTGCGACAAAACTAGGTTATCAAAATGCCTGTCATTTCTCCCGCCAGTTTCGTCAACACCACGGGCTATCTCCAAAAATTTGGCGAAAGCAACAACAATTGCTTCAGGCTGCCAATAGTCCCAGGCTGCAATTGCTCAAAAGTCGCCCTCCAATAGTCAACCCTGTACCTTTAAGCCAAGGTTAATTTTCGCTACTCTTAGGCTTTTGTAACTGTTGCACTAACAATTGCACCGCCAAGGCTAACAAACCAACAGCCACTAGACCAAATATGCCAGTTCCTAAGGCGACTACGCCTACAACTAGGGTACGCACCGCCGAGCCAATATTCACCACCATTGGGTTATCTGAACGGATTGGTTTGGTGGCAAAAGTCGTGGCGATCGCAATCATTAGAGTATACATGGCATATCCTAGCCCTCCGGAAAATGCTGCCCCAGTTACACAGCGTAATGGAGTTGGTGGTACTTGTCCGGAAGTATCTGTTTGTGGGGTGATATTCGGTTCACTCATAGGATTTTAGATTGGTACTATTTGAATTCCATGTGTAGTCGTCCGCGTCACAAACAATTCTAAATCCTCGTCAGGAATTGCCTGTCGCACGTTTAGCTTAATTGCTTCTGCAAGTTGTAGAGATTGGGCGATCGCAAATACTGTCGGACCAGAACCAGACATCATTGTTCCCAAAACCCCTGGTTGAGTGGCAAATAATTCCCGTAGTTGCAAGACTTGGGGATAAGCTGGCAACACCACCCGCTCTAAATCATTGTGTAGTTTTTGGGAGATTTCTGCCGCATCTTGATTGAGGATTGCTTTGACAATCGCGCCTGAATGGACTGCACTGGCACGGGCTGCCAAATTGTCGCTATCTCTAATATAAGTACTACCAAACTGCTGCCGATAGGTTTTGTACGCCCATGGTGTGGAAACTTCCAAGCTGCGGTATTTCGCCAATACTAGATGTATGGGCGCTAAATTTGGCAGGGGAGCAAGTTGTTCACCTCTACCTGTAGCGATCGCTGTTCCCCCAGCAATACAAAAGGGCACATCTGAACCGAGAGTAGCACCCAGTTCCTCTAATTCTGACTGAGTTAACCCCAGATGCCAGAGTAAATCTATCCCCACCAATACTGCTGCGGCATTCGTCGAACCTCCAGCCAACCCAGCAGCAACCGGAATTTGCTTTTTGATCGTAATTTCTACACCGCCATAATTGCTAAAGGCGTCAGGAAATTGCGTCGCCATCAGTTCGGCTGCTCGGTATGCCAGATTACTTTTATCTGTCGGTACTTGGGGGTGGTGGCAGTGAACACGGATATTATCAGTGCTAAGGGAACGCACTTCAATTTGGTCTGCAAGGTCGATGCTTTGGAGTATCATGGCTAACTCATGATAGCCATCGGGGCGATCGCCAATGATTTCTAGATACAAGTTGATTTTGGCAGGGGCAATTAAACTGTAAGAACGCATTTTCAGTGCTGGGTGTTAGTTACTCAGTGGTGAGTAAATTAGCAAGGGTTACCCATTGGTTAACGCTGAGGTCTTCAGCGCGTACCTGGGGATTGATTTCTAATTGTTCCAGTAATTGAGTCAGGCGATCGCGATCCACAACTCCTTGCAGATTATTTCTTAACATTTTCCGTTTAGCCCCAAACCCCAATTTAACTAAATTCTCGAATTTTTTAGGGTCATGGGCGGGAATTTCGATTGTTTGGGGACGCAAGCGCACAACTGCGGAATCAACTTTTGGCGGTGGCTGGAATGCAGAGGCTGGGACTGTGCAAATGAACTCGCATTTTGCCAAATATTGCACCCGCACCGACAGCGCCCCAAAGCTTCTTGACCCTGGGTTAGCATACAACCTTTCGGCTACTTCTTTTTGCACCAGCAGCACGATAGAGTCATAAGGTTCTGGGTTAGGATTAGCGATCGTACCCAGCAGTTTCTCGATAATTGGCCCAGTGATATTGTAAGGAATATTCGCAACAACTTTATTTTGCTTTTGGAAATTGGGGAACGCTGCTAAGTGGGAAGCTAAATCTAGGGTGAGAAAGTCCCCTTGCAGCAGTAAAAAATTTTCTGTCTTACCTAGTTGCTTGGCTAATAGTTTGCACAAATCATAGTCAATTTCCACAGCTACCAGCGATTTCACCGCTGGTAGTAAACGACGAGTCAGAATGCCAGTACCAGGGCCAATTTCCAAAACACCATCATCTTTTGTACACTCTGCTGCCTTAATAATTGCATCAAGTGCCTTTTCACTTTTAAGCCAATGTTGAGCAAATTGCTTACGCGGTTGAACCATCTATATCTATTTTCCTATCTACTTTTTAAGATTTTCCACAAAATCCGTTTCTTCTGTTTTACCGTATTTTCCCCGTTATTTTATTGACATAAACTACATTATATGCTGTTGAAGCCACTAAAATACCCCCCTGTTTAAGCTACGGTGTACACACAAGTTATCCGATTACCCAAAAGTCCTCCAAAACCTCAAACAGTCCCGACAGATATCCCTCTCCTTACGAAGGAGAGCAGAGGGATGTCTGTCGAGGGAGATGGGCAAGAATTAACCAAGGGGTTTCAACATTAATCATCCCAAAGCCCCTGAAATTTGGTAGATGCAAGTTCGGTGTAACGAACTGTGTGCTGAATATTTTTATGCCCCAAGTAACTATGAATTGTTCGGGTATCAATACTTCGATTCGCCTTGGGATGACCTGTTCCATGCCGCAGCATGTGAGCATAAACTCTTAAAGGCAAACCGGCTAATTCACCAGCCCGCTCAACAATGCCAGCTATCGTATCATTTGCCAACGGGCCACGTCGAGAAGACTGGCAAATATAAGGACTAACAGGATAATTTCATTGCAGCTGACGGTTTGTGTGCAGGTTGTGCGTGGCGAATGCTCCCAAACGATTAATCACTATCTGGGTTGATGGCGGCTACCGAGGCAAGGATTTTCAGCATGGGGTCATGGATGTCTACCGATGGATTTTAAGTGTTGTTACCCGTCATGAGGAACAGAAAGGTTTTGTTGTACTTCCTAAACGTTGGTTAGTTGAGCGAACATAGGGTAGGTTTAACTGGTGTCGGCGATTAAGTAAGGATTATGAAGTCTTACCCGCAAGTGTAAACATTTGAAGCACTCGTAATTTCTTACTTCTTTGAATATGTCTCTATACTCCTCACAATATTCGTCTATGATTCCCACTGTTGACTGGGCATCTCTCGCCAAACGTTTCCGGATTTGTAATTCTACATCCATTGCTCTACCTACCTTGTAGAGATTTCTTTTTTAACTCTTATATTCATTATCCTCGGAAAGTGACAGAAGAGGGTTATTACCGCATTGCATATCCCCCATCTCCCCCGAAATCGTTCTCCTAGTAGATGCAAAAAGCTATAATTTGTGCTGCATTTCAGCATATTGCGTTTACATTTAGAATGAAATAGCCCTGGATTATAACTATTTAATATCTGATTTTATCCTTTGATTTACCTTCATTATCTAAATAGGAGAATTTGCTTTATTCTGGATAGTTTAATTTAATTACCAAATATTCTTAGTAATTAAGATGCGTTCGCCCTGATAGAGTACAGTAATAAGTAATGAAGAGCCAAAATTATTTCGGTTGTACTTATGCGCATTGCTATTATCGCTTTAGGAACTCAAGGGGATGTTCAACCCTATATTGCTTTGGGAAAGGGCTTAAAAGAAGCCGGCAACCTTGTACGATTGGTGACCCATGAAAACTTTGAAGTTCTAGTCAATTCTCATGGGTTAGAGTTTTGGCCTATCAAAGGTAATGTACAGGATGTCATTCAAAGCAAAGAAATGCGTGAGGCTATAGAGAAAGGGAATTTTCTCACCGTTACATTGAAGATGATCAAACAAGGGCCACAACTAGCTATTGATGGGGCGAAGCAAGGTTTGGCAGCTTGTAAGGGAATGGATATAGTGCTTGCAGGGATGGGGGGACTGTATCTTGGTCTCTCCCTTGCAGAAAAGTTGGGGCTTCCATTTGTTCAGGCCTATGTAGTTCCCTTTACTCCTACAGAAGCCTTTCCCAGTGTTCTTCTTCCCCAATCCCTATCCAGACTTGGAGGTTTTTTTAATCGCTTGTCACATAATTTAACCCGACAGTTTGTATGGCAGCCAGTGCGGTCAGGCGATACGCAGGCGCGACAGCAAGTTCTTGAGTTGCCCGCAGCCCCGTTTTGGGGATCATACAATGCCGATCTCCTTCATCAGTATCCAATTCTCTATGGTTTCAGTCCGTCAGTGATTCCCAAACCATCTGATTGGGATAACAATATTCATGTCACTGGTTATTGGTTCTTGGATTCAGTATCTGATTGGACTCCGCCCTCAGCTTTGATCGAGTTCCTGGAGAACGGTCCACCCCCTGTGTATATTGGGTTTGGGAGTATGAGTAATCAAGATCCAGAAGAAACCGCCGATCTCTGTTTAGAAACTCTTGCACGAACTCAACAACGTGGCATAATGCTCTCTGGTTGGGGCGGTTTACATAAAGCGAATTTACCAGATACAGTTTTTATGGCGGACTCAATCCCCCATTCGTGGCTCTTCCCGCGTGTCGGGGCTATTGTACATCACGGTGGTGCTGGAACAACAGCCGCAGGTCTCAGGGCAGGTGTTCCTTCTATCATTATTCCTTTCGGTGTCGATCAGTTTTTTTGGGGAGAGCGTGTAGCGGAATTAGGGGTTGGGCCAGAACCTATTCCCCGTAAGAAACTAACGATTAAGCGACTTACGGAAGCGGTTCACAAGGCTATAACAGATCAAACTATGCGTCAGCGTGCGGCCAATCTAGGGTCGAAAATCCAAGCTGAGGATGGAATAGCCCGCGCAGTAGCGATCCTACAGGATATGGAAAAACGTGGAGCTAGCTACCGATGACTTGAAGGGCGCATTAATCCACAGTACGATTCGTTTCCGATAAACCCAAAAGGGGGACTCAAAGCAACAGTCAGTAGATCAAAAAGTCGCTACGAAGAGAGTGATCGCAGAACTTTTCCGTCTACCAGGACGAACCAGGGGAAACGCATCTAAATTTTATTGACAAAATACTGTTTTAATGTATAAGCCAAGAAATCCCATTTATCGTTTGATTGATTTTTTCAAAGTCATAGTGATGGACTAAAGTATTGTCAATAGGTGGTCATTAATGCGAATAGTTTGGTCATTATTGAGATTAAATTACCCTTACTGATAAGATGTGTTTCCCCTGCAGGGCGAACGCATCTTATTTCCTAACAAAAACTAATAACTGGAGTTTAGACTAAATGAGCGAAATAAAGTAAAAAAAGGAGGTCTGATAGAATACACGTCCCCAATTGGCAGAAGCACTAGAGTTGAATCACCTACTCTCACCTGCCAATATGAAACGTGCCAGATTTGAAGTATTTTTTAAGCTTATTTACAGAGGTGTTTAGGATAATACAGCACTTTGCTCAACAGTCAGGTACAAAATTAAATCCTATAACCCATGCCCCGTAAACCTTTTGGATATTTAGGTGTGGTAATACAACAAGAAAAGTGCTGTAAGTAATGAAGAAGCAAAATTAATCATTGTGAAAATGCTCAAATTC
Source organism: Cylindrospermum stagnale PCC 7417 (assembly GCF_000317535.1). NCBI lineage: Bacteria > Bacillati > Cyanobacteriota > Cyanophyceae > Nostocales > Nostocaceae > Cylindrospermum > Cylindrospermum stagnale. The sequence continues at coordinate 2,193,491 of NC_019757.1, forward strand.
ATAAACATAAAACAGGCGCGTGAGTTTTTTAAGTAAATAGCCAGTTAAAGCGAATAACGCCGCGCCAATTACAGCTAGCCAAAAACTCTGAGGTGGAACCCAACTTAAAACCGATGAGAACATTTCTGGAGAGACAGACAATTGTATTGCTTTAAAAGCTATATAACGAACATCAGCAATTATTCCCCAAGATACGCAAACAATTGAAACAAGATAAGCAGCTAGAGAAAGACGATTAATATTCTTCAATGCTTTTTGACAGCTATAACAATCTTTGGTGTGAGTATTCCAAACATCGAATAGCTTCCGTTTGTCTTGCTCAGGAGGGGGAAGTTGCTGATTGCAGTTTTTGTCCCACGGTATTTCCCCACCAGCTCTTTTTTCCCACCATTGACGAAAAGTGATGACCATTTTATCTGAAGGATTGGGAGTATAAACTTTAGCCAACCATTTCTCTTGCGGGGACTGCGCCATAAGTTTTTCTTGGTAATGTAGAAAAACTGAATCTTGGTGCAGCAACATAGAGGACAGAATATGAGTTAACCAAATTGGCATAGGTAAAGCAAAAAAACCTAGCCCTTTTTTGGGAACCTCCCCTTTTTCATTTTTAACGAATATCTGATTACCAATCAAACGAGTCCAGCCAGGACGGATAGGAACACCATACAAAGTCAAGATATATTTGCATCCACTCTTATCAACAGAATAAACCCGCATCAAGCAAGGAGGCTGAAAATCATTAATTAATGTTTCGATATCAGGAGGAGTAGGCTTAGTTTCAAAAGAAAATCCTTCTTGAGTAGATAACTTTCGCACACTAACCATATCAAAATAGTTTGCATCTTTGTATCGGCTGCCCATGATGTTGTGATGCGAAACGGGAACGTGTGCGGGATCTGCAATATTTTCTATAAAATAATCCCAACCGTAAGGAAGATCGCGGATGTTCCACGCGCTTCTATTAACAATTCTCTCTGGCGTTTCTTCGAGTTCAGGGATAACTCGCGGTTCTTTCAATTTACTTTCGATTAAAGCTTGTGAACCAGACTCAGGCCACAGCCAAAGCAGTCCTTGTCTTTCTTGAAGAGGATAAACTGTAACGCACGACCTACTACTAGCACAATTTCGTGCCTCAGTTTCCTCGTCTTTAGATTGAGGCATACTGACGCATTTTCCTACGGAGTTAAAGCGCCAAGCGTGATAGGCACATAATAAAGTTCCGTCAGACTCAACCCGACCTTCTGAAAGACGAACAAGTCTGTGGGGACAAAGATCCTCAAAACAGTTCCATTTGCCTTGCTTATCCCGCCATAAGACAAAATTCTTTCCCAATAACTCTATAGGTTGGGGTTTGGAAGGATCTAAACACTCTCCTATGGCAACAGGATACCACTGCTTTGTCCACTGAAATTTTTCTTCTGTTTCGTTCACCTTTGTTGACTCGATGTTAACAGCACTTTGTGAAGTCATATTATCGCTCATAATTGTCCTTTGTATTAAGTTAATTTGGTAGAGTTTGGGAAAATCAAAAAATCAGGCTAATTTGTCCTATTTTCAAAAAAATATTTATGTATATCCTATCAATTTGTACCGAACTAAAAAGCTTGGCTACGTAGCTAAATGTTTAAAAATATCTCCTACAATAACCATTCTAATTTTTCTACTAACTCTGGCATAATCTCTTCTTGATGCCGATATTTGTGTATTTTACGTAGATTATCTTCCTCTATTAGTTTCTTAGCTAACTTGTTTGGCAAAGAAACAGAGTAGATGAAGCCATTATTTGAAAATCCATTAATTATTTTCGATAACCAAGGTATTTTATCATCTCCAAAAGAAGTAAAAAAGAATGGATATGACTCATCGAATCTTACATTGTACACACCAAAATTAGTCCAGTTAGAAATCAACAAGTTTCTTCTTAGGGGGTCGATAGGTATGGGAACAAACTGGGCAATTTTTTCAATTCCCCCGTTTCGCTCAATATATTCTTTTGTAGAAAAGAAATCCAGATGTTGTTTTTGAAAATTGTCAAGTGACTCTCTTAATGTTTGAGCTAATTTATAAGGATCCACCTTTTGATGGATCATTGTATTTAGATTTGTAACATAATTTCCTAAAATGTTTAGGGGAATTTTTACTCTCCTTCTATAATCAACCACTATAGATAAATATCTTTTTTCCTTGTAGACATCTAAATCGGAAATCATCTTGAAAATGTATGCACACAACACATCGTTTTTAGATATATTTTGATTAGTTTTTTCCAAGAAGTCCTGCTTCATATTTTTCAGTTCATTCTCGGAGAAATAAAACTGTAAATTAGTTCTACTACAAGCACCTAATAGTATACAAAATACTGTCTTTAACAATTCTATCCTATTCAAATATCTCACACCAGGAATGGAATTGCTATTCTTTTTTAGGTTGGTTTCGGAGTATTTATCTCTGTCTTTAACAATCAGAGGTAAAGGGTATTCTTCCTTTCTGAATTTATTTGCCCAAGCTTTCATGAAACACATAAATGACTGCATATCTCCAATTGAATGATGCCAACAAACACCAAGCGTCATTCCTCCGCAAGCAAAATAGGTGAGTTGAATAGTCATTACTGGGCTTTGAGTTAATATTGCCTTTTTGGGGTCAATTATATTAACAAGTCTTTTTTGGTTGACTTTTGGCAGTTCCTTAATAACTCGATCCAATGTAAAATCATCTTTTCTAATGGAGAATAGAACTCCTTTGTTGTTACAATCTATATACAGGTTATTATCAGTATTGATTAATACTCCGGCAAAAATGGGAAAATCACTCAGGGTTTGCTGGAGAGCATCTATTAGTAAATCACTATCGACACTTGTTCTGTAAAAAAAAATAAGGGAAACATAAATGTTTCTAATTAACTGATCCGTAAAAGAACAGGTTATCAATTGTCGATTATGGTTATTAACTTGAACGAGAAATGTTTCTGACTTCATCAATAGTAGTATATTTCGTTAACTTACCTATTTTAGATATAAAACTCTGAAACTCTCGAAATTGCAACATAAATTAAGCCGGAATTGATCGATTTAAGCTATATAAGCAGTAAATAACCTGTTAATTGATTATGTTTTTATTAAAGCATAAATTAAGGTTTTTCCAAATAGTTTTTTACAAAAAAACTAATTTACCATTTTCTTGAGAGCCTGCCACGGACGCAATTAACGCTATCACAATATGAAACAAGCACATTTTCATGATATTTCCAATAGCCTTACTGTATAAGGGTTTGAAAATGTGCTTGTTAGGAGTCAGACGGGAAAGTAAATGACTATTTGTAGGGTGCGTCAGTATCAGTATTTTCTAGGTATGGCTAGGGTTTCTTGTACTGACGCACCCTACATTTGGGATATTTTTTATCTGGAAGTCCCTTATTTCCAACTAGTGGACACTACAAACTTCGCTTTGGGGTCGCAGTAAGTTTCAATCAACTGCACAATTTGATTGAAGTTATCGGGTTGAACATCCCAGGCTCTTTTGTTTTGCAGGTAACGTTCTAAGCAGGGTAAGCGCATCTAATTTTGTAGCACAAAGTACAGACAATAATGCTAAGGCATGGTGAAATAAATGTTAAAATTCGGTCTAAATTGGGGTTAATTGCCGAAAAAATTAGATAAATTGAGGTTTAAACCTTTAGTCTCACCCCACAACCATGCAAGAGCCTTAATGTCAAGTCCTTTTTTAGGCGCGGTGTCCAGTTTTTGCTCTCTGTCTAATGAACGGAAAACGCCAAAACTACCGTGTCAATGGGGTTTGAGATGCGCTTACCCTGACGTTCTAAGGCTTCCGCAAACAATACGTTACCTGTAGAATCAACGATCGCGATCGCTGGATCGTGACAGGTATTGGCTAAACCGATGTAATAGCAATTCATCAGAAAAATAGGTTTGAAATCCGACGCTTTAGCGAAGGGAAGGACGGCTTTACTCTTCACTAGCTAACCACAAATAAACCAGTTGAAAGCCGGATTAATGTTACCTTGCTAGCCGCTATCTGCCCTAACCGTCGCCAGTTAGCATCGCTGACAATGGAGCAAGTAGAATCAAAAGGAATCGATAATCAAACGTTGGTCATAAAGATGGTCTCGATACTTACAGATGAGCTACAACGTGAGAATTGAGGAAAGTTCAGTCTGGAAGAAATCATTTAAATTATTCCAGTTGTGTGTAAACTACCAGCAACAAGTGCGGAGCCAGTCAGCCAAGAAGAAGTAAAATCTTGTGTTTTTCCGGTATCAGCGTCTAGTTTGAGCGCCCAAGAGTCATAAGACCCAGCATTGGTAGCTCCCAAACTTCCCTCAGTAATTCCCGAAACGTAAAGTCTACCGTAATTATCGGCAGTTACCGTGGTAGCCGTGTCATAATCTGGCGTACCAAACTGTTTGAGCCATAACTGGTTGCCATTCTTGTCAAACTTCGCCGCCCAGGCATCAAAAGATCCAGCATTAGCTCCTCCCAAGTTGCCGTTTGTATATCCCGTCAGGAAGATATTGTCATTTGAGTCTATATCTATCCCATCTAAAAAGGGTGCATCATCTTCACTAGTGCCAAACTGTTTGATCCACAACTGGTTGCCATTAGTGTTGTACTTGGCCAGCCAGACATCATAAGAGCCAGCATTTTTTCCCCCCAAGTCTCCCAGAGTCCATCCGGTCGCATAGATATCGCCTAGACTATCCGTTTCAATGTCCCACATAAAGTCATAATTGGGAGTGCCAAACTGTCTAACCCAATCAGTCTGACCGTCTTTGTTCAACTTAACTAGCCAGGCATCATATTCTCCTGCAGGCCCGGCATTTTTTCCTCCGAAACTGCCTTTTGTATTTCCTCCAGCGAAGACATTGCCATTGTTGTCGGTTGCGACACCCCAATTGTCATCAAGTGTGATCGTACCAAACTGTGCAACCCACAACTGATTACCATTGCTGTCAAACTTGGCCACGTAGCTATCAGTCGATGGTAACTCGAATACTTCGCCTTGTCCCAAGTTTTGGTTTGGCCCACCCAAGTTGCCAAAAGTGTGACCAGCAGTGTAAATATTGCCACTGGTATCGACGGTAATTTTATAAGATTCCTCAAGTGTGTAAGTCCCATACTGTTTAATCCACACTTGGTTGCCGTCACTATCGTATTTAGCTAAATAGGCATCGTTGCCGCCTTTAACGGTGTTATTTTCTAGCTGGCCTATGATATTTCCCGCAACGTAAATATTTCTCCCGTCACTAGCCATACCCCATGCGCTTTCAGTGCCGGTTGAGCCAAATTGTCTACTCCATTGCTGGTTGCCATTGCTATCGTATTTGGCCACCCAAGCGTCCCTAGCTCCTATGTTGCTTCCTCCCAAAGAACCACCGGTTCCTCCTCCAACAAAAAAATTGCCCTTAGCATCTACGGTGGAACTAAATATGTAATCATTCGCGGCAGTCCCGATATGTTCAGCCTTCTCTAGGACTGTTTTTGGTGCGGTGTTGCCCTTGAACTCGAAGTAGTCACCCTTTAAACTCAAATCAGAGACTCCACCTACAACACCGATGAGGTCATAACCTTTTTTCTCCCGCCAAAATATTGCTGTTCCCAAGCTAATATTTACCAGTTCATAGTCTTGGCGATTGCCGTGGAGCTGAATGACATCTTCAGTGGGGTTGAAGTCTAAAATTAGAGCTGATTGGTTTAAACCTAAAGTTTGGTCATCCTCAACATAGAAGGGTTTTCGCCAATCACCCAGAATAAATCTGTCTGACCACGACTTACCTGTGTTCAATGCGCCAGATGGTAAACTTAATTTTTCATCGATAAAATCACCGACGAAAGTATCAATTCTACGTTTACCAACAAGATCAGCGCCAGGGTCAAAACCAATTAAGCTATCACTTCCATGACGGCCCCAAATGATTTTGACCTCTTGATCTTCTGATGTTATGAAATTAGGCTCGCTGGAAACTGTCAGGACATTACTATACTTGGTAAAAATGTTGGGAAAATTCTTATTGGTATCTTGACTGAAAAATTCTATCTCAGTATTGGGGCCTGTTAAGAGATTGGCCCCCTCCGGGCTACCAGAGAATTGTAAGACAGTTCTGATATATGTTTGAAGCTGGTCTGGAAGAACGTCACTCAATGTTGAGCGTAAGGACTCTGTTATTTTTTCGTCGACTGAGTGTAAGGCTTTTGTTGTTTTTTTGTTTTTTTTCATGGTATTAAAAACAATTGATTTGATTGCAATACTTTTGAGTTGAGGATTTGTTGAGATTATTCGTGACAACTTAAATATTACAATAAATAAGATATGTCACCAAGATTTTTGCCAGTTGTATGAGGTTTTGAGATAGGTTGTGCTTCTTGCATCGAGAAGTTGGGTAAACAGGTAATTTATTTGTCATTTAAATATTTTTCTTAACTTGACCGATAGAAGTAAGAAGTTTTCAGCACTTCAAAAGCTTAATTTCTCATGAAACATACTTAAAATTGAGTGCTGATAAACTTTTACAACTCATGTTTATTCACCTCCAGAAGTTGCTTGGTAAGTAAGTGGGATTTTGGGAATAAAACGAGGTCGGTTGGAGAAAACTGAAGTGTAATTGCTGTTTTTGGCTAAAGCTTCCTCTTCTGTTTGAATTCGCTTACTCATTAAGAAAACATTAGCAAGAGAAAAAATAATCGCGCTTAGATAAGCTCCGTGAATTAATGGTAGTGCGGCAATTTCCAGGATGACTCCCAACCAATTAGGATGACGCAGATAAAGATAAATTCCTTTATCCACTACAGGCATATCCGGTAAGGTCATAATTGACAGAGTCCAGCGTTCCCCTAAAGCTTGCATAGATAAGTAACGTAAGACTTGTCCTGCTATTGTTAGAGATAAAGCGACAGTGGCCAAAGCGAAGCTAAAAGGACGATTAAAGTACCAAACTTCACTGATCGCTGCTATCACCCAACTAATTTGTAGCACTTTCACGGCACCTAGTAAATTATCGCTATGCTTTTTTGCTCCTTGAGCTAGCATATCTGCTTCGTTGTTTCTGCTGATACGCAGTTCAAACATTCGTTGCCAGAAAACTACAAAAATAATCCCAATGAAGATATACCTGGTTAACATATAATTCCGTCCTACCATTTGAGTAAAATTGCTTCCTGAGCAAAACCAGGCCCCATTGCTACTATCAGTCCATAGGAGTCAGGAGGAGACTGTTCTTCTGATAGCACCTTATCGAGCATATAAAGAACTGTTGCAGAAGAGATATTACCCACCTCTGCTAAGGTATCGCGACTTAATTGTAAAGTTTGACTATCTAATCCAAATTCTGCTTCAACTGTATCGATTACTTTAGGACCCCCTGGATGTACGATCCAGCGATACAAGTTCTCACTTTCAATGTTGTTATCAGCAAGCAAACCGTTAATTAACGGTCGCAATCCTTGTTTAAGAGCATCGGATACTTCCGGTCTGAGAATATTTCTAAAACCATTATCAACTACGTCCAGTCCCATTAGTTCTACTGTGTTAGGAACTAAAAAGGAACGATTATCAATGACTTGAGGTAGTCCCGATTTAGCTAAAGGATGCTCTTTTCCTACCATTAACACTGCGCCGCAACCATCTGCAAACAAAGCAGCAGTGATAATATCCATAATAATCTCACTATATAAAGAGGGATTTTCTGGAAGGCGACGAATCAATGAAGTTAAATTTGCTTGCAAAGACCCTTGCCATAGAGCGGAAGAAATTTCCACGGCAAATAAAATTGCTGCTTCCTTTGGATGTGCTTTAAGGTAATCAGCAACGCGAGAAATGCCAAAAGCTCCACCCATACAACCTACTCCATTCATGGGCAATCTCTTCAGGGTGGAAGAAAATGGAATCCGATTCATCAACCGCCCATCTAAAGAGGGAATTGCTGGAGTCATAGAAACAGACGCAAGCAGAGATATATCTTGGGGTTGGACATTAGTTTTTTCCAGCAATTTGGTGATAGCGGTTTCAGCCAAGTTCAAAGAATTTTCCAAACCTCTACTGATACTTACTCCCCATGTGGGCGGATCGAGTAAGGAATCTAGTGGTAGAGCGAAGTAACGACCGTCGATTTTGACGTTTGTGAAAAAACGATCAATCTGTTCTAGATCGAAATCTAACTCCATTACAGTAAAAAACCTGCGTAAAGCAGCAGCTAAAACTGTTTGAGGGTAGTAATTTTCTGGAAATGCTGTTGATGTAGAAACTATATAAGTCATGGCAAATTTTACTTGTTTTACTTGCAAAATGTCTGATGAGGGTGGTCTTTAATTAGCTGGGGACTAAATCCCTATTTGCCTTCTGCCTTCCTTAATTGATTGTACAGAAAATAGTCTCTTCAATAATATTGATAATTTCATCCTCTACTCCACGCAAAAAGAAATGATCTCCATTAAACATTTTCAGCTTAAAGTTAGCTTTAGTTTGTTCCTCCCAACTAGAAAGTTCTTTTATGCCAACTGTATGATCTTCGAGACCGCCAAATGTATATATGGGAGATTCAAGGGGTTCTTCCTTTGTGTGAAAGTATGTGTCTAAAAGCTCAAAATCAGATCTAAAAGTAGGAAGAAACGTTTGCAAGAAAAACGGGTCTTGCAGCATATTTTCAGGTATTCCCCCGTAACCAGAAATTGCTTGAATAAACTGCGGTTCAGGAAGTTTATAAATTGGTAAGTTTACATCTGGTATGTGGGGAGCGCGATATCCGCCAACAAATAAGTAATCTGGATTTGGGTAATTTTGTCTACGAAGTTCACGAGCTAATTCAAAACTTAGTAGCGCTCCCATACTATGACCAAAAAATGCAAATGGAACGTCTAGATATGGCTTGAGAAGCGGTGCTAAAGTTTGAACTAGAGGCTTTATTTTAGTAAAGGCAGGTTCCTTAACTCGATTTCCTCTTCCTGGTAATTGTATTGGGCAAACTTCTATCTTTGAGGCAAATTTTTCTGGCCAGGAATTAAAAATATAAGAGCTAGCTCCTGCATGAGGGAAGCAGAAAAGACGAAACAGAGGTTGGGAATTTCTCGGTGAGAGTTTGAACCACTTTTGGGTTTCATCTACAACTTTTTCAACTAGATTGATGGAACTTTTTTGTTCATCAATCGTTGAATTGGCTTTTTGCAGATGTTCCTTGGGAAACTTCTGTTCAATCAGGTAAAGTATCTGGGTTAAGAACTGTTCAATATTTAGCTCTGCCAAATATTCTACAGGAACAGACACCTTTAAGTTACTATCAATAGTTTTTCTTAAATCAGCAGCCATTAAAGAGTCAAATCCTAGTTCAGAAAGGCGCTTTTGCCAGTTCAGAGCAGCAGGAGATATTCCTACCACCTTAGCTAATATTTGACCAATATAAGTCCTTAATAGTTGCTGGCGCGTTTCTGAATCTGCTGCCAGGATTTCATCACATTTACTACTGGGTTCTGATGCCGACGGGGAAACAATTTTTTCATCGGTTTTAGCAGATTCATTTTGATGAGCATTAGATTCTATTTTCAACTGTTGTTGATGTTGCTCAACTAATAGTTTCAGTAGCTTAGGTAATAACTTAATTTCGTCTTGCGAAAGTACTCCTAATTTTTCTAACTCGTTGCTGACAAGTTCTGCTTCCCCTTTACACAAGAGATGATAAATTGGACTGGATGTATTCTCTTGCTTTAGAGATTCTAATTTTTGTTGTCCATCTCCATGCTCAGCCGGTTCTACCCAATATCGCTGCCGTTGGAATGGATAAGTGGGTAATGTAACTTTGCAACGAGCATAGTCACGGTCAAATTCTGACCAATCTACCTCTATTCCCTGCACATACAATTGTCCCAGACTATTTAATATTTGTTGCCAATCTTTTACTCTTTGTCTGAGAGACGGTAGCCACACTCCCACATCTGACGGTAGACATTGACGACCCATGCCTAATAAGATTGGTTTCGGCCCAATTTCTAAAAATATGAAGTTTCCTTGTGCGTTCAAGGTTTCCATACTCTGGGCAAACTTGACTGGTTCTTTGACATGACGCACCCAGTATTTTGCACAAGCTATGCTTTCATCTACCCTCTTACCCGTGACGTTAGAAATTAAGGGGATTTGAGGGGTTTTGTAGCTGACTTGTGTGGCTATGGTTTCATATTCTGCCAGCATCGGCTCCATCAAAGGAGAGTGGAAGGCGTGGAAAGCATTTAATTCTTTGGTTTTGATTCCTTTGTCCTCTAATAGCGCCTTGACTACGTCTACTTTGTCTTGTTGGTCAGAAATCACTATACTCTCAGGGCCATTGTAAGCTGCGATCGCTACTTCCCATCTACAAGAGGAAATCGCTGCTGTTACGGTTGCTTCATCTGCCATCACGGACACCATTTTGCCATTAGCAGGTAATGCTTGCATAAGCTTTCCCCTATGGGCAATCAGCTTCAGTGCATCTTCTAAACTGAAAACTCCTGCCACACAAGCAGCCACATATTCTCCTGCACTGTGACCCATGACCACATCGGGTTGAATCCCCCAAGATTTCCATAATTGAACTAGGGCATATTCAATGGCAAATAGGGCTGGTTGAGTATAAGCAGTTTCATTTATTACTGAAGTATCCCCTGATGCTGGATATAAAATGTTGAGCAGGGGTTTGTCTAGATAAAGGCGCAAAATGCGATCGCATTCCTCTAAGGTTTTGCGGAATACAGGTTGGGTAAAGTACAGTTCCCTTCCCATGTCCACATACTGCGAACCCTGACCTGTGAATAAAAACGCGATTTTTGGACGCTCTTTGCTGGTAGCTTGACCTCTTAACAGTTTAGTTGTTTCCTCCCCAGTTGCAAACGCCTTTAACTGTTGAAGTAAGTTTTCTGTAGATTCAGCTACGAAGGCAAGGCGATAGTCAAAATGTGAGCGTCCCGTATTGGCACTGAAACAAACATCTGAGATCGCGGCTGTGGAATTAGTCTCTAAAAATTCCTGATAATCTTGTACTAGCTCTTGCAAACCTTTTTCACACTTAGCAGATAGAGTCAATAGATGGTGCGATCGCTGACTAAACTCATCACCTGGAAATCTTAAATTTTGACTATTGACTTGTAAAGGTGCTTCTTCTATGACTAAATGAGCATTTGTGCCACTAAAACCAAAGGAACTCACTGTGGCTCGTCTGGGGTTGCGATCTGTTACTTGCCAATCTTTAAATTCTGTATTGACATAGAAGGGACTATTCTCAAAGTCAATATGTGGGTTGGGTTGATTAAAATGTAACGAAGGAACTAATTTCTGGTTCTTGAGGCACAAAATTGTCTTAATTAAACCAGAAATTCCGGCAGAGGTTGCTGCATGACCAATATTAGTCTTTACCGAGCCGATCGCACAAAACTGTTTCTTAGTTGTCCATTTAGAAAAAGCCTCTGTTAAACCTTCAACCTCGATAGGATCTCCTAGTGGTGTGGCTGTCCCATGAGCTTCTACATAACTAATGGTTTCTGGATTAATGCCAAACTTCTGATAAACCCCTTCTTCTAAGCGTGTTTGAGACTGACCACTGGGAGCGCTAATTCCGTTAGTATTGCCATCATAATTAACGCCTGTACCCTTGATAACTGCATAAATATGGTCGTTATCACGAATGGCTTGCTCATAGCTTTTGAGGAGGACAACACCGCAACCTTCGCTCCAAACTGTCCCCGATGCTTCAGCATCAAAAGTCTTGCATCGACCAGCAGCCGATAACATTTGAAACTGGCTTGATAATACTTGGAAGTCTGCTGTTGCCATAATGGCAATTCCCCCTGCGATCGCTAGTTCGCTCTCTCCCCGTTGAATACTTTCACAAGCTTGATGAACAGCGACTAATGAAGATGAGCAAGCAGTATCAATAGCTACCACTGGACCTCTCAGGTCAAGGAAATAAGCTATTCTTGCTGGTATCATTGACAGCAGATTTCCTGTTAGAGCCAGTCGATGAGTATCTAATCCGGCAATTGACAATAACTTGTTGTAATCACCGTTTGTTCCTGCTCCTACAAATACTCCACACTGTTTACCCTTGAGAGAATCAGTAGCATATCCAGCATCTTCAATCGCGTGGTAAGCTTCTTCTAAAAATATTCTTTGCTGAGGCTCAATAAACTGAGCTTCTACTGGAGAAATTTGAAAGAATAAAGGATCAAATTTATCAATTTCATCTAAGAAACCAGCACACTTTGAATAGGAAGTTCCTACATGTTCTGGGTCTGGATGATACCATTCTTTTTCTTGCCATCTTCCGGGGGGAGCTTCTGTTACGCTGTCAACTCCATTTTTTAAATTTTTCCAAAATTCTTGCCAATTTTTTGCTCCTGGATATCGACAGGAAATTCCAATTATAGCTATATCCGTATTTTTAACAGGCTTGGAGAAAACAGTATTGATTTTAGTTTGTGATTCTACTACTTCTTCTAATAAGAATTTATCGGCATTTTCTAAAGATATTGCTCCTGCACTCTGTAGAGATAATATTGACTCCGAGTCACCTTTAGTAATCAGTTTGTTGTGACCATTCTCGATTGGCTTTTTCTCAAGAGTTTCTCCTACTTCTTCAGTAAAGCCTAACAACAGTTTCTCTGCTTCCTCTAAAGAAACTGCACCCGATTGTAATTGATGCAGCACATCTTCCTGATTAATCAGTTTGTTGTGACCATTCTCGATTGGCTTTTTCTCAAGAGTTTCTTCTACTTCTTCAGTAAAGCCTAACAACAGTTTCTCTGCTTCCTCCAAGGAAACTGCACCCGATTGTAATTGATGCAGTACATCTTCCTGATTAATCAGTTTGTTGTGACCATTCTCGATTGGTTTTTTCTCAAGAGTTTCTTCTACTTCTTCAGTAAAGTCTAACAACAGTTTCTCTGCTTCCTCCAAGGAAACTGCACCCGATTGTAATTGATGCAGTACATCTTCCTGATTCATCAGTTTGTTGTGACCATTCTCGATTGGTTTTTTCTCAAGAGTTTCTTCTACTTCTTCAGTAAAGCCTAACAACAGTTTCTCTGCTTCCTCCAAGGAAACTGCACCCGATTGTAATTGATGCAGTACATCTTCCTGATTCATCAGTTTGTTTTGATTAGATAGGCGATCGCCATTCGAGTCTTCCCCCCAATAGGAAGACTCTGGCATGGTTACTACTACCCTGCCGATATGCTTACTGTGCTGTATGTAACGGAAAGATTCAACAACATCTTCAAGCGGAAATTCTTTGTAATGTAATGGCTTCAGGTAATCGCGCTCAAAAGGTTGTGCCAACTTGCCCCAGATCCGGGAAAACAATTGATTATCCTTAGCAAATTCATCCCCTAAATCAAAAGGAAAATACTTGACATCCGCACGCTTCTGAGCAACCTGCTCATGACTCCAGATGTTCAGCTTACCAATTTCGACATATCGTCCACCCAAAGCCAAGATATCTATATTTTTCTGGATGTACTCTCCATGAGTCAGGCTATTAAAAATAACATCCACCCCGCGACCCTGAGTTATTTCCATAACCTGATCGGCAAACTCCGTAGTCCGAGAATTCATGATATGCTTGATCCCCTGTTTCTGGAGAAAAGCCATCTTACCTGCACTAGCGGTAGCAAATACTTCCGCTCCCATGAGTTGAGCTAACTGAACAGCTGCTTGTCCAGTCCCACCCGCAGCCGCATGAATTAAGACTCGTTCTCCTGGCTGAATTTTGGCTAAGTTATACAAACCGTGAGCTGCCGTAAAAAAGGGTATGGGAATAGTAGCTGCACTCACCATGCTCAGGTTAGAAGGTTTAGCCACTAGGTTATTTGGTGAGCAGACAATGAAGCTACTGAAGGCATCATGAATTCCGATTACCATCACCTCATCGCCGACTTGCCACTGAGTCACCTCTTCCCCGACAGCCACGATAGTACCTACACCTTCAAAACCAAAGATGAGATTTTCAACACTATTAATGCCAAATTTTTGCTCATTGTACTCTTTGAGCATACCAAGGGCGTTAATTACATCCCGAAAATTAACTGCCACAGCTTTGATTTGTACCTCAACTTCAGCACAGCCGAGAACCCTACGTTGCAAAGGTGCTAAAGTTAAATTATTTAATAAGCCATAACTGGATATCTTTAATTGGACCTGTTTAGGAGTAATTGAATTTTCAATAATTTCTTGTCTATTCTTCTGGCTCGACAGTAGAGGCACTTGATTTTGAACATCTGCTGATTCATTGACCAATTCTTGGCTCAAATTGTGTGGCTGACTACTAATATTGGTATCGCCATAAATTGTCTCAATCCGATTGGCTACCTCTAGTTGATGGAAGGTAATATCGTGCATCTTTAGTTCTTTTTCTAGCACTTCTGGCAATTTCTTTTTGATTTCAGAAGTTAAATGTTCTTTTAAAGTTACTAAAGATAATCTCGGTTTTTCGGCTATTTTACAGCCTAACATTAGAGCATGGTTTAGCACCTCTTTTCTCGGTACAACAGGGAAAGGAATACCCTTCTTGAATAATTCTTCCCCTCGATAGTTTTGGGCTGTGTACATCATTTCCTGACCTAATATAGAGCCTAATTTTGTAGGTACAATGAACGTACTTCCCAACCCAGGGGTGAAACCATACTTCATAAAATTAGTTGTGTAAATACTTTCTTGACTCAACACAACTAAATCTGCATATAACCCGAAAACAAAACCACCCCCAATACCATGACCTTGCATAGCTGCAATTACTGGTATTTCACAATCTAGTAATATTCTAAAAAAATCTAACTCATTAAATTGCAGTTCTCCTTTATAAATTTTGATTAACTCTTCCTTGGTTCCTCCGGAACAAAAGTAATTTCCATAGCCCGTCAAAATTACTACTTTATAGCTCTTATTTTGAGCAACTGCACCAAAACATTTGTATAACCCATCAATTATTTCTGAAGAGAATGTATTATGGTTTTCCTCATCTTTCATCGTGATTTTAACAACACCATTACCCAACTCTACCAGTTGTACTACTTCGGAATTACACTTTGCTGAGTCCAGGTTAAAATTTAGGCTTGCCATGGAAATATACCCTCATTTTTAAAGCGCTTAATTTTTTCTTGAACAGTAGGATCATCTAACAAACTGGAAATTTTATTAACAGCTAAATCTTGAGTTTCTGCTTGAATAATCCATAATTGATTAATATAGTTTTTTAACTCCCTCACCCCAGATGAGGGTAAATATTTTAAACGTTTAACGTATTGACTAATTAACTTATTAGTATTGCTGCCATATTCATCAATCAAGCCCAAGTTATAAGCCTCTGATGCTGAGATTTCTTGAGTTGTTAATGCTAAACGGTAAGCTTTTTGAAATCCTATTCGACGAATCAAAAATGGTAAGACACAAGCTGGTAATAAACCAAATAATAGTTCTGATAAAACAAATGTGACAGTTTCATCTGCAATAACTATATCGCTGGCTGCTACCAAACCCACTCCCCCTGCTTGTACCTTGCCACGCACAAGTGACACAATCACTTTGCTACATTGTGACATTTGTTTGAGGATGTTGTAGTAACCATGAGAACTCATTTTTTGATCGACTTGTTTTCCGTCTGCTATTTCTTGAAAATCCATTCCCGTACAAAACACATCAGGTAGTCCCTCTAGGATCACCACTTTCACTGCTTCTTCTGCTTCGGCAGCTTGCAAGGCTGACAACAATTCTTGAATCAGTTGACTATTGATGCTATTGTTAGCTTCAGGTCGATATATCTGAATCCTTTGTACAGCACTTTGATGATTGATCTTTAGGGTTTGATAGTCCATGTTTATACCCATTCATATTCTCGGTGAAATTCCTTGATTTTTTTGAGTACTAATCGACCCTTACCTTCAATTTGTTTCCACACACCAGGAAAGATTTTGTAATCTAGGGTGACATTTCTGGTGCCAAAGGCAACTGCGCGACTGTAATGTAGTAACTGCTCATATTCTTCGATGTTTAAGGAATAGCGCGTTGCTAACTGTGATGAAATCCTTTGTTGAGCTTGAATTTCCTTTCCTTCTGGAGTCACAACCCCACTATAAAATTCTGAGGAACAACCAGAGCCATAAGAAAATATACCTATTCTTCGAGGTTGGCTGAAATCCCCATTGTCAATCGTGCTAGCCAGGGCTAAAAACACTGTCGCCCCCATAATGTTGCCTACCTGTTGGCAATAGACTAATCCCGGCATCACCCTTCTTTTAAAGTCTGCTTCAATCTCTTCAGGTTTAGCCTTTTTCAATTTACGCATCATATTTCTGTGGGCCCCTTTGACCATGCCTCCAAAGGGGGTATGAAAGCTCAAGTAATCAAAAGATTTTTGGTAGTCCACGCCTTCTACTCGCTTTTGATAATGCAGGTAGGCATTTTCGCAACAGTCTAAGTAAGAAAGCAATGATAAGTCTGCATCTCCCGCTTCTGAATCTGGCTTGGGTCGGCAGGTATCCATTACTTCATAGCCATAGTAGCCGTTGCATCCCACATCAACTTGAAAAATGTAAGGAACATCACTTACCAAAATAGCGGCTGCCCCAGCACCACTACTCGGTTCCGCAAAAGACCAATCTTCACTAAGAGCTTCTCCTCCCTCTGCAAGGGTAAACCGAGATATATCAGTGGCTATAACTAAAGCTTTAGCTCCTGGAGATGTTTGGGACAAAATAAAGTTGATTGCCATCTGCAAGCCGGCTGTCCCTGAGTAGCAAGCTTGCTTGAGTTCAAACATCCGGCAGTTACGACTAAGCCCTAAGTAATCTTGAATATAAGTACTCATAGATTTGCCAAAGTCAATGCCAGACTCACTACAGGTAATCACCATTTCTACCCGTTGCTTGTCAGAATCACTCAGGCGATCGATGATTGGCTTGGCGGCATTAACAGCATAAGAAACTGGATCTTCATAGGGCAGAGAGACCGCTTTCTCTTTCATCATCAGATTGTCGAAGCGGCTCGTGTCCAAGTGACGTGCTTGTGCCAACATCCGCACATCTAATTGAGCTGCGCCTCCATATATATTTAAAGCTTCAATTCCTACTTGTTGCACAGATTTACTCCTTTTTGATTAATAAAGCTGTATTGATTCCCCCAAAAGCAAAACTGTTACTGATGGCATATTGAATTTCAGCTTTAATAGACGTTTCTTTAACCCAATTTAGGGTGGTATCAATGGGATTAACTAGGTTATGGGTCGGATGACAAAAACCAAACTTCATTTGCAATAAAGTGGCAATGACCTCCACCACTCCTGCTGCTGTTAAACAGTGACCTGTCAGAGACTTTGTGGAATTGAGCAAACAGTGAGATAGTCCTACAGATTTCAACGCAGCTACTTCTGTCTTGTCACCTAAAGGAGAGCCTGTGCCGTGAGTATTCACATAATCAATCTGCTCTGGCTTCAGGTTTGCGATCGCTAGGGCAGCATTCATAGCTTGTTCTTCTCCTTTTTGAGATGGCTCAGGAGTCCGTTTTCCATCTAAACCTAATCCCCAGCCAATGAGTTCCCCATGAGACCTTACTCCTCTTTGTTGAGCATGGTCAGTTCTTTCGAGGACTAAAACCCCACAACCTTCTCCATAAATAAAGCCATCATGATCTCGATCAAACGGCCGACAAGCAAGATCAGGAGTATCGGCAAAACGCGCACTGCCCATAGCTCCTAAATTCGTGAATCCCTGGCATTCCCATTGGGAGATATCAAACAAAGACCCAACAGCAACGCTCACGTCAGTGATCCCCATTAAAATTTGCCGGGCAGCATGAATTATAGCAACTGCTCCACTAGCAGAAGCTGCACCTACGCTATAGCCTTCGCCTTGAATCTGAAAACACTGGGAGAGCAAACTCATTACATCGGTGTCCCAAAGGGTAACGCCATAAGTTGGTCGTATAAACTCAGGGTTCGATTGGTAACGCTGCCAGATTTGTTGTTTATCACGTTCTTGGAAATTTGAACCGCCCACTACAATCCCAATACGTTCGGGGTTCACTTTGCCTGAAGACAGTTGTGCATCTTCCCAAGCCTCAGAAACAGCTACGCTTGCTATCTGGCTACTCCATGAAGCTGTGCGTAGCAATCCGCTATGTTCGGGGAGCAAAGATTTAGCAGTAATGTCTGGAAGTTCTGCACCAATAAATGACCTAGCTCCTTCACGTCCAGGTCGTTTGAGATAACCAAACTGAGTTTCGCCTGCGAACAGAGCATCTTGAAAAGCTGCTACCCCTTGACCAATAGGAGTAACAATCCCCATACCAGTTATCTCTATTCTGATTGGTGCGGAGCTATATCCCATGATGCGCTTCCAACTTAGTTGCAAATAAATCAGCTAATTCTCCGATGTTCTGCGCTCCAGCTAATTCAATTAGTGGGATATGCAAATCTAACTCTTCCATAACCATCGTCATAATTTCTGCTCGATTGACTGAATCAATTCCTAATTTTCTTAGGCTATCAGTGGTTTTAAGGGGGGCTTTTTCTAATTTGGGTTCTACCTCATAAATGGATTTTTTAATGATTTGAAATATTCGATTATTATTTGTGTCGTTACTCTGAAATTTACTACTAGATACAGCTTTTTGTTTGATTTCTTGAATGATTTGATTTGCTTCTTGAACAGTTAATTCTTTATTTGCGACTTTATTCAGTATTGATCGTAATTTATGCCTCAAGTCTTCTTGTGAATCTCCAGATGAATCCTGATTTTGTGGAGATTCTTGATTGTCTGGGGCTAATCTGCTTCCACCGATTGAGGAAATTTCCTGGGTGATGTATTTCGCTAAATCCAATAAGGTTGGGTAATCGTAGAGCTTGGTTGCTTTGATATTTAAATTGTAGGTTTGATTGATGGTGGAGAGCCATTCAACTCCCACGATAGAGTCTAAGCCTAAATCAATAAATTTTTTATCTTCTTCAATTTCACTAATATCTGTATACAGGGCTGAGGCTAGACTTTCCTTAAGAGTCTGTTTGATTTGAGCCACGTTACCATTAGAGTTAGTTAATGGTGATATGCTTCGTGTCTGGGCAATATTTACCGATTCAACTTGTGGTTGAGTAGATTCAGCAGGTTTTGCCTGAATTGATGGAACTTTCAACTGAGCTAGCTGCCTTGTGGGTGTTTCTTCTGTTTTTAACTGAGCTTTCTCTGAGAAAATTTCCTGGGTGATGTATTTCGCTAAATCCAATAAGGTTGGGTAATCGTAGAGCTTGGTTGCTTTGATATTTAAATTGTAGGTTTGATTGATGGTGGAGAGCCATTCAACTCCCACGATAGAGTCTAAGCCTAAATCAATAAATTTTTTATCTTCTTCAATTTCACTAATATCTGTATACAGGGCTGAGGCTAGACTTTCCTTGAGGGTCTGTTTGATTTGATTCACATTACCATTGGAGTTATTTAATGCTGATATGCTTGGTGTTTGGGCAATATTTCCCGATTCAACTTGTGGTTGAGTAGATTCAGCAGGTTCTACCTGAATTGATTGAACTGTCAACTGAGCTAGCTGCCTTGTGGGTGTTTCTTCTGTTTTTAATGGAGCTTTCGGAAAAGATAGTAACTCTGGATTGGATAATGTCAGCTTTGTTTGCTGTAATATTTTGTTTTCATTCATTTGTCTTTCCTGAGATTGTATATTCCCATTAGTTTTTGTTGTTTCTCCTTGAGAGATTAAGCTAATTTTGTCTTGATTTTTGCCTTCCTGAATATTTGTGATCCAATACCTTTTTCGTTGCCAAGGATATGTGGGTAACGCTACCTTCTGATAGGAATAATCTTTGTAAAATCCCGCCCAATCTACCTTGACTCCTTGTGCGTATAACTGCCCTAAAGTTTGCAACATTTGTAGCCAGTCTGGTCTACTAGGATGTAAACTTGGCAACCATAGCTTTTTATTTCCCATGAGGCATTCGCGCCCCATTCCTAACAAAATTGGTTTGGGTCCGATTTCTAGAAAGATTTCATAACCTTCTTGGTGCAAGACTTTTATACTTTGGGCAAAATGCACGGGTTGGCGTGCATGATTTACCCAGTAGCTGGCTGTGGCAATATTCTCGTGTGCTTTAGTTCCTGAGACGTTTGATATCAGTGGAATCTGAGGTTGATTGTAGGTTATTGTATTGGCTACTGCCTCAAACTCCGCCAATATCGATTCCACTAGGGGCGAATGGAAGGCATGGGATACTTGTAGCTGGTGTGTCTTAATTCCTTCTGCGTTTAAGCTGTCTCTCAGAGTCCTGATGACTTCTCCTGCGCCGGAAATGACAATGCTGAAAGGCTCATTGATGGCTGCTATTGCCACTTTTTCTGTGTATGGGGCGATGAGTTGATTTATTTTCTCTTCTGTTGCCATCACAGCTAACATCTCACCCCCTTCAGGTAAGCTCTGCATTAAGCGTCCCCGATTGGCAATCAGTTTTAATCCGTCTTCTAAACTAAATACTCCTGCTACTGTTGCGGCTACATATTCTCCTACACTATGACCCATCACTACATCTGGTTTTATGCCCCAGGATTGCCATAGTTGGGCTAGGGCATATTCAATGGCAAATAGAGCGGTTTGAGTATAGGCAGTTTGGTCAATGAGAGAATTATTTAATTGTTGGTTATCTTCAGGATAAAGAACGTCTAAAAGAGATTTTTCTGAATAGGATTGGAGAATTTGCTCGCACTGGTCTAAGGTTTGACGGAAGACGGTTTGCGTTTCATATAGTTGTCTTCCCATGTTAATGTACTGAGAACCTTGTCCAGTGAACAGGAAGGCAATTTTAGGTGATGTGCTATTATCAGAATGCTGACTAAAAAATACGTGATTAGCTTCTTGCCCTGCGCTGATTTTGGCTAATTTATCAGCTAATTCTTGTTTGTCAGAGGTGATAATAGCTAGCCGATGGTGAAAATGCGATCGCCCCGTATTGGCGGTGTAACACACATCCTCTAGCGATCGCTCTGGATGGGACTCAAGATACGCTTCATAACTTCGTACTAGCTCTTGCAAAGCCTTACCACTTCTGGCGGATAGAGTGAGTAATTGCTGAGGACGCTCTTTATTTTTTACTACTGCCAGCGACTCAGGAGCCTCTTCCAGGATGACGTGAGCATTTGTACCACCAAAACCAAAAGCACTGACACCAGCTAAACGCGATCCTTGATCAACATTCCATTCCTGTAGTGCTGTGGGAATCGTCAAGGGAGTATTATTAATTTTTATATATGGATTCAACTGCTTGAAATGCAGGTGAGGGGGGATCTGCTTATTTTGCAGCGATAATACCACTTTAATTAAGCCAACAATCCCAGCAGCTGGTTCCAAATGACCAATATTTGTTTTGACTGAGCCAATATAACAGGTTTGAGTCGGCTGGCGACCCTTCATTAATACAGTTTTTAAGGAGTTAAATTCTATAGGATCTCCCAGGGAGGTTCCCGTACCGTGAGCTTCTACATAGCTAATTTGATCTGCCGTAACTCCAGCGTTTTCTAAAGCTTTACGGATAACAGCCTGTTGAGTAGGCCCATTAGGGGCGGTGAGTCCGTTGCTCCGACCATCTTGATTTACTGCTGAACCTCTGATGGTTGCCAGAATGTTGTCTCCATCCCTGAGCGCATCTGAGAGACGTTTGAGAACAATTACGCCACATCCTTCTCCCCGAACATAACCGTCAGCACTGGCATCAAAGGTTTTACAGCGACCATCAGGTGCCATCATTCTCGCTTGGGAAAAAATAATATGTGATTCCGGCGACAGTATTAAACTGACACCTCCGACCAAGCACAGATCGGATTCTTTGCTGTGTAAGCTTTGGCTGGCATAGTGGACTGCAACCAAAGACGAAGAGCAAGAGGTTTCCACAACTAAACTTGGCCCATGCAGGTTCAGCACATAGGATAAGCGATTAGCCGTAACGCCGAGGGAGGTGCCTGTGCCATCGTATGCGTTGAGGCGAGAGAAATGCCAGCTTTGCAACCTGCCATAATCGTAGTTGCCAATCCCGATGAAAACCCCAGTTTGGCTACCATTTAGCTTGTCTGGTGCTATACCTGCGTTTTCTAGGGCTTCCCAGGCTACTTCCAAAACCAGTCTTTGCTGGGGGTCTATACATTCCGCTTCGCGGGGGGAAATGCCAAAAAAACCAGCATCAAAGCTATCTACCTCATCCACAAAACCACCACAGCGAGTAATCATTTTGCCTGGTATGGCTGGTTTCGGGTCATAAAATTCATCAACATTCCACCTTTCTAGGGGGACTTCAGTAATCGCATCTACACCTTCACGTAGGAGATGCCAGAAAGATTCAGGGTTTTTAGCGCCAGGGGAGCGAACACCTATTCCAATAATAGCTATTGCTTCCATTGTCATATCTTGACCTCTTCCTACAAGCATTTATTTTGCAAAAAGCACATTTATTTTTAACGTTGCTTAATAAAGGGATAAATTTGCTTTAGTACATTTTCATACTGTAGATATACATAGATCCACATTATGGACATTGCAAGTATATATCTTCAATTTATCCCTCTATTATGCAAGCAACGTCTTATTTTTCTGGCTTTTATCCCTAATAAATTAGGTTTTTAGCGTTAATAACGCTTTTAAGGCTATTTAATTGCCCCCTTGGTAAAAGATTTAGAAAAATCTCTAAAGGACTCGATATTTCTTTGGATAGCTTTTTCAAGCGATCCCCCTTCAGCCATCAAGCTCATTTCCCGGTTAACAGGCCACATATAATCGAATTCGCCGAAAAAGTAACGCAGGTCTGTTAACAGGCGATGGTGATACTTGAGATTGACATGAAAACCTTCATGTTCATGACACAAGCATTTCTCCAACCAGTGCAGAGTTTCTTCGTGAGACATATTGAAGATAGGACTGCGGAGTAACTTGTAGTATGAAAGTGTGAACCACGAATCGTCTTGGAATATGGCAGGTAAACCGCCAGAAAGACCACCAAGCAGACGGCTTTGCGTTACTTGGACTGACAAATTGCCCATGTATCTTTCATATGCTGTTGGTTTAGCAAAATCCTTGTATACATCTTGAGCAATCAGTTTAGACATTGTGGTGTGGTAAGATTCATCCAACAAATGGTAACGAGAAACTTCTGTTGGAGTTGGGATAAATTCTCCTGTTTTTTCTAAGTCTCTGTAATGCCTCGTGTATTCATATTCAGCTGTTTTGAGCAGCATATTGGCTATGTAGCGGAAGCAGTAATACTGAGAAGCTAAGAAAGATGAACTTCCCCAACTTAAGGTAAACAACCTCAGCAGATATCTAGGAAAGACTCTTAATATCCCTGTTCTGGGGCCAGGAAGAAATAAATCTTTCTTCTCCAATTCGTGCAAATAGGGGGAATAGCAGTCTGCTTTGCTTTTGAGTCTGATATTTTTTAGTAAGCGGAGGGCAGCATCTTCTAAAGCTAAAGTTGTCGAACTTAGAGGCTTGTAACCTAATAATTTTTGCAAAGCTTTGCTAGCTGCATTCTCTTGGGAATTATTTTCCAGAGCTTGGCTTTGATTTAACTCTACAGGAGTGGTCAATGCTGCTTTTCCCAGCAGAGCTTTCTTCGTTTTATAACTGATGGTATGAAAAGCATGAATGTGGGATTTTTCCTGGTTGCTCTCCAAATTTAATTCTTTGCAGAGCATTTCATAGCCACCAACAGCGAAAAACACTCCATTCGTCACATCATTGTAAAGTATAGTGTTTGCTTCACTAGCAGCAATCTGACTATACTGCGTCACCCAATAAAGATGATTGAGAGCAATTTTTTGTGTGTGTGAGGCTTCTGCATAAAGCGGAGTGCCGTAAAAAATTGACAGTTCAGGAGCGCTCCAGTAATGATTGCTGTTGGCACTGTAGTTAAAGCTTTTATCCAACTCCTCTATTTTTTCTGTGTAGTTGGATTCGGTGTTGTTCTTGTAAGTGATTTCAGTGACTTTTAGATGCTTCTTTTTATTGTTCTCTATTAGGGTTGACGATTCCTCGTCTTTAAGCCTTACATTAACGCTAGTCATTGTTAGTTTTACCTCAAAGTCAATAATGGGAAATGTTGATTTATTACCATCAGGTAACGTAAAAGAACGTTAATTAATTCAGTTATCGGTATTCTCAAGCGGATGGAAGAGCTGCAAGAGTAGGGAAGTTTTTTACTAAGCATCCCAGAGGATGTTTGAAAATATAAACTTTTCCAACATTCTCTCTCTCAAGCAGCACCATATTATGCCTAAGATTTATGGTTGATGACTGCTTATCCCTACAACTTGATCATGAATATTCTGCTCTGATGGAATCATTCAAGTGCCGCGCCAACTCTTCAATAGATGGATAATCGTAGATTAAAGTTGGTTCTAGGTCTATTTCCAACCAATCTTTTAAATCCCCTACCAATACTATTGCAGCAGCAGAATCAATCCCGTAGCGCTCAAAAGGAATTGAGACATCTACTCTGGCTGGATTTAAGTCTAGCTGTTCCACTAGGTAGTTAGCTAGCCAGTTTTGAATTTCTACCTTTGTGGGTAGTTTCTTGCCACGGGCGTGATTGCTTTCTGCATCGACCGAGATTGAATTAATCTGACTATTTACGATTTCCATTTTTCCCTTTAATAGTTGTGGCATGATCGATTGGGGTTTCAACATCTTCATATTGAAGAATAGAGAAGCAGATAATACGCCTTATGTGAGTTAAAATTCTTGTTGTTCTATCAGGGCTTCTAGAGTTGCCTAAAACGATAATTCTGGAATCATCAACGGTATTACAATGGTTTCAGCATTTAACTCACATAAGCCATGTAATACATTTTTGTTGTGAGAGTTAATAAATATATTACATCGACCCTCTCTCTTCATTCTCTTTTTTTGGCAAAGGTATTGAATACAGATTCAACTTCATCCTGAAGACGGATAAATCCCGACTTATATTGAGGATTTTCGCTCCAATCTTCAACTACATCTAAACTTGCATTCAAGAATTTAGTCCGACAAGCATGACGCTGAATTTTCCCGCTAGAAGTTTTAGGAATACTGCCAGTCTTAACCAAGACCGTGGCATAAACCTGTAGACCATGCTCTGTCGCCACAGCCTGAGTAATGATCTCTAATACATGATTTACATCCAACTTTCTTAGATAAGTTCGTTCTACCTCTTGAACAATTATTAATTGCTCTTTCCCCTTGACCTCTATGGTAAAGGCAGCCCCACAATTAAGCCGCAGTGCTGGGTAACTTTTCTGAACTGTCAGTTCGATGTCTTGGGGATAATGGTTTTGCCCCCTGATGATAATAATATCTTTGAGTCGTCCCGTAACATACAACTCACCATCGTGCAAAAAGCCTAGATCACCTGTACGTAAAAATGGACCTAAACCATCTTTCAAATAGGCCTCAAAAGTTTCTTGAGTCTGTTGTGGACGATTCCAATATCCTTTAGCAACACTAGCACTAGATACCCAAATTTCTCCGACTCGCCCATCTGCACAAAGTTCAAAAGAGTCTGGATCAGCAATAACAATTTTGTAATCTAACCAACTGTGACCACATCCGACTAACACTTTACTTGCTTCTTGAGAAGATGGAGTTGGATGAGTTACATCTACTATTATGTTTTCCTTTAAAGTTTGTGCTTGTAGACATTTAACGATAGGAGGAGATTGTTTGAAACCTCCAGAAATAAACAGAGTTGCTTCTGCCATTCCATAGCAAGGATAGAAAAAATTCTCTTTAAAACCACAATCTCTAAATTTTTCAACAAAAAGATTCAAAGTTTCATTACGAACTGGCTCTGAACCACTGTAAGCTGTATACCAACTACTAAGGTCAAGTGTTTTGAGTTGTTCGGAAGTCACTTTACTCACACACAAATCATAAGCAAAGTTAGGACCTCCACAATGAGTAGCCTTATATCGGGTAATTGCCTGCAACCAACAAGCCGGTTTCATGAGAAAAGCTACAGGTGGCATTAGATAACCAGTAAAACCAGTATACAAAGGTTGAAGTACTCCATCAATCAGTCCCATATCATGAAAAGTGGGCAACCAACTCACAGATACACTGTCTGATGTGAGTTCAAATGCTTGCTTAATGCACTCCGAATTGTGGATCAGGTTACCATGAGTAACCATCACCCCTTTGGGTGTTCCCGTAGAACCGGAAGTATATTGCAAAAACGCCAAACTCTCAGGTGTTACTAATGTAGGTACAAAATCTTGAGAATCAGCTTCAATAGTATCTGTAGGCACCCAGTTCAAATGGGTTAATGACTCTGTTTCCTCTTTCCACTTTTGACTGATGTCAAGCAATATTGATGAGGTTGTCAGTGCTAAGTTAGCCTGGGCATCATTAACGATAGAGAGCAACCGAGATAACTTTTGATTACGTTTGGGAGGATAAACTGGCATCGCCACTACCCCAGCGTACAAACAACCAAAGAAGGCTGTAATAAACTCTAATCCAGAAGGGTATAACAATAAAGCCCGCTCTCCTCGCCAAGATTGAAGACGAGATGCGATCGCTCTTGCTCTTCTGTCTAACTCCCCGTAGGTGAGACTTGCTGATTCTTCTTCTCCGTTTTGCAGAAAGATGTAGGCTTTTTTATCAGGTTGATATTGGGCTCTATAATTAATGATTTCTATCAAAGATATATTTTCTTGTTGTAGCAAATGCATTTTTGTTCTTCTCCATCTTACTTAGGTAATAAAACAATAAAATACGTTGCTGGTATTTGATGAAACTTCTAAGCCCAAGCAGTCAGTGCAATATAGAAAGTATTCATAAAACTGCTTTTCAATAACTATACCTAATACGAATATGTATAGCTCCTGGGTTTATGAATTTTACTGGCACTTTTAAACACATTACATCAACCTAAGGCTTACTATAGCAGAGTCAGTATATTTACGCTAGTAGGTAAGCTAAAAAATATGTGTGAATCTTATTCTTTCGTCCAAGTCATCAAATTTGAATCCTTAATCCAGAGTGACGTTACTCATATATCAGTTGTATTGATACGAATTATGCGATTAATCCTGATGATAGTGAACCGTCTTTTATATTTTCGTCAAATAAAAATCTAAAACCCTTGATTTATAAGACTTTTAGTTTTCAGAGAAAAATAAAATTACTTTGTTTGAGACTTACAAAAATTATTTGATGCTCAGAGCCTGCCCAACAGTCTGACCTGGATATCTTCAAGCACCACAAACTGTCGCCCCCGATTGGGAGAGCACGCAGGGCGAACGCATCATGTCAATAAAAGGATTTTATTCTCAATAACTCAAAATTAGTCGCATTAATAACTGCTTATTGGCACTAAATTAGCGTAGGCGTGGCCCGTCGTAGACATCGCCTTGAGTCTGGGAAAATTAACCAATAAATACCGATTTTTTTATTGGTTCTTAACCTTGGTTGTGATCAAGAGTAATTTAGATGCGTTTGCCCTAGGAGAGCACGCAAGTCAGAATTTGACATCCAGGTGTCCATGCCGTTCGTCTAAAGTGAATGAGGGAGAAGAAACATGGAAGTCCACCCCTTCGGGGAATTCAAAAAAGGTCATTCATCGCCGATGTGCTGGATTAGAGGTACGCCAGAAAACGATAGTTGCCTGGGGAGCAACGCGATTTTGTGAGATGACCCCATCTGGAGAGCGATGCCTGCGGTGTTCTCGTTGCCATCGCTAACGAACATCATAAATAAAATTATTTAGGGTTTGCTGAAAAAGTCATTCCAAGGCAAGAGAAGAATTGACTAAATAATCAGACAGGGGAAAGATAAGTTTTTGTTGTCTGCGATTACCAAGGCATAACTTTCATTAATGAAAGTGTTGAAAAAAGATGTTGTTTTGAAAAATTGCCATAAAAAGACACAAAAAACCCGTGATAATCGGGCAGAAAGATTCATGACTAAAAAAGTAATAGCAATTGCGGTAAGGCACCAATTGTACCTCACTAGACCGGGAACCGCTAGATTATTTGCTGGCTGCTGTCTGAGTAATGGGAATCTCAATCACAAACATTGCTCCTTCTCCAGGTATCGAATAACAAGATAATTTTCCCCCATGTTTATCTACGACAATCTGGTAACTGATAGAAAGCCCCAGTCCTGTGCCTTTGCCCACATCTTTGGTAGTAAAGAAAGGGTCAAATAGTTTTGAAAGTACTTCTTCAGGAATTCCCAGACCATTATCTGAGATTTTGATTGCTATCCGGTTGCTATTAAGAACTTCAGTGTGAATAAAAATTTGTCTTGTTTCCCCCAGCGACGGGTCTTCTAAAGCTTCAATAGCATTGCTGAGAAGATTCATAAATACCTGATTTAGTTGACCAGGATAGCAATCAATGGGGGGAAGGTTGCCATAGTCTTTAATCACCAAAATTTCTGGATGGTCTGGTTTCGCTTTCAGGCGATTTTGTAGAATCATCAAAGTACTGTTGATACCTTCATGGATATCTACCTGCTTAAATTCAGCTTCATCTAGACGGGAGAAATTCCGCAGCGACAGGACAATTTCCCGAATTCTCTCGGTTCCTACGCACATAGACTGAATAAGTTTAGTTAAATCCTCTTTGAGAAATTCAAGGTCGATAGCTTCAATTTCTGCTGAAATCTCTTCTGGGGGATTAGGATAATATTTTTGATAGAGTGCTACTATTCGCAACAAATCTTTGGTATATTCACTCGCTGGAAGAAGATTTCCGTGAATAAAATTGACTGGATTATTAATTTCATGAGCAACACCTGCAACCATATTACCGACTGAGGACATTTTTTCACTGTGAATAAGTTGGGCTTGGGTTTGTTGCAGTTCACGCAGAGTATGCTCTAAATTTTCGGCTTGTTGTTGCAATTTAATTTCGGCTTGTTTGCGCGCAGTAATATCAGTTGCTACACCAAGAGTTTGCTTTATCCTGCCGTCATCAGCACGGCTGAACACCGTCTCTCGACAGTAAATCCAGCACCATTCACCATTTGCTTGTCTCACCCGAAATTCAAGCTCAAAAATCTCACCATCTTTGGCAGCAATAAAGTTTTGCAAGTGAATTACAGTTTTTTGCAAATCATCTGGATGAGTAATATTGGCAAGAAGTTGTGACCCCATCTGTTGAATTTCTTCACTAGAATAACCGAGAAGAGTGCCAAGTTCATGATTCGCGTAAACATTGCGCTGTTCTTCTATATCGAAGATATAGAGAATATTCGGAGAAGAATCGGCAATACGTTGAACGAAGTGCTGGCTTTGTTTTAGTGCTTCTTCTGCTTGTTTACGCTCTGTAATATTCAAGGTTGTCCCTACCAGTCGATCAATTCGACCTTCACTATTTTTCAGGGGATTTATCTTAGTCATCCACCAAGTTTCTTGACCATTAAAAGTCAGACATTCTTCATAGGAAATGCTGACCCCGACTTCTAAGCAGCTTTGATATCGCTGACGTACTGCTGCACCATCAACAGTGCCATGCAAATCTTCTGGTGTTTTACCAATAACCTGCGCTTGACTAATTCCTGTTGCTTGTTCTGCTGCTGCATTCCAGCTAGAATAGCAAAAATCTCCATTTTCCAGAACATTGATGACGCAGATTATTTGAGCGCAACCATCATAAATACTGCGTAAGAACTGCGCTTGCTCTTGTAGTTGAGCTTCTACTTGTTTGCGTTCGCGGATATCGCGAGAAATTGTCGCTAAACACAAAGGTTCGTCAGTTTGAGAATTCTTAACCATAAACATGTTGAAATCAACTGGGATTGGTTCTCCAGTCTGAAAGTGTTGGAAACGAGATTCGCTCCGCCAAAGCCCATGCTTCATCACCGCAGGTATAGCGCGCCGCTGTGTGTCTTCTCTGTCTTCTGAATAGGTGAAATCAAAAATCCTGAGGTTTTGAGCAAATTCTAAGCTTTCGATGCCAACTAACTTTAGCCCTGCTTCATTAATGAACAGTGGTTGTCCTTCTATTGTGGCGAAACCAATGAAGTCACTACTATTTTCAATCAGTGAAACGAACATTTGCCGTTCTTGTTCAGCTTGTTTACGTTCTGTGATTTCATTTGCCGTAACAACTAGCTGAGAAATGCGTGAAGCCCTATCTAAAAGGGGTGTAACATTCAAAGACCACCAAGTTTCTTGACCATTAATACAGAAAGACTCTTCAAAAAATATGCTTTTGCCAGACTGGACACATTCGCTATAGCGTTGACGATAGATAACTGCCATATCGGCAGGTAGTATCTCTGTTAGGGTTTTTCCCAGCATATTTTCGACTGGAATCACACTGGTTATTGCCATGACTGGATTGAATTTGGCGTAGCGAAACTCTGCACCATCATCCAAGACATCTAAAACTAAGATGCCATAGTCTACACCTTCCCAAATGCTTTGCAAAAATTGTACTTGCTCTTGAAGTTGTTGCTCTGCTTGTTGGCGATCGCTTCCAGCGGGGCGTAGCCCATCGCGCAGCGCTGCTTCTGCCTGCTTACGAGCGGTAATCACCTCAGTAAATATGATGATACCCCCAACTTTGCCAATGTTTTCATACCAAGGATGTATCTCCCATTTCACCCAATCGGTTGTTCCATCTGTACGGGGAAAGGCATCTTCTTGAGATTTTTCGATGGTTCCCGCTAAACAGCGTTGGTGAATTTCCCGCCAATACTGGGAAATTTCTGGGAAAACTTCATAATGAGAGCGGCCGATAATTTCCTCATCACCCAGTCCGTAATCTTCCCTCCAGCGGCGACTCGCTAATATGTAGTGCATTCGACAGTCAAAGATAGCGATCGCAGCTGGCATGTATTCCATAAACAAAGCCATCTGCTCTTGGCTATATTTCAGGCTGCTAGAGGGCTTAGTCTGACCCAAATTGGTGACTACCTGACGCAGTTCTATCAGTTCTTTTTGAAGAGATTCGTAAGTACTTTTATCTAGAGTGACGAGATCACGAGCCATAGTTTCGTCGTTTGTCCACCAAGGATCTGAAGTTGACTGTAGTTATATATTTCCCAATGACTGGCAGCAAACAACAACAAAAGCCGAGGCGGAGTGGAAAATTAGATACTCTCCAACGTTATGTATTGGTTTTGATCACAGCCAATAAACACAAAAAGTAAAGTTTCGCAAAAATTAGGCTAAATTTGCCAGCTTTACGCCTAATTAATCATGACAACACTGAAGCTGATAGCATAAACAGTAATATGAGCAAAATTATGAACACCAACAAAAGATATCTCTTACCCTTTATTCTTGTGACAATTTTTGCTGGTTTGGGCAGTTGTAGTTCTAGTCCTACCTCTCGTAATCTTGACAGCGAAGCGCCCGCACCGATAACTACACCAAACATGATATCCTCGCCAACCCCAAGCCCAAGCCCAAGCCCAACCCCAAGCCCAAGCCCAACCAAAAAAACAACCATAGCTCAACTAAAAGCTAAATCTGCTGTTGGGGAAAATACGCCTTCCTCAACTTCTCAAGCTACTGCTAGCAAAAGTATCAATGTCACCATATATACAAGTGATACCCAATGTCAAGAGCTAATTCCACAACAAACTTCGGTGCCTGCGGCGGAACCGATAAAAGGTACAGTGGGTAAAATTTTAGAGCAACGAGACACCAGTGACTTTAGCTTGTCTGGTTATCGTGTCAATGTTAAAGAAGGCGTTGCTACTGTTGATTTGCGAATATCTCCTGAGTCAAAGCGGCAATTAACTTCTCTTTCTAGTTGTGAGCAGTTTGCTCTGTTTGGTAGTCTCCGCAAAACTCTCACCAGTAATACCCAATGGAATATTAAACAGGTGAATTTCACCGAACGAGGCCAGGAAATTGTGTTATGATCTACCGATGAATTTCGCTGCGCTCCAATTCAAAATTTAAAATTCAAAATTTAAGCAGGGTTAAGGAACTTTAAATTTAGTTTGAATTGGAGTAATTGGACAGAACATACTATAGGTCTATTGGCTGGCAGATACAGTGTCTAGCTGAATTATGGGTTGTTGAGCAAGCTTTGGTAAATACACTGATTTAAAAAGATTTAACCAATTACTTGCTAAATCGGGATCATTGGGATTAGCGGCACGTAAATCAGCTAGAGCTTTCAGAGTGTCTTGCCAATAACCGTTTTCGGCATAAATGGCTATACGGTCTATGGCGTCCGTTGCATTCTCTAACTCTTGGGCTACTTTCGGGGTGGGTGTGACTCGTTCTATCCAACCACTGGCATTAGCATCACCACTGCGATCGCTTCCCGTCGGATCGCAAAGTAGTGACAAGCGCCAACTATATTTCTTTTCAACCTCTAATCCCTGGAAATCCGCAGGCAAGGTATAGGCTATAATCCCGCTGGTGGTGGTTAAAGACAAAGTTTTCTCTAGCAGCACCTGATCCTTGGCTTCATTCATCAGCAGAAACGATGCTTGTTTTGCCGAAGTTTCGGGCACATTCACAAAAAATGTTGGGCGATCGCTAACAGTTAATTCCACAGGAATTTCTGTTTTTCCCATCGCTAAAGATTTTGGTGACAAGACTGCACTAATCGCTTGAGGGCTGCATTGACCTCTTGCTGCTCCTGCTTCTAGGTTGCGGCCACTCCTAACTCCAGGTACTTTAAATCTCAATAAGGAACGGCGCTTTGGTTTAAATGCTGGTTTTGCCGGTTGGCGATTTACTTGAGCAACAGTTGTGCCTGACGGCATTGCTGTTACTGCCAACGAGGTAAACAACATATCTGTGGATAAGGTTAAGCTCAGTGCTATGAGCAACAAAGGTTTTTTTAGCATAGTTTTGGATAATAGGGCAGCTTGCTTAATCATCTTGTCTGATTGACGTAAAAACGACTTTTTAGTTTCTGGCGAATACATCCACCTACAAATTTCACTTAGTCTAGTTTGTGATAATTCAGCCATCGGAAAGCTGCGGTGGGGGTCTTGAATTAAACCTTTCTTTAACTCAATATCCGATTTTTTGTTGACGTACATTTATATACAACTAGGATTTCAGTGTTTTAACATTT
The DNA here is from genome assembly GCF_000317535.1 of Cylindrospermum stagnale PCC 7417. NCBI lineage: Bacteria > Bacillati > Cyanobacteriota > Cyanophyceae > Nostocales > Nostocaceae > Cylindrospermum > Cylindrospermum stagnale. The sequence continues at coordinate 2,226,529 of NC_019757.1, forward strand.
AAAAAAACACCAGTACCAGTATATTTTAGATTTCAGCAAGTTTTCGGTGTTTTCCGTAAGGCGTGGGCTAAACTTAGTAAAACTTTACATGACAGCCTACGGTGTCATGATGAACAGCAGTTTTAATTAACTTTAGTAAAAATCAAATGATAAATGTTATAAACTTACCTAAGTAATAATAATATTCCCTGAGAGTGGCACAAAATTTACCCTAGCCCCCTAAAACCTGAAATTAGGTGGGTTCAGGATTAATCAACAGTAAGTGTTTTGCTAAAAATCGCTAACTAAAATTAACTTATGCGGTTAGGGTTCAAACCAGAACTCAAACTCAATCGGCTATTGATCCATAAATTCTAGTCACTCTCTAACTTATAGAAAGGAGCGACATATATATGCAAGAGTCCAGTTCAAGATTTCGCAATTTACCCCAAGCAGTATTGACCTTTGGCGGTACTGTAGTTTTGACCAGCCTAGTAGTAACTGGGTTAATAGTTGGATTGCGAGAATTAGGCAAGTTAGAAGGACTGGAATTAGGTGCTTTTGATGGGCTGATGCGATCGCTTCCCGACAAAGGGCCAGACAATCGCTTTTTAGTAGTTGGCATTGATGATGTAGATATCCAGACACGCAAAGAGTACCCAATTGAAGATGGCACCTTGGCCAAGGCTTTGACGAAACTGGAAGATCAGGGAGCAGAAGTAATTGGCATAGATATTTTAAGGGATGTTAAGCAAGGTGCCGCCGCCGGTCGTCAAGAGTTAGTCGATTTGCTAACCCAGAGCGAGCGCATCGTGGCGGTGTGTGAACTCAGCAGGGCTGACGCTCCCGGAACTCCAGCCGCACCAGGCATCCCAGAAGACCGAGTGGGAGTGGCTGATTTACCTGTAGATGCCGGGGGAACTATCAGGCAAGGTATGATACTTGCCATTCCTCAGAAATCGAACATCCCACTACCAGTCGAACATATCTGCAATAACGCCGATCCCGAAAATCAACTACCATCCTTGAGTTTTCAAATGGTTGTGCGTTACTTGCAAGCAAAGGATATTGAGCCAGAACAGATAAAATCTGGTGAAATTAAATTCAAGTCCACTATTCTCCATCGCCTACAAACCAAGGCAGGTGCCTATCGCCAACTCAATCCCGGAGCTTACCAAATACTGCTTAACTACCGTTCTCCCAAAAATGCAGTTAAGCAAGTATCTCTGAGAGATTTACTGGCAGATAAAGTGCCCGCAACTGCCATCAAAGACAAGATTGTCCTGGTTGGCTACACAGCAGATATTGTCAAAGATACTTTTTACACGCCCTACAGCGCTGGTTCCGCAGATAATCAAAAAATGCCTGGGGTAGTAGTTCACGCCCAGAATGCTAGTCAGATATTGAGTGCAGTTTTAGATCAGAAACCGCTGCTTTGGTACTGGAATGATTGGCAGGAAAGCCTCTGGATTTTTGGTTGGACAGTATTGGGAGCTATTCTAGCGTGGCGAATTCGTACTCCTTGGCTGTTGGTGCTGGGTGGCGGTGTGGCGATCGCTATTTTAGTTGGGACTAGCTATTTAATATTTATCCAGGCTGGGTGGATACCGCTAGTACCACCATTAATCGGACTCTTGGCAAGTGTCACCAGTGTCGTATTGATAGATAGGTACGCCGCCACGATTGTCAAAACAGTTAAAGGCTTCCTCAAAATCAACGTTGAGATTGATGAAAAAAAAAAGAATGAGGAAGTAGCTGCCATTGTAGAAAGCGATTATTTTTTAGACTTGCAGCAAAAGGCCAAAGGTCTGAAGAGTCGAGATAAAAACGAAGTTTCAGCCACCGTTGAACCGCCTCTTGCTGGCAAGTTTAAAGAAAAAGTAATTGACACCACACCAACGACTCAACCTATACAATCCAGAAGAAGCACAGAAATAATTAACACTATTCCGACTGTTCAACCAACACAGCCTATAGAATTCGTAGACTACTTGCAACAGGTGCGCGACAAGCGTAATAAACTCAAGGCATCAGCACAGGTTAGCGATGCCAGCATCCCGGAAACAATCCCCGCAGAAATAGTAGATGGCAAACAGGAACCGAGTCAAACCGAAAATCAAGAAGAAATGGCATATTTAGAACAATTACAGCGCCGAGGCAAGAAGATGAGAGAAGGTAAAAAATAAATATTGCCTAAGTTCTTTAGACATTAATCAATATCCTTTTTAGTCAACAAACCAAAATCTAATATGAATAACCCAGACTCTGAACCATCATCACCAAAAAGTATAGCTGATGTCATAGATTTGCCTGAAGACCAACGGCAACTTGTTAACTGGATAACTCATCAGAAAAAAGTGACTTTGGCGGAAGTTGCAGTTTACACAAATTTGGCAGAGTCAGATGCCCAGCAGAATCTCCAAACCTTGATAACACAAGGCTTTATTCAAGAATTAAATGATAATGGCTCAGTTTACTACCAACCTCGCTTTGTCGGTAAACAAAAAAGTAAGCTATCTAAAAATATCTGGGACAAACTCTAAAGTTGTTTACTTTTGCTTATTAGACTTCTTGCATAAATGCTTAAACTCTCATGTTGAGCTGATCGTTGGTGGGAAAAATATCCGAACATGGAAAAATATTTTACTTTTGCCAGAAGTCTATTAACTTGAGACTGTTCAGAGTGCGTTTTACCTTTCAACATTTTACTTTTTTGCAGTTATGTCAAAAATTGTGTCTATTCACTCGTTTCGGGGTGGTACGGGCAAATCAAACTCAACCGCTAATCTAGCTGCGATTGTGGCACGTTTTGGGTATCGAGTTGGCATCGTTGACACTGATATCCAATCTCCAGGGATTCACGTTCTTTTTGGTTTTGATGATCAGAAAATTAAGTACGCCCTCAACGATTATCTTTGGGGAAATTGTGCAATTGAAGAAGCGGCCTATGACGTTAGCTCAATTTTGGGGAAAATAGGAAAGCCAAATAGTCGGCTTTATCTGATTCCCTCCAGTATTAAGGCTAAAGACATTACCAGAGTACTGCGGGAAGGATTTGATTTTAATTTGCTAAACGAAGGTTTCCAAGAACTGATCGATGCTCTAAATTTGGATTATCTTTTTATTGATACTCATCCAGGACTTAATGAAGAAACTTTGCTCTCAATAGCCATCTCTGATATCTTAGTTTTGATTTTGCGTCCTGATCGCCAAGACTTTCAAGGTACAGCCGTGACAGTTGAGGTAGCCCGCAAATTGGAAGTGCCAAAATTGCTCCTGTTAATTAACAAAGCATTACCAGTACTTGATTTTGATGCCTTGCGACAACAGGTAGAAAAACTTTACAATACACCTGTTGCTGGTATTATGCCACTTTCAGAAGAAATGATCCAAATGGCAAGTAGCGATATTTTCTGCCTGCGCTTTCCAGATCATTCCTTCAGTAAAGTTATGGAGAAAGTTGCCCAGATGGTAATTCAAAATTAAAGACTTTTTAGCTCTACCACGGGTTGCCAATTAGAGTAAAAGCAGACCAGAAATAGGGATGTTGCAAGTTTTTGTCACCGAGTTCCTTCAGTACCGGTGGCAAAGTTACATCGCCACGAGAAGTATTTAGTTTACCGTCCGCCAGTTGCACTTGCCCTTTTAGCATTGCCACTTGTGTTTGCCTGAGTGCTTCCGCTTTGATGGGGGCTGTTTTCAATTGCTCATAGAATTCACTCATCAATCCTAAAGTGCCTTCATCTGACACATACCATAAACTTGCGAGTGCAGACTTAGCACCAGATTGGATGGCAAAACCAGCAAAGCCCAACTCTGCGTTTTCGTCCCCCAAGGCGGAACGACAAGCACTCAGCACCACTAGCTGCACGGGGGGGTTATTCCAGCCCAGTTCTCGGATTCGATCCATTCTCAATTGCGTATCCCACAACTGAATGTAGGAGTTACTAGGCGCACCAGGCTTAAATTCGCCGTGGGTGGCTAGGTGAATAATGCCAAAGGGTGTTTGCTGACGCTGCGCTTGGAGATTTTTCAGGGTGAAGCCTTCGTTTAAAAAGGATTTACCCTGCCATAGTCGGGGAGTAATGGTTTTTAATTCTATAGGTACGGCTGGTAAAGGGTTTTGGTTGGCAAATTTAGATGCACCCATACCCAGAACCTCAGCTTTTTTAATGTCAACATAGTTTGTATCGGAGAGGCTGAGACTGGGCATTAAACCGACGCTGTAGCGTTCTACCAGGTACTGTTTCCCATCATAAAGGGCAGCAATCGGAAGCGATCGCAATCCCGTATCCATGAGAAATGCTAAATTGTTAATTTTTCGCTCTTGCAGTTCAGTTTCTATCGGTGTAATTAACCACTCATACAGCTGTTTAGCTGAGTCTTTGTAGTCCTGACGCAATACCGGATCTGTGACTCGGTTTTTGAAGGTTTGGGCAACTGCGAGAATTTGCGATCGCGTCACCTTCAGCACTTTGCGAATTGGCTTCCCCTTGGCGGTAATAACCAGTAGTTCCAAGCGATCGCTTGGCGATGTTATGGGTATTGGTTGATTTTTTGACAGATCATTAGAGCCTGCAAGGGTTTCAGGGACAAAATTAATATATATGAGTGCAGGTTTAACGCCAGTCGCATTTTCAATTTTTTGCAGGATATCACTGGCTTGGCTGACAGTTGTCATCTCAGTTTTGGCAGTAATACCTAAATATTGCTGAAACTGGTTGGTGAACTTTTGCTCAATTCCCAATGCCGCATTGTCGGCTGCAATGGGTAAGGTAACCAGTGGTAGTTGCGTATTGGGTAATTGTGCCAACTGCTCTGGATTAGGAAGATTATCTAAATTATTATTATTGGTCAAACTGAAATTAGCAGGAATTAAACTACCACTATTCGCACTGACAATATAACTACCTGCCACTGTATTCGCCGTCACGGGAATAGAAACAACGCCGCTGCTATTGGTTGTCAGGGTAGTATTTCCCGTGAAGTTGGCAGTTGCACCACTACTTGGGGCATTAAAATTAACTGTGGCGTTGGAGATTAAGTTGCCGTATTGGTCTTTAACTGTCGCTTGCAGTGAGTTGGCAAAAGCAGTGTTGACAACAGTAGCTTGCGGTGTTCCACCTGTAGCGATGATGCTGGCTGCCACATCTGGGTTATTCGTCAAACTGAAGTTAGCCGGGGTGAGACTACCACTATTCGCACTGACACTATAACTACCTGCCACTGTATTCGCCGTCACGGGAATAGAAACAATACCGCTGCTATCGGTAGTCAGGGTAGTATTTCCCGTGAAGTTGGCAGTTGCACCACTACTTGGGGCATTAAAATTAACTGTGGCATTGGAGATTAAGTTGCCGTATTGGTCTTTAACGGTGGCTTGCAGCAAATTAGCAAAAGCAGTGTTAACAACAGTAGTTTGCGGTGTTCCGCCTGTAGCGATGATACTGGCTGCAACATCTGGGTTATTCGTCAAACTGAAGTTAGCCGGGGTGAGACTACCACTATTCGCACTGACACTATAACTACCTGCCACTGTATTCGCCGTCACGGGAATAGAAACAATACCGCTGCTATCGGTAGTCAGGGTAGTATTTCCCGTGAAGCTGGCAGTTGCACCACTACTTGGGGCATTAAAATTAACTGTGATCCCAGAAACAGGTTTATTGAAGCCGGTTTCTGTTACTTGTGCTTGTAAGTCTGTGGAAAAATTATTGTTAACAGTGGTACTTTGTCCTGACCCAGCAGTAGGTATGAGATTATAACCCACCAACTCAAACGCACCAATATCAGGTGTTGTGCCTTGAGGTCGGCTGATACCACGTTGATCCGTAGTAATGTTTCGATCAGGTGTTCCAGCGTCAATTGCTAGACTACCTGGTAACAGGGCAAAGGTTTGGGTAGATCCGCCGTAGTCGCCTAGAACTGAGAGTTTTGGATCAATCGGCACAGCCGCCGTACCTACCTGATTACCATCGACTCCATTGTTAATGCCTGTGACACCAGTGCCATCTCCGATGAGGTTATAGCTACTAGCTGCATCCAGCAAGCCAAAGATATCGGGACTCGTTGGACTTGTATTGCCTGCCGCAATAGTATTCTTCAGTGTCACCTTTGCACCTACTATATCCCTGTAGATGCCGCCGCCGTTGCTGCTGGCTGAATTCAGGCTGAAGGTGCTGCTGTTGACATTGACTGCACCACCATAAGCATAAAAACCAGCACCAAAGGCTGCGGAATTACCACCGAAGGTACTGTTATTCACAGTCACATCACCAAATGAGTTGTAGATGCCACCGCCGCTATTGGTTGCGGAATTACCACTGAAGGTACTATTGTTCACAGTCACTGTACCTCCCTCGCCACCTTGGTTATAGATGGCACCGCCGTTGCTGCTGGCAGAATTGCTACTGAAGGTACTATTGTTCACGGTCACATCGCCAAATGAGTTATAGATAGCGCCACCGAGACCACCACTTTCTATGTCGAAGGTTGTCGAATTACTACTGAAGATAACGTTATTGATATTCAGCGTCACCCCTGAGTTGACAATGCCACCACCATTACTGCCAACGGCTTTGCCATTAATAATCGCCAAATCATTGAGAGTTACTATCCCTCCCGTATCCGAAATATTAAACACACCATGATCATTTTCACCATCTACCTTGGTGTTACTTGCCCCAACACCATTTAAGGTTAGAGGTTTATTAATCAATATAGTGTCGCCTGTGTAAGTGCCTGCACCCAAGTTAATTGTGGTATTTCCTGCTACGGAGCCAATTGCATTAATCGCATTCTGAATTGAACTGGTAGACGCATTAGTCAAGTCTGGATTGACCTGATTGAGATTAAATGTCAGGTCACCCGTACTAGTCATATTGATTTGACCATAGGGATTCAAGAAAAATTGCCGTGCTGTCAGCGTCAACGAAGCATTCCCACCTCCCGTCTGGTTAATCGAATCCGTTAGGGTAATATCACCACTACCCCCCGTCCCACCATTCGTTGTGATGGTGACATTCGTACCACTATCCAAGGCAGATACAATGGTTGCCGGATCAATATCGCTATTATTGGATGGGTCAAATAGTCCTGCTTGTATCGTCCCACTACCACCCTTAATAATATTGATATCGGTCGGGTCGAGTAACCAAGTCCCCGCTTGTCCATTTATGGCACTGGCATCTACCTTAGCACCCGTCACATCCAGGGAATTTTTCCCAGAGGTTTCCACTAAGCCACCGTTACCACCTTTAGCGGTAATTGTGCCGAAGAAGCGGGTGGTATCATCTGCCCAGACAATGACTTTGCCACCGTTACCATTTTTCAACCCATCGGCATTGATCACAGAATCACTGCTAACAAAGGTACGGCTGGCATTGGGGACTGTTCCCTGACCTTGATAATCACCCCCAATCAGGACTGTACCGCCGTTGATACCAGAAGCGTTGAGGTTAGCTTTGAGGAGGGCAACGCGATCGCCTAAAATATTAATTTGACCTGTGCTGTCAGCGATACTATTACTGAGATTGGCGACAGACACCTGACCACTAATAATGGTTGTACCAGCATCAGTAGGAATTGGTGTATTTGTACTTGTCAGCTTGATCTCGCCATTTTCAACTGTTACCCCTGTGGCACTGTTGAGATTACCACCTGTAAGTAATGCAGGCAGAGAGAGTGGTGAAAATGGTTGTGGGTTAATTTGGGCTTTCGTTTCTATCGGTAAATCTAAACTCAATAAACTATTTGCTGGTGCTAGCCGAACCAGTTTTTCTCCCGGCACTGCCATGATTGTGATCTTACCGTTGGCAGCCGAAACCGTCCCCGTATTTATGACTGTCCCACCGAGTAACATCAGGTTTTGCCCCTCACCTACTCCCAGATTTCCGGCATTGAAGATATTTCCTGGCTGGCTAGTTGTAAACGCAAACTCCGTGGGATTGCCATTTAAATTGCTGTAGTTATTAGCGCCAATAGCATTAAACCATTGCTGGTTATCAAACCCAATTGCATTGGCTGTTGTAGCTGTAAAAGATGCTGGCACATTTAAACTGGAATTCGCCCCAAATAGAATCCCCGCCGGGTTAATTAAATATAAGTTAGCATTACCGCCTGTGACTGTAATTAGTCCGTTAATTAAGGAAGCGTTGCCACCGATGACACGCCCTAAGATGTTTTGTATCGATGGCTGAGAAAGGAAGTTAGCAGTTTGGTTGGCATCAACTCCAAATTGCGAGAAACTGTGAAATAAGTTAGTGCGATCGCTACTCAAACTACCGCCACTAATATCAATGTTGTTACCTTGTGTATTGATAACTGTGCCAGTACCATCGTTAGCTGGAGTAATTGATTGTGCTTGAGCGAAATTGGGAAGAAACCCCAGCATTAAAGGTAAAATACTTGCTGCTACAGAACTTACCCAAAGCTTGCGGCGTTTTTGTGCTTTGGTAATTATTTGATGCGATTGTCTAATTTGCTCTTGTTGTCGTTGCCGGGATATGCTTTCTGGATGGGTGCGGTAGTAGTAAAGCGGCTTAAAAATATGCTGCACTTGGGCAACTTCTGAAAGACGCAGACACAAGTCATAATCTTCTGCTATTTTCAGCGACTCATTAATCCCCCCCACCAAGTCGAATACTTCCCGACGGATCAGTCGAAAGTGAAATGTCATAAACCTGTTTAACAATTCTTCTCGGCTGTAGGGGACGAGACAACGATAGCCATAGCTGAGGATGTTGTCCTGTTCGTCGATATCTAGATAATCGGTGTAAACCCAACCCACTTCTGGTTGTGCATCTAGAACCGCTGCGGTTTCTGCCAGTGCTGTCGGCGCGAGTAAGTCGTCACTGTCTACCCAACCGATATAGGGGGCTGTAGTTTGGGCTATTGCCGCTTTTAACGCCAATCCATGCCCCTGATGTTCTGCTACTACAACCCGCACACGGCGATCGCGCTTTTCATATTCGCGGGCAATTTCTGGGGTACTGTCTGTTGAGCCATCATCCCAAATTAGTAGTTCAAAATCACCCCTAGTTTGAGCTAAAATGCTTTCAATAGCTGCACGGAGATAAAGTTCTCGGTTATAAACTGTGATGACAAGGGAAATTATTGGCATCATAACAATTACGATAAAATTTACGGTTAGCTCAAAAGTATATTATGCGTTTAAACTATGTTTTTTTCAAACTCATTCATGGATATTTGCATAAATGGGAATGCACCGCCTTTACAATAGCTACACTGAAAAAATGCCTTTACATTCTTAGGTGGTTTGCTACATTTATCCCTTGGGTATGAAATGCTAAAGTTAACATTTGTAAATATTTGCAACCTAGACAAAAACAAGATAATTTTGGTATATTTAATTGCTGTTGATTTTCTGCTCTGTTATTTGTAAAAAAGTTACGAAGTTAAAAAAAATAATTTATTATGAGACATTTATTGATGAGGACAAAGAAACAGCAGAAATCAGCTAGATACATTCTCACCTCTACAGCCTATCCGTGGTTAAAGACGGGAATTTTTAGTTGTAAATTAACAATAAGTGGTTTGAGTCGGCTGCTAATCTTAGGATTTTTAATTATTAATTTTGGACAAACAAAAATTTCTTTAGCTGAAGAGAAATTAGAAATAAAAGATTTTGATTACTGGGCGGGTTTGTGTAAGCTGCTAGGAGATGAAAAGAAATATAAAGAGGCGATTCCAGCTTGTAACGAAGCGATCGCGATTAAGCCAGAAAATCCAGATATTTGGATAGAGCGAACTGAGGTACTCTTAGGAGATGCCAATTATTCCGAAGCATTAGTGTCTGCTGAACGAGCCTTGCGCCTCAAGCCGAAATATTCCTTAGCTTTAGCCAACAGATGCCAAGCATTATTTAACTTGGGCAAATACGCCGAAGCAGTAGCTGCTTGCGATTTAGCTCTCCGCTCAGATGGAAATTGGGGAGAAAGTACCGCCGTAGTCGCATGGTACAATAAAGGCATAGCACAAAGTAATTTAGGACAGTTTAGCGAAGCGATCGCCTCATTTAATCGCGCCCTAGAAATTAACCCCCAGAACGCTTTAACATTAGTAGACAACTGCCAAGCTCTATCTAAATTGGGCAGATTTGCCGAAGCCATCGCCGCTTGTGACTTGGCACTAAAAACTAATAGCAATTGGGGTAATATCACTCCAGCAATAGCATGGTACAACAAGGGTTTAGCACAGAAAAAAAATAGACAAATTGAGGAATCAATTACCTCTTTTGATCAAGCAATTGCGATTAATTCTAAAGATGCTGATATCTGGATTGAACATGGTAACGCCTTATCTTTATTAGGAAAAATAGATCAAGCAAGCATCTCTTATGAATTTGCTGTAAAACTCAGTCCAAACTATTCTCTAGCCCTAGCAAACCAAGGTGCCAACCTCAACAAAATAGGTACAAAAGAAACATACCAAAAAGCCCTAGAAGTTTGTGAGAAAGCTTTAGAAGGTGATAATAAATGGGGTGATGCCAGTCCGTCTCTAGCTTGGCAAGAACGGGGAATAGCCCTAGCAGGATTGGGGAAATATGAAGAAGGATTAACCTCTATTGATAGGGCAATAGCGCTCAGTGTGAACAGTGCTGAAATCTGGAATAATCGTGCTGCCATGCTGTGGTATTTAGGTAGATATTCAGACGCAATGGCTAGTAGCAATCGCGCCACTAAAATTAATCCTAAATATGCTCAAGCCTGGTTCAACAAAGGTAGAATTCTCCGCACATTAGAACGTTATCGAGAAGCACTAGCAGCTTATGACAAAGCACTGGAGAACATTGGTAATTTAACTGATAATTCCCAGGTAGCAAATATCTGGGCTAACCGTAGTGTAGTTTTGTGGCATTTATCCAGAAATAAAGAAGCTCTGGCATCTGCTGATCGTGCTATTGGCATCAATCCTCAATTATCTCAAGGGTGGTATAACCGAGGTGTAGTTTTATTAGATTTAGCAAGATATAAAGAAGCAGTTACCGCTTACAATCGCGCCAATATCCTGGCTCCCAACAATGCTAATATTTTAGCTGGTAAAGGCATAGCCTTGTTGAGATTGGGTAGACTGCAAGATGCGATCGCCGCTTTTGATGAAACGTTAAAAGTCGACTCTGGGAACTCTTTAGCTATAGCAAATAAAACCATAGCCGAGCAAAGGTTACAAGAACAGTTAGAGCGACAAAAGCCTAAATTACCAAAATTGCCAACAACACCGAGTAAAGGTAGATAGTTACAAATTACAAATCTGCAAAAATATTTCGATCTACCCTCAGTAAATACCTTAAATTCGATAACTGGCCGGTTGCATATGAAACAGGTTTCTAGATTCATTCTTTAACCGTGTTGGTACTTATTGTTTCTGCCATCCATGCTGGTGATTGCTAACAAAGTTCAAACTCAAACCGTGTATCCCATCCCATTTTTTGATCCGATGCCTGCACACTTTGTAAAGCCTTAACAATTTTTTGAAAAGTTTCTCCACCTAGATTTTTATGAGAAATTGCTGAATTATACCAAATTAAATTAACTGGACGTTCTACAACTGTAGTTAGAACATCCCAAAGGGCATCAAGATTATTTCCATAGTATTCGCCAAAGTCAAGTAGTTGAGCAATCTGACGATGAAAGTCATATTCAGTAAAAATTGCTTTACCGTCAAGTAAAATTTCCATAGCTGCTCCTCATACAGCAAAATATCCTACAGTTTTAGCAACTTTTACTGCGGCTGCTAAGGCATCTTACACAGAGGAACCTGACTGATACTTTGCCATCAAAAGTTTTAGCAAACGCTGCACTGGTAATCCAAATGCTAACACCCGCTCCAGTATTAATTTTGTAATGATAAATCGATTATTCTTGTTGTATAATCTTACCAATTTCCCCGACCCAGCGCCGTCGGTCGGGATGTTCTAAACTTAAAATATCTGCCAAACTCCAATGGAAATGATAAGCAATACAGGCTACCTCTTCACTCAGCGCATCAGAAGGGTAGCCGATTATTCCCCCGCTAAAGCTAACTCCACTTGAAAGTTACTACTGCATTGGGGGCATTGCACAGGAATGTAAGCTTCACCTTGCTGATTAATCCGATTATAAAATTCTCGTAAATAGGCAAGATCCCGCGAAAAAAGATTTTCCAATAAATCGGGAGTAATTTCTGTTAAATCACCCAATCGCGTAATTACCCGTGATAGCATCACCAGCACTTTATAGCCTGAACTATCCTGAGCATCGCGGTTTTTTTGGATAATAATTTCATCCTTTGCAGTAGCTAGACGCATCACCCCTTGACGATGCACATTTGCCTCAGCGTCTACTAATCCTTTGGGAAGGGTAAAGTTAAATTCTGTCTGAAGTATATTTTCACTATGCATATAATATTTATTCTCTAAATATAAAGTAAAGCCAATAAATCACGCTTCTACAATTTTTACTGCAACATGTTTTTTAGATTTATCCTTGGCATTTTTACTATTTATCTTCTGCCTCCAGTTTATTAATTTTAACTTCTTCCTCCAATCCATTGATTTGGCGATACAATTGCTGCAAAAAACTTAAATCGCCAGCAAAAAAGTTTTCCACTATTGCAGGCGTGATTTCCTCCAATGCACCCAAACAAGTAATCACACGAGATAAAATGATTACCGTAGCATAAGCTGGATTGGATTTCACGCGGGGGTCACGCAAGGGGACAATTTCATCCATCGCCTTTGATAAACGCATCACACCTTTACGATGCAAATTGCCGTCATCATCTTTATACCCAAAGGGTAAAGTAAACTCAAATTCAGTTTGCAACATCCGACGTTATTTTAGCCTGATTAAATCTTCAATCACTACTTCCACTTCTTCAACTTCAAATTCATTAGCTGAAGCATTCATATCAGTAATTTTATAACTACTAGGCCATCCCCGTTTGAACTCAAATCTGGCAACTTCTAAAGAAGCTTGGTTATAAATGGTCAAAGAACCATCTCGGCGTTGTTTAGCCCAATTACCTTGTTCCACAGCTTTAAACCAGTTCCACATAGTCATGGAAATAGTCATCCCCCGACGCAGGATGAGATTATTGTTTTTGACATTACCAGGTAGTTTAGTCCGGACTACTAAACCAGATTTAGATGCGCCCATTTTCTGGGGTGTAACCTCAGCTATTTCGATGACATCATGGGTACGTTTAAAGCCTTGACATTCCATAAAATAGCCGTCTATTGGTTCCTGGCTACCATCAAGTTTTAGTTCTAGGTAAAATCTGGAATTAGTGAGAATTTCAGGAACTTCATTTCCATTTGCCATAGTGTTTCTAGCCTCAAAATAAAGACAAAAGGTAAAAGACAAAAAACAGAATAGCTATTATCTGTATCTTGCTTTCACCTTTTTATTTTCTACTTTTGATAAATCACCTATCAATTCAGTCAGATAGGGCAACTTTCACTTGATCAGTTTTACTTGATACGATGTAATGACTCATAGGCAAACTCTACTGTTTCTGTAGATAGTCCTTCTTCACCGGCAGCCAATTTAGAAGATTTATAACTTTGGGGCATGATCCCTGTCAAATTCCAACGAGCTGCTTCCTCACCCCCTTGATTATAAAGTATAATCGAGCCAGTTTTACGTACCCCTTTAGTTTGTGTGCCTCCCCCAGCAATTGGCTCAGAGTGAGACTGACTATACCATTCAACTAACCTTTTGTCTTGAACAGTAGCGACAAACTCGACAGTTACTTTACCGTTAGTTACCCCTGTAACTGTTGCTTGAATCGCGCTTTTTCCTCCCTTGGAGACACCAAAGGACTTTTTATCACCAGCAGTTTGGAGAGTGTTACCTACCCCACTCACTTTCTTGACAATCAGATCGTCCAAGCCATCTAAGTTGAAATAAAACTTGGAACAAGAAAGAATCTCATCTTTAGCCATTGAATACCACCTATTTATTTACGGAAAACTCTGAGCAATTTTTTCTGTTATACAATCCGGTTGATTTGTTCGCAGACAATCTCAAAAGTTTCGACGGCTAAGTCTTTACTTTCAGCAGTAAAATCTGACACCTTATAAGACTTAATCCAAGCGTTAGCTAAATTCCAGCGTATTACTTCTGTATCTTCACTATCGTAGGCAACGATGGAACCATTTTTCCGGTTACTGTTCCACTTCCCATCCCCACCTTCACTTTTGGGCATGCTACCTTTCATCCAGTTATAAAAGTCCATGTCCCCTTCAACGACATATACCTCAATAGTGACGTTGGGATTTTCTTCAAAACCCCCAGAGGTAGTTTGCCAAAGTGTTTTGCCACCTTTAGTTGATGCTAGAGGTTTTTCATGACCAGCGGTTTGACCGGCAAAACTTACTTCTGTAACACTCTTAATCAACTTATTCGTCAAACCGTCAAATTCCACGTAATACCTACTATTAGGAATCGGTGTTAACTGAGCCATATTTTTAATCCTTTAAAAGGCTAAATTTCAGATGAGAAAAGTCAAAATCTAGCAGTACAAGCTAGGAATATTTAAAATTTATCCTTGTACAGACGCAATGTTATTCGCGTCTGTACTTTGAACTTATTACTGGTTAGGTGACCACTGACTAAAGCGGAAGATCACAAATTCGGCAGGTCTAACGGGACAAACACCAACTTCGATGTACAAACGACCCAACATCATAGTTTCGTGAGTGTTGATGCTGGCGTCGCACTTGACGTAAAAGGCTTCAGCCGCAGTACCTCCGAATAAAGCACCTTCCCGCCAGAGTCTTTCTAAGAAACTGGTTACGGTACGGGTGACACGGGCCCACAAATCTTGATCGTTAGGCTCAAACACAACCCATTGAGTTCCCAGTTCTACAGATTTCTCAATGTAGCTCATCAAGCGACGAACGCTGATGTAACGCCATTGGACGTTATCTGGTTCTACCAAAGTTCGAGCGCCCCAAATACGAATACCTCGGTTGGGAAAGGTGCGGATACAGTTGATTCCCAAGGGGTTCAGCAGTTCTTGTTCACGCAAGTTGGTTTCATAGGCCAAACCAATTACACCTCTGGGTGTATCGTTAGCTGGTGCTTTATAAACTCCTCTGGTTTCATCTGTCCGACACCAGACTCCTAGCATGTGACCAGAAGGCGGAACCATAATTGGTCTACCACCGTTGCGGGGGTTGGGGACTTTGATCCAAGGGTAGTAGAGGGCGGCAAATTGCGATCGCCGATTAAACGCACTCAACCACTGAGCAACGTGCTGGGGCTTCATCTGGCTGGGGGGTACTGGCGCACCACCACCCTTGCAAGGTGGTGGGTCTAAAGCCACCATCCGGCCAGGCGCATTGCCTTCACACATGCTAACAAGGGCTTCCATAATCCCATGCACCTGATCCAGGTTGAGGATGCCACTTTGATATGCCCGCATCAAATCGGGGAAGGAAAGCATGGTAATTTCGTCAATTTCAAAAATACCTTGCAGACCTGTGCGATCGTCTCTTACCCCTTGGACATCCCGTGGGAAACGGTCTGGGGTAGATACCACTGGTGGTGGGGTCACCTCGTACATCCCATTTGCTGGACGGCGAGATAGAGGTTGTCCTGGTGTACCCAAGTCAGCCACATTCAAAAACGGAGAATCCTGAAGCGCAGTTACAGCATAAGTCCCTACTTGGGCTTCAACTTCTGGGTTCATCGACAAGTGATCGTACTGTTCCAGAACTTCTCCATCCCGGCTGACAATAACTTTGAAGAATTCACCAGTATTTAAAGGTGGTTCAGCTTCCGGGCTTCCTGGTGGTAGAGGTTCACTTTCGATGATCGAAATATTAATTCGTCCCGCTGCTGCTGGTTGGTCATTGGCATCTTCATCTTCTGCCGGCTTCAGAGCAAACTGCAAAGAGGGACGATTGCCAGTAGTACGAATCTTCAGAGCAGTTTCTTCTGCTGGCGGTAGGGCTGTACCTGGGAGTTTTGTACCAATACTAGCTACCCAACAACGCCCACCACCGTTAAGAAACCAACCGTTGACAGCAAAGGGTAGATAAGCATCAAAATCTGTATAGCCATCGGAACCTTGTTTGGCAAAGTATTCCAGGTACTCATTCCATGATGTCACCAACATCGGTTTAAATATTTCGGCATCACCACGCACATCTTCTGTAAAGCCGATAAACCCAGCAATATTCGTACTTACACCCTCTATTGGGCGGCTACCTCTATCTACTTCTTCGACGTAGACACCAGGAGCAAAGTAATCTAATCTAGGCATAGTGGGTGATTTTCCTTTATTTACTTAATAACAGTCCTTAATCCTTAGTTTTTAATCCTCTGAACCAATAACTTAACTGTTGGTTTTAATCAACATTTCTTGATTAGTCTTGGTCAAAGGATAGCTTTGTAGGTTGAAGGGGATTGTCAGCGTCACATACAAAGCTGGACGTAATGGGACACCCAGCGCACTCCACAAAGCGGCAGCATCGATAGGATGGACAGCAGAAACGGTCATCGACAATTCGCCATGACCGCGTAGTACTGGGGCCAGCATCTCCTCTCGTAACGATTGGTGATGCAAAAGTAGTATCAATGCCTCTGACAGCAGACGCTGTTCGCCCAAACAGGTGTTGTCCCAGGCGCTTACCAAGAATGACACATCAAACCACCTAGGTGATGGTAGGGGCGGTATTCCCTGCTTTGCAGAATGCTGACAATAGGATTGCCGTATATAAACATTTTCCCGGATGTTGTAACAGTACAAGTTCAGCCTGGGGTTAACATTCTGTCCTACACCAGGGTGGTGGAAATCAATTTGCTCTGTACTGACCAGGGAAATCCCGCCAGCTAATATTTCTGCTAAAGTTTGGGTAGCAGCTGAGATCATAAGACACAACAGCAGGGTTCCTTAAATGTGCCCCCAATCAGTCTGAATGGGTATATTTGATGCCATCATACTGGTTTACGGAGGTGGGAGCGTCCCTATCAGAGTTGCTGATGCAGGTAACATAGGGTAACTACTTTGCTACCTGCCCTATAGAAAAGCGGAGGGTCTAGAGAACTAAATAAACCTTTGAGTCAGGCTTTTATTTCTATTGATTTGCCACTTGTAGGTAGTTGTTTATAGCTTAGAGATCCAGTAGTCGAGTGGTTATTAGACTTTGGTCGATATTCTAAATAATTGTTTTAAATTGGTTAAATGACAAGTTTGTGAGTATAAACTGAATCAGTCAGTATTTATACAGTAAGAAGCACAAGTGCCAGAGGTGAAAAATCTCTAAGGACTTGTAGCATTTGCAACGCTTCTTACTTTTCGAGTATGCCGGAGAGAAAAAGATGAAGGTTGCTACTCAAAAGTTAACGGCTCACATCCATCTACCTTCCTCCCCGAACAATTCGCCAAGCAAGTTATCGGCAGCTGATGTTAACAAGATGTGTAAACTGATTGTTCAACAGTTAGCAACCTTACTATCGACTGGGGCTGTTTGGACTGTATATCAAGACCTGGATACAGGAGGACGTCAATTAGTTACTGAATATACAGCAGATGCTCAAACATCTCGGAGGACAAATCGCTTTAGCTCTAGGGAATCTCACCTCGATCTTTTATATCTGCATCAAGAACAATGGTTGTCTGCCGATTTACCGTTGCTCAAAATCACTGAATTCCGCTTAACCAAACATCATGCCTATGTTTGTTGTGTGGGTGAGCAGAGTTTAAAAGCAGCAGAATATATTTTTATATGTACTGATGAACCGCTCTCGCCTGGACAGCAACAGTTGCTACTGGGCAATGCTCAGATCCTGAGTCAGTATTTAGCTATGTATAAAGAGCGATCGCACAATCTGGCAGAAATTGCTTCTTTATCCCAAGCACTGGGACGGGCAGAACATCAACTGCGGAATCCTTTGGCACTAATTAATCTTTATGCTGAAAATCTCCGCTTGGCCTTGCCATCTGGCATTTTGCAAGAACAAGCAACCCTAATTCGCAAAACAGCAGATGAACTCAGTTCTAAGTTGACCGATTTGCTCTACTATGGGCAACGGGCAAGATTACAAATTAAGCAGTATGACTTGTCAACAATTATTGCTGAGAGCATTAAAGGTCTGCAACCCTGGCTGGAGAAAAAAAAATTACAAATATGCTGTCCCGATAAGCCTGTGGTTGTGACAGTTGATAGCTGGCAGATGAAACAGGTTTTTGACAATTTATTGACTAATGCTGTTCATTTTAGCCCAGAAGGTGGGACGGTGAGCTGCAATTGGCATATTTATAGTCATGAAGTTTTGGTAGAAATTTGCGATCGCGGTTCCGGAATTTCCGAAGACGACTTGAAGCTAATATTTAAACCTTATTATTCTCGGCGTCTGGGGGGCACTGGGTTAGGGTTAGCGATCGCTCAAAAAATTATTCTTGACCATCAAGGCAACTTGTGGGCAGAAAATCTCCCTGAAGGTGGCGCTCAATTCTCCTTTACCCTACCGCGATAACAAATAATAAGGTACTGATGTAAAACAAGAAACGAGCAAGAAGTGGAAATTAGTCATTCCACTCTCTTTGATGAATCAGGGAAATAACCATAACCATGAACGGGAAAAAAGAGCTAATCTCAATTCTGCTTGTAGATGACGAACCCCACTTTCGGCAAGGAATACGCACTTTATTAAACTTTTACAACAATAGCAGTGGTGTAGACTTAGATATTGTGGGTGAGGCAGCTTCCGTTGAGCAAGCATTGAAGTTAACTGCTGAACAACATCCCGCTTTGATTTTACTGGACTTAGAACTGCCTCCAGATGATGGAATTACTGCCCTACTCCGCCTCGGAGAATTGTCTTATCACGGTAAAGTGCTAATCTTGTCAGCACACCAGCAAGATGAATGGGTATTTCGAGCCATGCAAGCTGGCGCTTGGGGTTACGTTTTTAAAGACCAATTGGCTACCCAATTATGTCAAGCTATCTCCACTGTAATGGATAACAAAGTATATTTACCCCCAGAAGTAGCTACTGGCTTTTTTCGTTTGTTTCACTATTACACTGGTCACTCCCTCAACTCTGGTAATGGCATTCACTTAACCGAACGAGAGCGAGAAGTATTAAACTGGTTAGTCCAAGGAGCTTCTAATGAACAAATAGCCGGACATCTTTATATTACAGTTGCCACCGTCAAAGCTCATTTAACAGCAATATTTGAAAAATTAGGCGTAACTAGCCGCACCCAGGCAATTGTTAAAGCTTTAAAGTTGGGTTTAGTTTGCCCCTAGAGGCAATAGGTAATAGGCAATAGGCAAATGACTAATGACTAATGACTAATGACTAATGACTAATGACTAATGACTAATGACTAATGAATAATGACTAATGACTAATGACTAATAACAAATGAGTAATTATTTAGCTATTGCCACTGCAACTGCGACTCTACAAAGAACTTTGCAGGCCAGTGTACAAGGAGAAGTGGATGGCGCGAGGGTAACAACTCTCAGACCTGATCGCTTAAATAGTGGATCACCAGAAGCAGGAATTAACATTTTTCTTTACGACATTTTACTTAATCCTGCTTGGCGCAGTGCTGATTTACGTCAACGCTACTCGGAAGAAAAATTTGTTAAACGATTGCAAACAGGTTTGGATCTCTACTACTTGTTGACTACCTATGGAAATGAGGTGGAGTTAGAACCACAACGGCTGATGGGTAGCGTCATTCGCACCTTGAATAGTAAATCAATTATTAACCAGCAGACGATTCGGGACACAGTAGCAGACTCAACTTTTACGTTTTTAGTAGGTTCTGACCTCGACGCGCAAGTAGAAGCGATTACGATTACTCCCACTGACCTGAATATCGAAGAAATATCTAAAATTTGGTCTACACTTTTTCAGACTCCTTACTCATTATCGATAGCTTATAAAGCGAGTGTGGTCTTGATTGACGGTGGTGATATCCCCAAAAAACCCTTACCTGTCAAAAATCTTCAGCGCCATGTTACACCATACCAACCAGCGATCGCGCAAATCAAGGTACTAGAAGAACTATCCAAACTCTGGAAAGCCCCGCAAGCGCCAGTATCCTTGATTCTTGCTACCAGCACATTGCTAATTCAGGGCGACAAGTTAAGCGCAGATATTACTGAAGTAAGCATCGGGAATGTGAAAATAGTCGCCGAAACAGTAACCGATAAGCAGATTACTCTAAATCTCTCGTCAATACCGATAGAATCCCTGCGGGCAGGTGTCCAGAGTTTACAGGTAATTCACCCTCGTCAACAGGTCACCTCTAATGTAATGCCGATTATGTTGCGCCCGACAATTCAAGCGATCAGTTTGTCTAATCAACAGAGTAAAGATGATGACACGCGATCAGCTGATGTCACTGTAGAAGTCGATTTCGCAATTGATCCAGGGCAACGAGTAACTTTGATCTTGACTGAACTTTCAGTTTCACAATGGTCAGGTTACAGCTTCGACCAAACTAAGAATAGACGCGCCAATTCCCACTTAATTACCTTCGCAATTACCGATTGTTTGCCAGGAACCTATCTAGTCCGTTTGGCTGTAGACGGTGCAGAAAGTTTGCTGACAGTTGATACAGATCGCCAAAGTTCGACGTTCGAGCAGTATATTGCACCTATTTTGGTGATTTCATGATCAGCAAATGTAGAAATGTTGTCGGCAATGTTTCTACATTTTTCCTAATTTAAATTAGTGCCAATTAGTGCCAAAATTTATATGAAAAGTCAAATATTAACTAATAACTTACAACTGACAACCGACAATTTTGAATGGTACGAAGCAAACCAGGGTTACTTGAGCAGCGCCCTGGCTGTAGTACGTAATGCGTTGGCAGAGGAGGATGTTAATAAAAAGTCACCCCAACTGATGACTCCATTACCCCACCTGGCACCGCCAGCACTGATCACACTTTGCGATACCTTCGATTTGTCAGATTTTGAGCGAGGTGTGCTGCTGCTGTGTGCGGGCATGGAATTAGATGCGAGTTGGGGGCCTTTATGCGCCAACGCCAGAGGTAATCATCCAAAACAGCCCTATCCAACTTTTAGTTTAGGGATGATATTACCGGGGGCTTATTGGGGCGCTTTGGCACCCACTGCACCTTTGCGGCGATGGCAGTTAATTGAAATCAGTGAAGGGGCTGCCCTGACTTTAAGTCCGCTGCGGATTAATGAACGAGTGTTGCATTATCTGATCCTGGGTGACAAGCATCTAGATGAGCGGTTGCGGGGGATTGTTGAACCGTTGGCGGCGACAAGTGAAACTCATGTACCATCCCATTGGCAGCTAGCTAAACAAGTAGCAACGACGTGGATACAAGCCCCAGAAGGAGCAGGATTTCCAGTGGTGCAGTTGTGTGGGGACGAAGTTGGGAGTAAAAGAGCGATCGCATCCACAGCTTGCAAAGATCTCAATCTCAATTTATACATCATGTCCGCTGGGGCAATTTTCAGCCTTCGCAATAGCGAGATTAATGACTTATTGCGCCTGTGGGAACGGGAAGCAATATTGACTAATAGCGCTTTGTTGCTAGATTGCGACGAAGTCAGGATCATAGATCCAGCTAGAGATCAAGCGATCGCACAATTAATCGACAATATCTCTAGTGCTTTAATTATTACCAGCCGTGACAGAAGGCGATCGCTCCAACGTCCCCTAATCAACATCGAAGTCCACAAACCCAGCGCTCCAGAACAACGGCAGATTTGGCAAAATGTACTCGGCGAAACAGCCACCAGCCTCAACGGCAACGTCGAAACCTTAGTCTCTCACTTCAGCCTGAATGCCGCGACAATTCATACAGTCTGGGCCGAAGCTAGAGGAAAGTCAAAAATCGAAAACAGTGACAACTCAGAACTCAGCACCATCCTTTGGGATACCTGCCGTTCTCAAGCACGTCCGCGTTTAAATGACTTAGCCCAACCAATAGAAGCCGGTTCCACCTGGGATGATTTAGTATTGCCAGAGGCACAGCGCCAAGTATTACGAGATATTGCTGCCCATGTTCGCCAACGGGCGAAAGTATATGAAAAATGGGGATTTGGCAACAAAGGCGGGCGCGGTTTAGGCATCAGCGCCTTATTTGCCGGAGCCAGCGGCACCGGTAAAACAATGGCAGCAGAAGTCATCGCCGACGAACTACGCTTAGACTTGTACCGCATCGATTTAAGTCAGGTGGTTAGTAAGTATATTGGCGAGACAGAGAAAAACTTGCGCCAAGTATTTGATGCAGCAGAAGTTGGGGGAGCAATTTTGCTCTTTGATGAAGCAGATGCCCTATTTGGTAAGCGTAGCGAAGTCAAAGACAGTCATGATCGCCATGCCAACATTGAAGTCGGCTACTTGCTGCAACGCATGGAAGCTTATCGGGGTTTAGCAATACTCACCACCAACTTAAAAAATTCACTCGATCAGGCTTTTATGCGCCGGATTCGGTTTATCGTTCAGTTCCCCTTCCCCGATATCAACCAACGGGCCGAGATTTGGCAGCGCATCTTCCCCAAAGCCACCCCAACCCAAGGCTTAGATGCCAATAAATTAGCGAAGTTAAATGTATCTGGTGGTAATATTCGCAACATTGCCCTGAATGCAGCTTTTCTAGCAGCTGACGCTGGGGAGCCTGTAGAGATGAAGCATATTTTACAGGCGGCTAAGAGCGAGTATGCCAAGCTGGAACGACCAATGACAGATACAGAGGTCAAAGGCTGGGTTTAACAATAGCACTTTTTTACAAATTGTAAATATGTACTAATTACACATTTAAACGCTGTGTGTACGTCTAGAAAATGCCAAATTTTTACTTCTAAATGAGTGTAATAATAGACACAATAGAAAGTGAACGAGAAGCCGCGAGACTTTCCACTCTGGCAGAATCAAACTTAGAGGATTGAGATCATGTATAGCGGACAGTACAAAAAAGTTAAAACTTCTGCAAATTCCTCAGACAAACCAGGGCCGAGTCGGTTTGCACCGCGTGGCTTTGTCGTCCACCCGAAAGCCGAGGAAATCAAGCCTCAACCAGAACAAAAACCAGAAGAACAAACTCAAGGGGAAAAATCAAAGGAAGTTGGTAAGAGTTTCATCGATGGAGCGCTATTTGCTCATCGTCCAACACCACCAAAACCACCCAGAATTCAGATGAAGCTTGCTATCGGTCAGCCTGGCGACAAGATAGATATTCAAACGCAATCTCCCAACAATCTTGTTCAGTGCAAGCTGGTCACAATTGGCACGGAAAAGGTAAATGTTGCCAACGACAAAGAAGAAAAGGAAGCAAATCGGATTATTAAAGCTATCAAAGATAAGTACGGAATTGACATTTCCTCACAGTCAGGTGTTAACGCGATTAAACTAGACTATGACCAAGTTCCAGACAGTGTAAAAAATAGTCTAAGTACTAAAGAATGGGAGTTGAAGGAACTTAAAGCTTTAGAAAAAGCACTTCAACACTTTGCTCCTATTTTGGGTACAAGACGAAAAGCATCTTCTCGTGCAGGTAAAGATCAGGAAATTACCTCAGCCAGCAAGATAGATCAGGCTATTGATGCTAACGATGCTTCTGGTGTTTTAGACAATACCACTGTTGGCGAATACTTCGGAAGTTCCAAAAATTTCAGTATGTTTCGCGCTGGTACAGATGACAAAGCAGACTTCAATGACAACGATAAACAGCTTAAAGGCACTGCTGTTCATGAAATTGCTCATGGACTGCTGAGTTACGCTCTGAATGATTATGTTGCAGCCCTTGACTACTGGACTAATAAAAATTCAAAAAGTGGTAAGGCGGGGGCTGAAGCTCCGATTACTGTATATGGCGAGACAAATGCCAGCGAAGATTTATCGGAAGCAGTGATGTATTACTTTGTAGAAAATAAAACATTAAAAACAAAGTGTCCCAAGCGTTATGAATTCATCAAAAAAACGGTCAAGGATTGGACAAAAAACAATAAGAAGCCATAGAAACATATTGCTAAATAAACAAAAAATATTTTTGTCTATACCAATTCTTCTAGTAGTTACGTTAAGCGGCTGCATTGGCAAAACTACTGCTTACCCTTCCTATCAGTCAAATATCATCAAGGCAAGTTTTAATATGACAAATAATACTTTCGATTTGGATGATTTTCTTGCTTTCAGGAATCTGTCAATGGAGGAAATTCGCACTCGCCTTTCCATTTCAGAAGAAAATACTGAGCAGAATGTCGGATATGAAAAATTGACTCAATTGACTCTCTTCCATAATCCAAATGCTCATTTTGGATATTTCTATTTCCGAGATGGAAAGTTGGTAATGCTGTATGTAGGCGATCATGAACAAGTGGAACAACTAGATCCAAAAGTCTTGGAAGAGAAGCTTGGAGGACGGGGTATAAGGCTACGATCTAGGGCGGGAAAGCGCTTTAATCACTATGTTTATCCAGACAAAGGAGTAGCTTTTTCTGCGGATAGTCAAAGTGTAAGTTTTATAGAAATTTTTCCTCCTACATCGATAGAAGCATACAAGGCAGACATCTACGAAGAAGTCCCACCATTTATTAAGTAGGTTGAATGATTTAGAAGTGCTGTTTTCACATAATTTGGCTATCTACGATCGCGCTTTTGGATCGCGATTACCTGGGTTTTGGAGAGCAACCACTAACCCCGTACTAATTATGCTATCAACAACAGTGGCGATCGCTCTATATTTCTGCTGTGCGACCAGCCACACTGCGCGACGGCGCGTAGTGCTGGTGCTTTGGTGCAGATCGCATTTGTAACCAGATTGCAAAGATAAAGAGTAGCAAATTTATTCTTTCTGTAAAAAATCATCGCGATCACTAACAACTGCCAAGAACATAGTGCCAAAATCATGACACCTAAAGTCTTGGGGCTTGTCGGCAAAGATTTGATACTGGTACGAAAACTCTTGGAAGATCGAGTGAATGTATAGCGGACAGCACAGAAGCACCAAAAATTCGGCCAACTCATCAGATAAACCTGCGCCGAGTCAGTTCGCACCGCGTGGCTTTGTCGTCCAGCCCAAAGCTGAAGAAGTGGCGCCCCAACAAGAACAAACGCCTGAGTCAGAGACTCAACAAGAAGAGACAAAGCAGGATCAAGGTGGCTTGATAGATTTCTCAAAACTTAGACCCCGTCCGTCCCCAGCCAGGACACCACGATTGCAGATGAAGCTCACAATCGGTCAGCCAGGTGATAAGTATGAGCAAGAGGGTGATCAAATGGCTCAGGATGTGGTGCAGCAGAATGGTAGCACAGTACAACGGGTGCAGCCCCAGGAAATAGGAAAAAAGTCTGCCACTTCGCTGGGAGAAAATGAGTTGATGAAGGAAGAATTGGAGTTTGGGGTTCATCAGCAAACCCAAACCGATTTAGTGCAGCTAGCTCCGAAGAAGAGCGATTATGGAACCTTTGAGGACAAAAAATACGAATTTATCGAGGGCAACAAAAAAGTTGATTTTGAATTAGAGTTTACACCGAATGATAAAGCTGATGCGATCAAGGTTGGATTAACCCAAGATATAAAAAACATACAAGGAGGAAATATTCAGGCCATAGACCCTAATGCAGCCACTAAAATGACACCTGAAGGTTATAGGATTGATCGCGTTTCTAATGCGCGTAATCCTTTATATGCTACCTTGCCAGAACCTACTTCGGATGCGGATAAAAATAAATTAGCAGCATATAAAACCACTGATTTTTGGGGGCAACACGCTGAAAAAGGCGACTCCGGTTGGACTAAAGCCATTCTCAAGGATAAACCTACTGTAGACGGAGGAAATAATTCAAGTAAAGAGTTTGAAACCACGGCTTTAGCTATAGATGGTAAACAGAAGGATACCTATTATGGTTCTGTAAAATGGGGATGGAAAAAAGATGCATCAGGAAAAGTTTCTCTAGTCGATTTTGATATTGTATCTATGGGGAAACCGTCCAAAAACTTCATTGCTGCCGCAAAAAAATGGAACGCAGGCAAAACTAGAGGGACATTAGTGCCTAAAGCTGACGGAACAAAAGTGTATGATGGTAGTCTCAAAGAAAAATTTACAATTGATACTAAGACAGAGGCAATTCAGAAGCAAACCGCTGCTGCAAACAACATTATTTATGTTTCAATTGAAGTGATCAGTGAAGGAACAAATAAATGAGCAACTGGTTTTGTTAAAGCAGATGATCTACGAGATAAAGGAGATGGCAAAGAAACAGTTAACTTACCTATCCCTAAGTAAGTAAAATTTATAGCTGAGGTGGGATAAAAAAAGAAATAACTCCAGTTTTTAAATACAAAATATATTAACAAACCTGGTACTACATTCAACTCAGGTAGTGAGCATTTGGTAAAAGAATAATGAATACAGTGATAATCACCCTGATAATGTTTTGCTCAAAAATAAAGTCCATGATGATATTTTCATTGTTATTAGCTAGTACATTACTAATCTCAGGATCATCTTATCGGACTTCAACTATACATCTAGCTAAAACCAAATTACAGATATCGAGTACTGATCATATGACTACTTTAGACTCAAACGATCTAGCCGAAAAACTAGTAAACGGTTTTTACGGAGATTTTTTTAATTACTTAGTACGTGATGATATTATTGAAAGCATTTGGAATGCACCTAACAGCCTCCAAAAATTGGAGCATCTGATTAAAGATGTGAACGCACCCATGAAGGCACGCTTTCTAGCTTGTGAGGTATTATTTGAAAAACATTTTATTTTCGTTCCAGATGTCGGCTCGGAAACAGTAGCAGAAATATATGCACAAGCATTACTAAATAATTACACAGAGATGGCTAATTCGTGGGGATTTCTATATGAACATAACGATGAAGGCCCTGTAGGTATCAGATTTGTAATGATCGGGATAGAAGCAGTTCCTGTATTAGTAAAACTGTTAGATAATAATGATCAAAGTATGTTATACAATGGCAGCCAAGAAGCGATGCTTGGTAATTCCTATCAATTCCGTATTAAGGATTATGCCGCTTTTTATATTAGTAAAATCAAGAGAATTCCTGTCCAATATCACCAAGATCCCCAAGAACGTGATGCAGAAATAGAGAAGTTAAAATTTGCTTTAGCGCATGATCAATAAGATCAGCTTTATGAAGACCAGCTAGATAAGATCCGTGATCTATAGAGCGTAAAAAACTGGCGGAAGACATAACTGGGTGGTTAGAATCCGGTAGTAAAGAACAGCAGAATGACAAATCTGAGTGGTTAGGAGAGAGTAATCAAGAACCTGTAAATGAAGAAGAAGAAGAACATTTACAAGGCTTGCAGACTGAACTGGCGAAGAACATGAACGATTTTGAAGTTGAGCAGGGTAAAGCGTTAGTCTATGCAAACGAAGCTTACTATACAGCCGGAGCCGCCATCCATGTCGTGAAAGGAATGCAGGGAGGTGGTGCCGTCACCCTCGGTAGACAACAACAAATGTCATCAGTCCTAATGAACATTGGGTACAAACTGATGCACTATAAACACAATCATCATGAAGGTGGGAAAGGACGCGCTTTGGTCGCCACCTCCAGACCTATTCACCTATCCTATTGAAGGTGGTTTTCGTGGCTTCCAGATGGTTCCTCTCGGAAAACACTACATCAGTGTGGAAACAGAATATATTCATGCTGGTTTTTGGTGCGATGTTGAGGAAAATAGTCCTGTCGTCAAGGTTTTGAATGAAATTAACGGGCGATTTGAGGACGATACACCAGAAAGCACAGCCCATTTTCAAAGATTGGCTCTAAGCAATGCAATGGCACAAGCCTTAAAACCTTACCCTTTTGAAACTTGGGAAACTTGGGAAAAGTTAGTTAATCATATTAATGCACAGCAATCTCTACCTGTACTGCACTCTGAGGAAATAAATCAGCTTGGCGAAAACAATCAATCGGAAGTAAATAGAGAATTAGCAATAGGTCATAATTTCTCGCCTTTTGAAGAGATCCTAGATAAAACTCATGGTGGCAATATTTCGGCATTTTTGGCTGAATTTCAGTTTGCTTTTATTTGCTGGATTGTTGCGGCTGAGGGTGAGGAAAATACAGAAGCTGCTGATAGATATAGATACATGATTGAGACTATCTATAATGTCACTCAAGACAAGATTAAATTAGTTCCTCAGTTCTTTATGCAGTTTATTGACACGCTTGTAAGTCAATTTGATACTTTTCCCGATGATGTTTTTGCAGATGACAACTTAGTGACTCATGATGTGGATGTCTGATCGGAAATTTACTTGACTCTGAGGACGAGGAAATAAGGAAAAAGGGGGCAATGTTTGCCACATATATGCGAGAAAGAGGTGTAGCGATCGCTAAGGACGCAATCTAGGGCAACGGCGATTTTGGGAAAATCTGCATGAATTTACCGAATTACAGCGTAATTTTGCGGGGTGCTCAATCTTCTGAGGCTTTGAACAAACACCTTTTAGCGTAAAGTCTAATGCCCTAGGGCAAAAAATCAGTGTAGGATGCGGCAATAAAAGCGATCGCCAAAGGTTTCAGTTGTGGTTAAGGACACTGGTAAACAGATAGCTAAAGAAGCCTGGGAGCGTGAAGCTATCAGTCAACAGGCTCAAAGCAAACTTCGCGCCCAAATTAAGTTACCTACGCCATTACGCTGGCTAGAGAGATGGAGTTGGGTTGTCCCGGTAGTTCAAGAAAAAGCTGCTCCCCTCACCGAAACTATCAAAGCCAGACTACCTAAAAGATTTTTCCAGAAAGAACAAAACCCAGCAGATGTAGTACCTGAGTCTATTCCCACCGCCATCACGCTTCAACCACCAGTTTATCTGGGAGTTGATCCCATTTACAGAAAGTATCACTGCGTCTACGGGAACACCTTAGGCTGTGAATGGACACAGAAAACATTAGAGCAAGATCCCACAGCCACGAATTGTCTAAAATGCGGTTTTCCGACTATTTTGCCCCCAAGGATCGAGGTTCGGGGATATCGGGGTAGATATCGTGTAGATAGTTTTCTCGGACAACGGGGAATGGGGCGTTTGTACCGAGGAATTCAGGTTGCAGATCAACAGCCAGTAGTAATTAAAGAATATCTGCTGCCTAACCCTTTTAGCCTGGAAGAGACAAGAAGCCGGAAACAAGTCTTTGAAAGTGTAGCTGGATTGACTTTAGCCGATGGCAGAATTCAGGATATTCGGTTAAATTCACCTTGGGATGCGATCGCCGATCCAGTCAAAGAATGCTGCTATCTTGTTACCAATGGTCATCAAGATGGATATCCCACTCTCCGCGCCTACCTCACCAGTAATGGCCCAATGACAGAGGCAGAAGTGCGCCGTGTTCTTAACCAAGTGCTGCAAACCCTAGAATTTCTGCACACTCAAAAATTTAGTCTCCCTTCCGGTCAAATAAAGCAGAAAATAGCACACGGTAATATCAGTCTCGATAGCCTGCTGATTATGGCAGACACCACAGAATTTTTTATCCATGTGAGTGATTTAGCACTTTGGGAACGTTTGTTTGATCTGCCAACCGCTAGAATAGCCATTCCGATCATTTCCCAGGACTTAGTAGATTTGGGATATGTTGCCTTTTACCTATTAGCAGGAGGCACAGTAGATCCAGTTAGCAACCAGCCTCTAAACCCCAAATATGAGCAGCATTGGAAACCAGTAGAACCTGCACTTAAAACTTTCATTCGGCGACTATTAGAGCTAGAAACACCTTTTGCTAACAGCGAAGAAGCGCGGCAAGCACTATTACAACTACCTCCACCTCCGCCGAATGACATGTTAGTAATTACAGGAGAAATTGAAGAAGACAAAACTAAATTACGCCGCCCACCATTACTACTTTTAGGAACTCTGGGCTTAGTATTACTGGGGGCACTAATATGGTTTCTCATCCAAAAATCTCAAAAGCAGGAAACTTCATCGGATGACGTAGTAATTTGCTGTTTGAAAGACGTGTCTGCTGTGCCCCCTGGAAGATATACCTACACCGGTGAAACAGGCGGAATCTGGAGTTATATACAACGGCAACGCAATTTGACATTCCAGAACCAAACCCTGGAAGAAACACTCGAAAAAAGTCAGCCTAAATTACAACTAAATTATCAACCAGATGATTCACTCGCCAAAGCAATTTCTGAAGTCGAATCGGGAAAAATAGACTTTGCTGTCACTAATTTAGTTAATCAATTAACGCCACAATTACGATACAAAGAAGTTGCCTATGACGGTTTAGTTGTATTTGTGGCTTTTAGCTACTCAAAACGTGAAAGAAGTCTGCCAAATGCATTAAATGGAAAGATTAGCTTTGAGCAACTACGAGATTTATACACAGGCAAAATTACAAATTGGAGTCAAATAAAAGGCGCTAACTTACCTAATTTACCAGTCAAACTTTATATACCACCTGAACAAGAAGCATTACAAATTTTTGAACAACGAGTACTGAAACAAGAAAGTGCGATCGCAGCCTTTAAAAATTTGCAGACCCAAAATCAACAGCAAAATACACTTATTACAAGTTCCACTGGAGCCATTACCACTCTTCCTACCTTAAACATGCTACAGCAAGTACTAGAAGACTTCGAGAAAGATGATATTGGCAGCATTGGATTTGCCACATTCAGCCAGGTTTTTGGTCAGTGTTCTGCTTATCCTCTGGCTGTGGTAGATGGTAATAAAGCTGAAGTACAGACTTTAGTCAACGACAAGGGTAATTCAATAGACCCCAATACAGATTTATGTGGTGAAAAAGGAAGCTACAAACCTAACATCCAAGTGTTTAGAACAGGGAGCTATCCACTAGGATATCCGATCATCGTACTTTATCCAGGAGATAACAGCCGCCCCCCTATCGGTCAGAAATTTGCCGATATGCTGAGAACAGCAGAAGTACAGCGCCTTTTAGAGAAAGCAGGTTTAGTACCACTACAAAAAACTCAAAAGTAACAAAGCAGACTGGAAAGCTTTTCTAGTGCATGAGTAGAGGATCTTTTAAATTAGACTTTTGGCTAATAGTCAGTAAGTCGAATTTTTAGATATGTTAGTATCTATTTATAGGTCTTAATTATGCCAACTACTAATGAAAATCAAGACAAATCTCAAGCAGTTGCAAAGTTAGCAGGTAAAGTGATGCGCGATCGGCAACTGCTATCAGTCCTCAGTGATAAAGTTTATGAATTGATGCTTGAAGATTTGCGCCACCAAAAAGAACGGAGTAAAAATTAGAGGAAGTGGAATTATGGCTAGTTCAAGTCGCGAATTAAATTACGTTACAGCAAATCGTTTTTATGTAGAAATAGAGAGTACCGTTGCGGCTAGTTTCACCGAGTGTCAAGGTTTGGGTGTCACTATTAAAACTGAAAAAA
Organism: Cylindrospermum stagnale PCC 7417; assembly: GCF_000317535.1. Taxonomy (NCBI): domain Bacteria; kingdom Bacillati; phylum Cyanobacteriota; class Cyanophyceae; order Nostocales; family Nostocaceae; genus Cylindrospermum; species Cylindrospermum stagnale. Next base: position 2,257,878 of record NC_019757.1, read on the forward strand.
TTTTAGAAGGTGGTGTCAATGATCAACAAAAAGTCCTTTTAAATCCAGCAGAATTTTCAGACGTAACGCTCAAGCGCGGTATTACCGACGACTTAACTTTCTGGAATTGGATTAATAAGACTCTGAGCGGTAAACCAGAACGCCGTAATGTCAATATTTTGGTTTTTAACCAAGCAGGAGAAACAATGCAGTGTTGGACGTTACTTGCTGCCGTTCCTACTGGCTGGAAAGCACCAAGCTTAAGCGCAGATTCCACTACAGTTGCGATTGAAGAATTGACTTTAACCTACGAAGGATTAAAAGTTGTTGATAAAACAAGGTCTGGTGGTGCAACGCCTCTTTCAACACGCAAAGCCTCAGGATACTTCTAGTAAATAATAAAGTATATGGCAGATACTCTGGATATTCATCAACCTTTGGGACAGGAATTACTCAGTCCAAAATTTTTGTCACCATTAGGATCTAAACCATTATCAAATTTTGATCCATCAGCTTTTCTGCCTCCAGAATCAACCGATTACACACCAATTGATAATTCATTTCAGAATTCACCCTTTTTTACTGAATACAAATCACCGCATTTAGGTAAATCGATCGCATCTTCAGCAGCATCAGTTATTCAACCAAAGCTGGAAACGGAAAGTTTTTCCCCAAGTCCAGAAATTGAGAACGCATCTTCAGCAGCATCAGTTATTCAACCGAAACTGGAAACTGAACCTTTTTCAGCAAGTTCAGAAATTGAAAACACGATAACTGAATCTTCAACACCAGCAGTTATTCAACCAAAACTGGAAACGGAAAGTTCTTCCCCAAGTTCAGAAATTGAGAACGCATCTTCAGCAGCATCAGTTATTCAACCGAAACTGGAAACTGAACCTTTTTCAGCAAGTTCAGAAATTGAAACCACGATAACTGAATCTTCAACACCAGCAGTTATTCAACCGAAACTGGAAACGGAAAGTTCTTCCCCAAGTTCAGAAATTGAGAACGCATCTTCAGCAGCATCAGTTATTCAACCGAAACTGGAAACTGAACCTTTTTCAGCAAGTTCAGAAATTGAAACCACGATAACTGAATCTTCAACACCAGCAGTTATTCAACCGAAACTGGAAACGGAAAGTTCTTCCCCAAGTTCAGAAATTGATAATACATCTTTAGCACCAGCAGTTATTCAACCAAAGCTGGAAACTGAAGGGTTTTTACCAAGTCCAGAAATTGAAACCACATCTTTAGCAGCATCAGATATCCAACCGAAACTGGAAACGGAAAGTTCTTCCCCAAGTTCAGAAATTGATAATACATCTTTAGCACCAGCAGTTATTCAACCAAAGCTAGAAACAGAAGGTTTTTCCCCAAGTCCAGAAATTGAGAACGCATCTTCAGCAGCATCAGTTATTCAACCGAAACTGGACACTGAACCTTTTTCAGCAAGTTCAGAAATTGAAACCACGATAACTGAATCTTCAACACCAGCAGTTATTCAACCAAAACTGGAAACGGAAACTTTTTCAGCAAGTCCAGAAATTGAGAACGCATCTTCAGCAGCATCAGATATCCAACCGAAACTGGAAACTGAAGGGTTTTCACCAAGTCCAGAAATTGATAACACATCTTCAGCACCCGCAGTTATTCAACCAAAGCTGGAAACGGAAGGTTTTTCAGCAAATTCAGAAAGTGAAAACCCCATAACTGAATCTTCAATACCATCAGTTATTCAACCAAAGCTGGAAACGGAAAGTTTTTCCCCAAGTTCAGAAATTAGTAACACAGCTTCAGCACCATCAGTTATCCAACCAAAACTGGAAACGGAAGATTTTTCCCCAAGCCCAGAAATTGATAACACAGCTTCAGCACCATCAGTTATCCAACCAAAACTGGAAACGGAAGATTTTTCCCCAAGCCCAGAAATTGATAACACATCTTCAGCACCATCAGTTATTCAACCAAAGCTGGAAACGGAAGGTTTTTCCCCAAGTCCAGAAATTGATAACACATCTTCAGTACCATCAGTTATTCAACCAAAGCTGGAAACGGAAAGTTTTTCCCCAAATTCAGAAATTAGTAACACAGCTTCAGCACCATCAGTTATCCAACCAAAACTGGAAACGGAAGATTTTTCCCCAAGTCGAGAAATTGATAACACATCTTCAACACCGTCAGTTATTCAACCAAAGCTGGAAACGGAAAGTTTTTCAGAAAGTTCAGAAAGTGAAAACACCATAACTGAATCTTTAGCACCAGCAGTTATCCAACCAAAGCTGGAAAGTGAAGTTTCTTCCACAAGTCAAGAAACTGAAAACCCCATAACTGAATCTTCAACACCAGCAGTTATTCAACCAAAGCTAGAAACAGAAGGTTTTTCCCCAAGTCGAGAAATTGATAACACATCTTCAACACCGTCAGTTATTCAACCAAAGCTGGAAACGGAAAGTTTTTCCCCAAGTCCAGAAATTGATAACACATCTTCAACACCGTCAGTTATTCAACCAGAGCTGGAAAGTGAAGTTTCTTCCACAAGTCAAGAAACTGAAAACCCCATAACTGAATCTTCAACACCAGCAGTTATTCAACCAAAGCTAGAAACAGAAGGTTTTTCCCCAAGTCCAGAAATTGAAAACACTATAACTGAATCTTCAATATCATCAGTTATTCAACCAAAGCTGGAAACGGAAGATTTTTCCCCAAGTTCAGAAAGTGAAAACACTATAACTGAATCTTCAATATCATCAGTTATTCAACCAAAGCTGGAAACGGAAGGTTTTTCCCCAAGTTCAGAAAGTGAAAACACTATAACTGAATCTTCAATACCATCAGTTATTCAACCAAAGCTGGAAACGGAAGGTTTTTCCCCAAGTTCAGAAAGTGAAAACGCATCTTCAGCACCATCAGTTATTCAACCAAAGCTGGAAACAGAAGGTTTTTCCCCAAGTTCAGAAAGTGAAAACACTATAACTGAATCTTCAATACCATCAGTTATTCAACCAAAACTGGAAACGGAAGGTTTTTCACCAAGTCCAGAAATTGAAAACGCATCTTCAGCACCAGCAGTTATTCAACCAAAACTGGAAACGGAAGGTTTTTCACCAAGTCCAGAAATTGAAAACGCATCTTCAGCACCAGCAGTTATTCAACCAAAACTTGAGAGTACGGCGACTGGTATTCAACCGAGTCAAGAAACACAAAATCCGAGTCGGAATACTGAAATTCCTCAATTACCTACAGCGCTGAAAAATATATCAGTTATCAGTCCACTATCTCAACAGTCCAATTTTATTACATCCGATTTTGCAGAGAAGATAACGCCACAGGATACACCAAAAACTGTTTCCATGTCACCCTCTCCCCCTAGCCTCATCCAAAAATCTCCTGCTAAAAATGTGCCAGACTCATGGTCGAATATCTCTGAATTACTCGGCGAAAATACAGCAGTTGACAATAGCCAATCAATAGTTGTACAACCACGTTTAAAGGAAAACAATTGGGATGATGGACTGACATCTTTGTTGCAAAACAGTCAATCGTCAACAGCAGTTAATGTCCAAAGATCTAGTAATTCTAGTAAAGTTATTCAGGCAAAGAATAGTTCTTCCAATTCTCCATCAATACAGAAAGAAGAGGATAATAATAACCAAGTAAGCATGACCAATGAGGCTAATAAAGAAACTAATGAGTTATCAGAAGACGAAAAGAAAAATATGGAAGTTTTAGCACGAGAAATTTACCAAAAGCTCCAGCAAAGGTTGTATATAGAGGGAGAGCGACGAGGTAAAAGTTATTCAGGTCGCTTACCTTGGTAGAATTACAAAGTTAAAAATTGTAAAATAAATAAGTTTAAGTCAAGCTATATCCATTACTAACAATACATTCCCAGCGAAAGGAAACAGCCATGTCAAATTTACAAAAAGCCAAACTTCTTTGTGTAGAGGGGGGCGCATCACCAATAATCTTCCAGTTCAACCCGAATGAACTGAAATTTTCGCGACAATCAAACCTGAACCCTTCAGAAGGCGCCCGCACTGAAGACGGAATCACCAAACTCAGCTTTGCAAATCCAGCACCTTGCACCCTAACGATCAGTAACATCATACTTGATACTTATGAAAGTCAAGGAAACCTCACCGCAAATCTAGAAATATTTAAAGAATCTGTTCGCTTTGCTAAATCGGGAGAACACGCAGGGGAGCGTCCACCAATTTATCTATTTATTTGGGGCGGAACTGAGAGTCTACGTTGTTTTGTACAAAGCCTCGACTACAGTCTGACTATGTTTTTGCCTGATGGAACACCAGTGCGAGCGAAAGTCAACTTGACTTTAAAAGAAGCAGATGACTCTACTCCTAAAGGAAGCGTGGGGACTCCTGCTAAAGTAGATCGTCAAGGCAATAAACGCCCCTCCAAGAAGTAAAATTAGAATTAATTCGACTTTTGGGGGATAGTCTACAATTAAATGCCCTAATACGCTATGGGAAATTAACTCCTCATAATCTGTATGGCTGGCAGTTACATACCCGAACCGCTTTTGCAAATTGAGGGCGCCGATGCTTCTAAAGATTTGCTCAATGACATTTTGCAAATCTCCGTGGAAGAGAGTCTTCACCTACCGGGAATGTTTACTCTGATAATCAACAACGATTTCTTTCCCGGACGCTCAGAGGAAAAAGCTTGGAAACACCAGAAATCATTTGCTATTGGTAAGAAGATCAAAATTGGTTTTACCTCCAGTACCACAGGAAACGCCGATTTTGATGACGAGGAGACGGGCTATGTATTAGAAGGGGAAATTACAGCCATAGAAACTGAGTTTACTGAAAAGTCTCAGGCTCCCATCATCATTCGTGGTTATGATATTTCTCACCGCCTACACCGAGGACGTAATAACCGTTCGTTCCAAAACATCACTGATAGCGATATTATTAAGCAAGTTATTGGTGAAGTGGGCATTGCTACTGGCACTATTACCTCTACTACCATTGTCCATGATTACGTCTTTCAAGAAAATCAGACGAATATGGAATTTTTGCGGGAAAGGGCGGCCCGCGTTGGTTTTGAACTGTATGTTCAAGATGGCAAACTTAACTTCCGCGAACCCAAAACAGACCAAGAGTTGACTCTCGAGTGGTTAAAAGATATACATAGCTTCCGCGTCCGAGTTACCAGTTCTGAACAGGTGAGTTCTGTTGAAGTGCGGGGTTGGGACTATGCTCAAAAGCGGCCAATTGTCTCGACGGCAACAAAAGAGAAGGTAATCACCAAAACAGATAATGGGATAGGTAGTGAAAATAGTACTAAATTTAGTACTAAGCCAAAGATGATCGTTGTAGATCAGCCAGTTTTTAGTGCTAAGGAAGCTGAAAAAATAGCTCAGTCTCTATGTGATGAACTTGGGGGCGAATTTGTTAATGCTGATGCTAAAGGTGAGGGTAATCCCAAAATCAGGCCAGGGCGAGTAGTGAAGCTCACGGGTATGGGCACTTATAGCGGTGATTACTACGTCACGGAAACTCGTCACTTTTTCCATGAAAGAAAATATATTACAGAATTTAGTGTCCGCGGCTTACGTGCTGGAGACTTGTTAGCTACTTTATCTCCCCAAACTCATCTGCAACCGGGGCAAACTTTGTTAGTGGGAATTGTGAGTAATAATAAAGACCCTAAAGGCTGGGGACGTGTCAGAGTCAAGTTTCCTACCCTAACCGAGAAGCATGAAAGCAACTGGGCGAGAGTAGTGAGCGCAGGAGCCGGGCCTGGTAGGGGGTTTGACTGTTTGCCAGAAGTCAATGATGAGGTTTTGGTAGCTTTTGAACATGGCGATATCCATCGCCCCTATGTAATTGGTGGTGTCTGGAATGGTACAGATGCGCCACCAGAAAAAGTTGATGACACTATCGTTGGAGGCAAAGTCCGCCAGCGGACTTTTAAAACCCGTGTTGGGCATAAATTACAGTTTGTGGAGGAGGATAAAGGCACTAAAAAAGGTGTTTATCTTAATACCACCGATGGTCACAATTTGCGTTTGAATGATAGCCAGAAGTTTGCTGAATTAGAAACTACTGGGGGACATAAATTCCGCTCTGATGATAGCAATAAGACTATCAGCTTAACTTCAACGGGTGACATTACAGTTAAAGCTGGGACGAGTGGAACTACAAACAAAAGTAGTATTAGTGCTGGTGAAATAGCCCTGACAGGAACCCAAAAGATTAGCTTGACTGTAGGCTCTAGTAGTATAGAATTAACACCTAGCGGAATTACTATTAGAACGGCTGGAACGCTCAGTATTCAATCTAGTGGCACTATTAGTGTGCAATCTACAGCTTCTTTGAGTCTGAATTCTAGTACGGTTAGCGTGACTGGAGGAGCAACTGTAGGAATAACTGGTGGTGTAGTCCGTCTAAATTGCTAAAGTCAATAATCTGCATTCAAAAGGAAGATTGAAGATGTTTCCAGCTGCACGACTTTCTGATATCACTGTTACAGGCGATCCAATCACTGCAATGGGAGTGCCAAATGTACTGATTGCGGGATTGCCGGCAGCTTGTGTGGGTGACCTTGTGGTGGGGCCTGTGGTGACTGGAAACATTGTCATGGGTTCTGCTACGGTCTTGATTGGTGGACGACCGGCGGCACGTGTAACATCTCAGGTGGCTGGAGTTAACACCGTTACAGGGGTGCCCTTAACTACGATGGTGGCAATAGGGGCGCCAACTGTGTTAATTGGGGGATAAATTACTCTGTGCTGATGGCAACGTAATATCAATTTCGTGCGGTAATCATCCTCATCAAATGCCGTTGAACTCGACTTTTGGCGAATGGTATTAGTTTTACAGATGAGCGTAAAGTAGCGATCGCTCCTCTAGACTAAAAATTCACTTTATATTTACTATGCCAGAAGTCAATAATAGTCAGCAGGCTGGCTACATGGGTACGGGCTGGTCTTTTCCATTACGGATGAATGTACAGGGAAGTTTACAACTCAGCAGAGCCGAGCGGAATATAGAAGAGTCAATAAAGCTGATTCTGCGTACCAATTTAGGGGAGCGGGTATATCGACCTAATTTTGGTTCGCGGCTGTCTGAGTTAACCTTTGCACCTATGAATACCCAAACTCTATTGCTTTTGCGCCTGCATGTCCAAGAAGCTTTGACCATGTGGGAGCCGCGCATTGTCTTGGACTCGGTGCTTGCTGATCCCGATCCGCAGCGGGGGCGGGTAGATATTATTATCGAATATCATCCCAAGGAAGGTTACGATACTCGAAGTATAGTCTATCCCTTTTATATCAACGGTTCAGAACTGGAAGGTTAAAAGTCAAGCCGAACATTGCAAAAGCTAAACACCAAAGAAAGTTTAAAAATTAATCATACTCACAAATAAATATTGCTTTTACCTTGTAGTTTTTGCCTTTGACATTTTCTCAGTACTGCTTTACAGGCAATAATTATGGAATTTGATTTTTTACCGAAATTACCAAAGTCAAATCTAGACGATCGCACATTTCAAGATTTAGTAGAAGAGTGCATCCTGCGGATTCCTCGCTACTGTCCAGAGTGGACGAATTATAACCCCAGTGATCCGGGCATGACGCTGATTGAGTTATTTGCCTGGTTAACTGACCAAATGTTGCTGCGGTTCAACCAAGTACCACAGCGCAATTATGTGACTTTTTTGGAATTGCTGGGGGTACGGTTGCTGGCCCCTGCGCCCGCAGTGTCAGATATTACTTTTTATTTGAGTGCGGCTTTACCCACTAGCTACACGATTCCGGCGGGGGTGGAGATAGCAACGGTACGAACCGAAACCGAGGAAGCAATAACTTTTGCCACTGATCGTCAGCTAATCATTGACAAACCCTACATTCGCCATTTTCTGACTTCCCAGACTGTAGAAGATAAACCGCAAATATTGCGCGATCGCTTTACCAACTTGTGGACTACGCGCTCTGATGGTGAGTGGTACGGTAGAGAGTTAGCATTTTTTGACGAGCAACCCCAACCAGGAAACAGCTTTTATTTAGTTATCGATGGGAATTGCCAGTGTGATGGCAATGTTTTAGCGTTGAAATTTCAAGGGGAAGCGGCAACAAGTACAGGTATTAATCCTGATGCTCCACCCCGGCTCTGGGAAGCTTGGAACGGCGTCTACTGGGAATCAGTTCTCCTCACAGAATCGGATGACAGCACCAGAGGCTTCAGTTTTAGCGAATTGGCGGCCCTCGGAGGTAATCCTTTACAAGGTGCAGATGTGGTGCTGCATCTTCCCCAAAGCTGGCCTGTGACTACCTTTACTGCCTACCAAGGGCGCTGGTTGCGTTGCGTCCACACCGCCACCTTTGTCAATAAACCCGGATACAGCAATTCTCCCCGAATAGTTGGTTTGGCTGTCAGATCAATTGGTGGGACTGTGGGAGCCAGCCAAAGTGAAGTAATTCGCGATGAAATTTTGGGGGAAAGTGACGGTCTACCCGGTCAGACTTTTCAGTTGCAGGGAGTTCCTGTTTTGAACCGCCGGGAAGATGAATATATTCTCGTTTCACCACCTAGTGCCCTACCGCAAAGATGGCAAGAAGTCAAAGATTTTGCCGAATCAAGTTCCCAAGATTTACATTACGTGATTGATTCGCGCACAGGGATAGTGCAGTTTGGACCGCTGATTCGCGAAGCTGGCCAACTCCAGCAGCAAACTCAGTTTCGGGCGATCACGCAAACAGGAAAACTCAATACATTGCCAAACCCAGCCATCAATGATGAATTAGAGCGGCAATATGGGGCTGTACCGCCGAGAGGCTCAATGATTCGGATGGTTGGTTACCGCAGCGGTGGCGGGTGCAAAGGTAATGTGCAGAAAGAAGCAATTAGGGTGGCAAAAACAGCAATTCCCTATGTTGCCAAAGTGTTAAATCACACGGCTGCCAGAAACGGAGCCGATGCCGAATCCTTGGAAGATGCTGTATTGAGAGTACCAGCAATGCTCCGGACGCGCGATCGCGCCGTCACACCAGAAGACTTTGAAGTCCTGACTTTACATGCTGGAGGTGGTGGGGTGGCCCGTGTTCGTTGTTTGCCATCAACATCTACTAAGGAAGCGGGGACAGTTAGGTTACTAGTTGTACCCGCAGCAAATACAGAAATGATCGGTCGCGGCGAAGGCATCGAACCAGAACTATTTAACCTGAATTCGCAACTCCGCGACCAGATTATGGCTTATTTAGACGAACGACGATTATTAGGAGTGCAAGTCCGACTGCAAGCACCCGAATACGTAGGCGTGGCGGTGCAAACAGAAGTTGCTCTGGAGTCAGAGTATAACAATCCGATTGCCCAACCAGAAATTCTCTGGAAATTGCGCGTCGCCTTATATCGGTTTCTCAACCCGATTACTGGTGGTTGGGATGGTAAAGGCTGGCCCTTTGGTCGTCCTTTGTATCCTTCAGATATTGTGAATTTGTTCCAGAAATTTCCGGCTGTGCGCTATTTGGGAGTAGTGCAGCTCTTTGAATTGCGCTATGTAGGACAAACCTGGTTGCGATCGCTGCCACAAAACCCAGTTATTGATCCTGGACCTCTAGGACTCATTTGTTCCTGGCAGAACAATCGCCTGCGCTCCGGTCACGTTGTCAATCTCATCCAATGACCTTTTATGGCTAGTCAAACCCTACACCTTAAACTCACGCCGATGCAAATACCGGACGCGGTGCAGCCGTCAGCAGTCAGTACAGGTGCAGCCGATTCTCAGCGTTCAGCACTCAGCACTCAGCACTCAGTCATATCTGGGTGTGACGTGGTGGTTTACCCCAGAGAACCTAGTGAAATAGTTTTGCAGCTAGAAAACCTGGGAAGTCGAAATCTGCGATTAAATGTCCAAATTGAGGGCAATTTTCCCTCTGATTGGTATCGCATCGGCATGGAAGGTTATGATCTGGCACCGCGATCGCGAATGGATGTCGCCCTCTACTTCCAAATTCCAGTTGATTTCTTTGAAAATCAAGGGTCTTTGCCCCCAGGTCAGTCATTGGTACTAGATTATAACTGCCGCCTGCTTGTCTACCACGTAGAAGAAAATGGCGGCAGGTTATTAATTGAAACAGCCGGCTTAAATCTGTATATTCGTCCCCGCAGCTTATATCTGGATTTTTTGCCCAGCCTCTATCGAGAAGTAGACTTTATTGGTCGCTTCTTGAAAATTTTCGAGCAGGCTTTTGAACCAGCAGTTCATACCCTAGATAACCTCTGGGCTTACCTAGACCCGATAACTGCACCTCAATCAATGCTGCCTTTTCTGGCTTACTGGGTAGCTTGGCCAATGGACAGTCGTTGGACTGTAGAACGGCAACGCTATCTGATTCGTTCAGCTGTTGAGCTTTACCGCTGGCGGGGAACGCGCCGGGGTTTACGGCTATACATCCATCTTTATACAAACTTAAATCTAGACGAACATCTACCCTCAGAAGCTCATAAGCACATTGGCATTGAAGAAATCAGCGGTCAAGGCTTTGTTCTCGGCGACACAAGGATAGGTGAAGATGCCATGATTGGCGGTGGACGTCCCTATCATTTTATTGTCCGCCTGCGCCCTGACTACCCAAACCAGGTAGATGAACAATTAGTCCGCCACATTATTGATCAAGAAAAACCTGCTTTCTGCACCTATGAACTTTATATAGAAGCACCATTAGTCGATAGTCAATAGTTGTGTTGTTTTTTTTGAATTTTTAAGTTTGAATTAATTATGTTTCCAGCACCACAGATTAAACCTTTAGAGCGCTTGCAAATTCAAGATGGTTTGTTGATTAATGCCGAACGTTGGCTGCGATCGCACAATTACCACCGTCAGCGCCAAAATATTCATTATCAGTCCCTTAACCAGCCGGGAATCGTTTACGGTTTGGGTGTAAGTTTAATTCCCGCACCAAAAGATATCCCCTCACAATACAACGATCAACGATGGTTGCAAATCCAGCCAGGGATAGCAATTGATTTAGTTGGCAACCCGATTATCGTTCCCCAAGCGATAGACTTCCACTTGGCAGCTGACATTACCGAAGAAAAACCGCGTCTGATTTACATAGTGGTGAGTTATGTAGAGCCAGACAACCTGCAACGTAAACAAGTACAAGAGTTTGAACCAGAAACCTTTCGGATTTATGAAAACACATTTCCACCCAATGCAATGGAGGTGGAATTGTGTCGGATTTTGCTGCAACCGGGATTAGTCTCCTTAGAAAATCCCAAAGATGTGTTTTTCCCCGAACTGAATACTTTAGACTTCCGTTATCGGCAAATTGCGCGATCGCGACCCAGCACCATTGTTCGCGCGGCCCATCTCCAAACCACCCAAGCAGAAGAGCCAAACAGTTTTGCCAATCTCTCTTACCTAATTCAATCCGTAGGCAGCCTTAGCCACAATTTCCAGGGAGAAGAGCAAATTGATCAAATAGCCTTTCCCCTCAAAGATCCCACTATCGCCATTAACTACGACCTGTTATTCACCACAGGTCGTCAGCCAATATCTCTTGACCCACAAGAACTCACAAACCTCAAAAGCTATTTAGACGCTGGCGGAGTTTTATTGGTAGAATCCCCCACCGATGCTGTAGACCGGCTAGAAAGCATCGTCGATATCACCGAACGATTAGAAACTCCTTTAGAGGATTTGCGAAAGCTAGACCGCAATTACCCAATGCGGCAGCAGCCATTTTTGTTCGCTGCCCTCCCCATCTTGAACCAAAAGCCAATTCAAATATTAATTGCAGGCGGCATTGTCTTAGTTATCGGTGACTTATCAGCCGCTTGGGGACTAGATCACAACCTTTCTCTACCACGAGAGACAATTCGCTCGGCACAGGAACTAGGAATTAACATTCTACATTTTGCTTGGTCTAGGCGACACATGACCCAGTTGCGCCAGCAGCAGATTTCAGCAAAACCACCCACCAAACCGGACGCTTTAAAAAGTGTCTTAAATAAGTTAGATCTTTAAGTCAAACCAAATACCTACCACTCACAAAGGAAGCACTCAGCACTCAGCTATGGCCGTCAAACTGATCAATGCCAATATTTCCACACAAGTACTCACATTTAAACCAGGTAGTTCACCAGCCTCTTTTGAAGTGGCTGTTGTGAATGAGAGCAATCAATTTGCTTCTTTTCAATTGGATATCATAGCGGCAGGTAGTAGCGAGAATCTGGGTGCTAACTGGTACAATATTTCCCCTGCCGTGAGTGCGAAAATCCCACCCGGAGACAGCACAAAGTTTTCGATCACGATTATTGATACACCTGTTGCTGGTTTCGTCGGCAAAATGAACCTGATAGTCCGCATCTTATCGCTGGAACTGCGAGATGAGGACAGACAATTGCTGCGATTGGTAATAGAGCCAGGAATCGGGTCTGTACCCATGCAGATTGATTTACCTGTGCGAGAATTTACGACTCAACCAGAAGCACTCATTGAAATACCAGTCCGTGTCTTCAATCCCAGTCAAATTTCTGCTGATGTCTCACTTCGCTTGATTGGGGAGGCATCGAAGTGGCTGCTAGATGGCGAACGACGGTTACGTGTTGCTTCCGGTGCTCAGGTAGAAACAACTTTTTTCTGTCAACTACCAGTTCCACAAGAAACCATTAACAAGCCATATCCTTTCATAATTGAAGCTACACATACTAATGGTTCCTCATCTCGTAGTCCAGAAGGGGTAATTAAAATACTGCCAGCGGGATTTATCGATTTCCGCTGCTTTCCAGAAAAACAGCAGATTCCTGCATCTCGTCCCTGGTTACCTCAGTTGCGGACTAACTCGGCAACTTACCAAGTTGAGTATCAGAATGCTAGCAATTTAACTCGGCAGATGCGCGTTGATGTCAGAAAAGCCGACGAGGAACAGTCGAAATGTTTTCTGGATATTCAGCCAGAAATGGTAGACCTGAATCCAGGTGAGATGAAACAATTGCAGATATTGGTGAGCAAGCGTCGTTCCTGGTTTGGTCTAGCTCAAAAACTCTCATTTATCGTCCAGGCGATAGCACCAGATCAGCGGATTAATATCACCAATGAAAAGCATCTCATCAAACTCACTATCCATCCTGTATTGCATCCCTGGCTACAGTTACTGCTAGGAATTCTACTGGCATTTCTCCTCTGGCAATTGTCGTGGCTCAACCCCGATAACCCATTTTTTGGACATCAGCGTTCTGTCACTTCTGTGCAACTGAATGGCGTGGGTGATAAAGCTGTGAGTGGCTCTCAAGACCAAAGCATCATCAGATGGAATACTCGCGGCTTTAGCAATCCATTGGTCAATCAACATGATGCAACTCTGGCAAAAAATATCAGTAAATCTGTGCGTGTTGTCCGCTATAAACCTGTAGATAATGATGTAGTGGCAGCGGGTTTAGAAAATGGAGAAATCCAACTTTGGGACGTAATTTCTCCTAGCAAAAAGCCTAAAGCTACTTTTTCTTTGAATAAAGATGACCGTGTTTTTGATTTAAAGTTTAGCCCAAGTTCTCAATATCTATTCAGCGGTCACGGCAGCGGTTTAGTTTTGCAATGGAATATTAATGATGCTCTGTTAACTAGCGCTACCAGTGCAAATGAATCTGTAAAGTTTAATCGGCCTGAAAAAATTAAGAAATTTAATTTTGCTATTTATAGTTTGGCACTGGTGGGAAAAGAAAGGGAAAATTTGGTGATTGGACAGAGGTACAACAACTTAGAAGTATGGAATTGGCAGAAAGATAAAACTTTTAAAATGCCCTACAAGCCGGCAGGTAGTCAAGAAGATTATATTTTTAGTTTGGCTAGTCCTGAATACAAACCCAATCTGTTGGCAACAGCCGATAACCAAGGGCGAATTACTTTATGGGATATGCAACCATGCCTAGAAAATAAAGGTGAGTGTACAGTTATTGATCAATGGATTGATGGCCACGGCGGTAAGGCTGTGCGTTCGGTTGCTATCAGTGGTGATGGTTGCTATTTGGTAAGTGGGGGTGATGATGGTCGGGTGATATTATGGCCCTTGACCAAAGAAGGTAAGCGTGCATTACCTACAGGTAAACCAGTACGTTCTACGGCATATAAATTTAATAGTGTTGATATCAAAATAGTTAAAAAAAGGATTTTAGTGCTAAGTGGAGATGATCGGAAGAAAGTGAGCTTAGATTTTATGGAAACAGACAGAAAATCCCAGTGTATTCAATAGTGATTGAGGCTAGTTTTAAGTTAATAGAATCTGAGATCAACAAGTTTTGCAGAAGTTAAAGTAAATTGGATTTGAGTTGATGAATAATTGAAAAAACCTGTCAGAACTTTTAGCTAAATAGTGGGTCAAATACTGAGTTTTAGAAAGGAAAAAATCATTTCGACTCAAAACTAATTACACCTTTGCTTTCTCAACACTATAAAACTCAGCACTACATGGGGGAATAAGCGTGACTACAGATTCAAGAATCACAGATTCAAAACCAGGTTTGAGTATGGCAGAGGTGCTGACACTGCCGACTCAACAACGCAAAATAGTTCAGTGGATCATGAAGCGATCGCCTGAGGGAGTAACTCTCGCCCAAGCGGCGGCTCAAATAGACCAAGAGGAACAAGCTACCCTGGCTTTGTTGGATGAGTTAATTGATCAAGGTTTTGTCCAACAAATCTTAGCAGATGGCGAGGTCAACTACCGGATTAACCTAGCTGCAAAACGTGGTATTCAGCAACAGAACCTGCAACAAACCCTGGCCCCAGGCAGTCCCCTAGCGATAATTTTTAATCCCTCTGGGGATATCCCTGTCAAGGCAGGTGCTAATTTTGAAATTTATGTCACGGTGACCAATAAAGGCGCCCAGAGTGCATTAATTGATGTTTTTATCGATGAATTATCCTATCAGTTGATTGAATGGTGTAAGGCACCCCATCAACGGTTAGCCTTAGGGCCAAACTCGATCAGTGAAGTTTTATTTGAATTTGAAGTGCCTTTAGAGGCAATTCCGCAAACATATAACTATTTAATAGTCGTTGATGCGCCGTCCCATTACCCAGAAGATACGCCGATTCGCCATAATGCGCGAATTCAGGTGATGCCGGCGATTGAAACCGTTGTTCGGGTTAGTGATCCGACATTTACGGTTTTACCACCCACAAGTTCGCGATCGCCAGCCCAAATTCCACCAGGAGGCATTCTTCAAGTTAATGTCAATGTCCACAACCGTTCCGACAGAGTAGACCGATTTCGCCTGAGTTGTCTAGATTTGGAAGCCAGTTGGTTTACTGTGCGCTATCCAGAAGGTATGGATCTGGTGGGACTGGTGACGCCAAATATCGGTTTGGATCTCAACCCTGGTGAAAAAGGGGAAATTATACTGCTGATTAACCCGCCAATCGGGGCTTATGCCAGCCTTTACTATCCCAGCATCCGCTTACACTGCGCCAACGATCCAGACCTGGTGCTGTTAGATGTGGTGTATCTAGAGATCCTGCCATTCTATCTGCTGAATGTTGAACTGCTGACAGTTGTGGGTAGAGTCAGACGCCTACATGGTGTGTATGAAGTCAAGTTGACTAATTCGGGAAACACTGTGCGGGAAGTTGTTTGTATCCCCGTGACTGCTGATGAAGACAAAATCTGTACTTATGAAGTTTCTCCCCCTGTACTGCGCTTATTACCAGGAGAAAGAACTAATTCGCGAGTCACAGTTACTCCTACTCGGTGGTGGCGGCGGCCGATTTTAGGGGCGGGGAGGTTGCTGAATTTTCGGATTGAAATCGAAGATAAACAGCAATTACCACTGCCGAATACTACCTTTACAGGCACTTTAATCTGGGAACCTCGCCCTTGGTGGCAGTTTTTGCTGGTATTGTTGACGGTTTTAGGAACTGTCGCCGCGATCGCCTTTCTGATTTGGTGGTTGTGGCGATCGCCAGCATCACCCAGAATCAGCAACTTTAACTCGGACGACTCCTTATATCAACAAGCCAATGGCGACTTTATTCGTCTTAATTGGCAAATCCGCAACCCCAGGCAATTGCAAAGTTTGACCCTCACCAGTTCATCGGCCAACGGCAGTGCTGCGGTGCAACCAAGAGTTTATAACTTCAACGGTAGAGTTCCCGATGAACTCCAACAATTCTGTCAAATCGCCACACTCCTCACCTGTTCAAATGTGCCTACAGATGCCTACAAAGCTGGCGATTACGTTTTTGAACTCAAAGCATTTGCCAAAAACAGGCCAGAAGCAGCAGCGGATGTGATCAAAACGACTACTATCACAATTGCCCCTGTCCCACCGCCACAAATTCTCGATTTTTCATCGGCACAACCCATCTACCAAGAAGCACCAGCCAAGAAAAAAGCCACTATAAAATCAATTAGCCCAGATACAATTCGCTTGAATTGGCGAATTAGTGACTTAGGCAAAATCAAAGAACTGCGGGTAATTGGGCGATCACCCGATGGAGTAGTTAATAGCGAACTCCAAACTTATAACCTCAATCAAGGCGTTCCTAAAGAACTGGCAGCTTTTTGTTCTCAAGATCCAGATAAACTAAATTGTCGCAATGTACCTACCAATAATCGTGGGGCTGGCGACTACATCTTTGAATTGCAATTATTCGCAAAAACTGCTGCTGATAAACCAACAGCATCTCAAAAAACAGATGTAATTAAAGTTCAACCCCTGCCTAGCCAAATTGTAGAATTCAAAATAGATGGCAAAAACCCATTACCTAAATATTCGATTCTCATCAACCAGCTTAAACCGATCAAATCGATCAATTTATCCTGGAAAGTAGAAGGTAGTAGCAATCTTAAAGTTGAGTTGCTACCTGCACCGGGAAATGTCACCCAAACAGGCACTATAGCTTACCCAATTAGTGACCAACCTAGTAGCGAAACAATCACCCTACAAGTAACCAGTGCTACTGGCGAAAAAATCAGTCGGGCGGTGACTATCGAAACTGTTCTTCCGCCTACACCTGCTGAAACACCGGGCTTAACGGTACCGCCAAACGCTAATGGGGTGAAGCCAACAAACGATCTGCCGGCAATTCCGCCGACATTGGGCCAAGCTGGATCACCCGCTGGTGGTGGGGCAAATTCTCCAAATGGTTCTCCCCCAAATGGTTCTCCCACAAATGCTTCTCCCCCTACAGATTCGCCTGCTGCTACTCCTAGCCCTAATTCACCTGCACTTTCTGAACCAGGAACACTTTCACCTTTGGAACTACCACCTGGATTTGATTAAAAACATTCCATACAAGTTAGTCGGGTGGGCCTAATCTACCTGAAATCCAATACGGTTTAGTTAAAGCTTAACTCATTGTAAAAGTCAATTTGTTTAACGTAGACGCGGAGCGGCGTGCCGCAGGCTACCGCAAAGGACGCAAAGGAAGAGAAGGAAGAAAAGCCTCACTGAACTGTATTGACCTAAAGTCAAATATTTTATGATTAGTTTAAATATGTCTACTCTCAAGAATCAAAAATTAAAATCTTATATTGTATCGGTTACTTTTTGTTTGGTTACGGTGGCTTTGACTTTACCTTCATTGCTAGCTGCACCAATACCTAATCAAACTTTGCCAGCGCTTCAATATCGGGCTGAATTATTGCTAAATCTGGGAAGTAGGCAATTAACTAATGGACAATTCTCGGCGGCTTTAGCATCTTTACGCGAGTCGCTGCAAATTTATCAAGAAATTGGCGATCGCGCAGGTGAAGCCAATACTCTTTTTAAAATAGGCGAAACTCACTTCACTCTCGGCCAATATCAACAGGCGATTTCTCTCTATCGACAAAGCTTGTACATGGTGAGGGAGTTGGATGATCGAACAAGTGAAGCCAAGATTTTAGATCGTCTCGGTAATGGTTACTTAAATATCGGTGAGGAAAAACTAGCGAAGGAATTTAGAGAACAAGCAGCAGTACTCAGAAAGGAAATTGGCAATCCGGTAGGGGAAGCTGCGTTTTTGGGGAATGCTGGTTTGAATCTTGAGGTGGAGGGAGAAGACGAAAAGGCAATTGCTTTTTATCAACAACAGCTAGCTATCGCCCAAAAAAATCGTGATCTTCTTCTCCAGGTTGATGCTTTCAAAAATCTCGCCGTGGTTTCCCGCAAATTGGGGCAATATCCTCAGGCGATTAGTTTTTATCAGCAAGAGTTGTCACTGGCACGCAAGTTAGGCGATAACTCTAGGGAAGGTATCATTTTACAAGAGTTAGCCGCAACTTACGCAGTCCAAGGAGATGCCAATCAGGCCGTTGCTTTTTATCAACAACAGCTAGCACTAGCATCAAAATCTCCTGACAAAGTTAACCAAACTTATTTAATTAAACAGTTAGGACGTGCTTATTCAGCTTCAGCACAGCATGAAAAAGCGATCGCACTTTATCAACAGCAATTGACAACCGCCAAAGCGGCGAAAGATACCTTTGCAGAAGGAACGGCTTTAAATAACTTGGCATTTGCTCTCTTTAAATCCGGGAAAACTGCTGATGCTGAAACGACTTTGAATGAAAATATTAAAGTTTGGCAAAATCTGCGTTCTAACTTGGGTATTACAGATAATTACGCCGCTGAACAAGCTAACACATACCAATTACTGCAACAAGTCCTCATCAGCCAAAAGCAGCCGGAATCAGCTTTAGAAATAGCTGAACAAGGCAGAACGATGGCATTTTTAAATTTGCTAGGAATGCGCTTGGCTTCTGAATCAGCAGGAACTGGTTTAAAAGTTGCGCCTAAGCAAATTGCGCCACCAACAATTAAACAAATCCAAGAAATTGCTAAACAGCAAAAAGCCACTCTGATTAAATATGCAATTATTCCCGATGATGGGGTTTATGTATGGGTGATTCAGCCTACAGGTAAAGTCACATTTCGCCAAATTAACCCCAAGTTAGAAAATACAATTTCCCCGATTAACTCCCTGACAGATGTTATTGCTAGTATTCCCACATTTTTGGGTGCGAAAACTCAAGGCATTCAGCCACAAAAAGATGCTAAACCATTACTCCAACTAAATCAGCTATTAATTAAACCAATTGCCGACCTGTTGCCAGAAAATCCCAAAGAACGGATTATTTTTATTCTTCAAGATGAATTATTACTAATTCCCTTTCCAGCTTTGGTTGATATCTACGGCAAATATTTGATTGAAAAACACACAATTTCCACTGTACCAGCAATTCAGATTCTCAATTTAACTAAAGAAAAAAGAAATAAAACTGGTGGTAGTAAAGTGATTGTGGTTGGTAATCCGATCATGCCCAAAATTTCCCAGGCAATTGGTGCAACGCCGCAGCCTTTACCACCACTGGTAAATTCTGAAAAGGAAGCTTTAGTAATTGCTGATTTCTTCAAAACTACGGCTTTAATTGGTAATCAGGCGACAAAAACTGCTATTTTGCCTTTGTTGCCCAAAGCGAAAACAATTCATTTAGCAACTTATGGCTTATTAGACGATGTTAACCGAAAAGGTATACCGGGTGCGATCGCCCTCTCTAGTGCTGGTGAAGACGATGGAATCCTTACTAGCAGTGACATCCTTAACTTATACACCCAACCCAAAGGAAAGCGTTTACGCGCTGGGCTAGTCGTTCTCAGCGCAGGCGAGACTGGTAATGGTAAAAGTACCGGCGCGGGGGTGTTGGGTTTATCTTTAGCTTTGATTAGTGCTGGCATTCCAAGTATAATCATTTCTCAATGGACTGTTCCCGATGCGCCAACAGACTTATTTATGACTGAATTTTATCGCCAGTTAAAGCAAAACCCTGATAAAGCCCAAGCTTTACGAAACGCAATGTTAGCAACAATGAAACAAAATCCAAATCCTAAATATTGGGCAGGATTTAATTTAATTGGTGAAGCAAGATAAATAGGTAATGGGTAATGGGTAATAGGTAATGGGTAAGCAGAGGTGTAGATTTATGTGTAGGTCGTTGCTTCAAAAAGCCAACAGCAATCCTATAGCAAATTCAAATCATTTGTGAAAATATCTTTTTCCTAATTTTCTCTGTGTCCTCTGCGCCCTTCGGGTTCGCCAGTCGCTCATGGGGAGCCACTGCGTTGGGCGGCTCCGCCGACTTGTTAGCGAAGCTCCTCTGAAAGAGGCAGCATGTGGCGTGGAAACCCCCAAGACCGCGCTGGCTCACCTCTGCGGTTAGTAAAAAAAAGAATTTTTCTAAATCAGATAGGACTGTTATAGCAACCAATTTGCATTGAGAACGCAAAATAATATGAATTATATAAATTTTACTTTTAAAACCAATGACTGAGCAATTTTCAAAATTAGATTGTTTGCTAAAAAACCATCACCGCCCACAGGGAGTAAACCAAATCTTGCCTCTGTTTACCTATCTATTAATATCTACTTCATGTCTGTTTGCTGTTGCCTTGCCAACACTAGCACAAGCGCCAAACCCACAAGGAGATAGCAATCAAAATCGCTTTCCCCAACCGGTATTCATCCCAGCACCCCTAGCACCAGAACAACCACCACTGCAACCAACTCCTACCCCAGAACGCCCACCCGCAAATGATTCTCGGATTATTCAGGTAGAGAAAATTCAGGTAACAGGCAGTACATTTTTTAAATCAGAAGCACTGAATGCCATCACTAAGACAGTAGAAGGGCGTTCTGTCACCTTGGATGAACTCACCAAAGTGGCAGATGCTATTACTCAACTTTACCTTGACCGGGGTTTTATCACTTCTAGAGCGGTTTTAGTAGACCAAACAATTACCAATGGAATTGTGAAAATTCAGGTGATTGAAGGCAGTTTAGAAAAAATTGAAATCGAAGGTACCCGCAGATTAAATCCTAATTATGTGCGATCGCGCATTGCCTTGGGTGCTGGTAAGCCTCTAGCTACGGGTAAACTAGAAGATCAGTTAAGGTTATTACGGGCTGACCCCCTACTATCGAATGTAGAAGCTAGCTTGCGTCCTGGCAGTAGTTTTGGTCAAAGTATTCTCGTGGTTCGCGTCGTCGAGGCTAACCCATTTAGTGGCACATTAAGTATTGATAACTATTCTCCACCTAGCGTTGGTTCTGAAAGATTGGGTGTCAGTGCTGCCCAACGCAACCTTACAGGTTTGGGTGATGAATTGGCGATATCTTATTATCGCACAACTCAAGGAGGCTCAAGTATTTACGATTTCAGTTATCGAGTGCCGCTAAATGCGATGAATGGCACTTTACAACTGAGAACCTCAATTAATAATAATGAAGTTATTGATCCAGCTTTTAAGCAGTTTGGGATTAGTGGTGAGTCTCAGCTATATGAAGTTAGTTATCGACAACCACTGATGCGATCGCCTCGTGAAGAATTTTCCCTCTCTCTTGGCTTTGCTGTCCAAAACGGTCAAACCTTTACCTTTGCTGGGCCGACACCCTTCGGATTTGGCCCTGATGCTGAAGGTAACAGTCGGACTCGCGTGATTAAATTTGGACAAGATTATGTCCGTCGGGATGCTAACGGGGCTTGGGGATTGCGATCGCTATTTAGTTTGGGAACAGGCGTATTTGACGCCACCATCAACTCTAACCCCGTTCCTGATGGTCGCTTTTTTAGCTGGTTAGCGCAAGTCCAGCGAGTACAACGCCTAAATAAAGATCATCTATTAATCGCCCAAGCAGACATCCAACTCACACCCAATGCTTTGTTACCTTCCCAGCAGTTTGTTCTTGGTGGTGGTCAATCTCTACGTGGTTTTCGCCAAAATGTCCGTGCTGGTGACAACGGCTTCAAATTTAGTCTCGAAGACCGGATGACATTACAAAGAGACGCTTCCGGAAATCCAGTTCTACAAATTGCACCCTTTTTTGATATGGGATACATCTGGAATCAGAGTGATAACCCCAACAGTTTACAAAGACAAAAGTTTTTAGCTGGTTTGGGAATGGGATTACTATATCAACCAATACCAAAACTTAACCTCCGGCTAGATTATGGTTTACCCTTGGTTGATTTGGATGACCGGGGTACAAATGCACAGGATGATGGTTTTTACTTTAGTGCTAACTATAGCCTTTGAGAGTTGAATTTGTTCAACTTTGGATATTTTTGATTTTGCCGCAAAAAGGTCAATTTATCCCCACATCAGCGGGTCAACATTCCAAATTAACATTTTAGGACTTACGCAACGTACAAAATTACTACTTTAGAAATACGCCATTTGAAGGCTGCTGCTATTATTTGTTGTTGATTTATTTAGCCGGGATAAGATGTCAGAGCGCTTGCTAGCCAATGTTCTGGCAGTCATCACAATATCTATAAACAAGTTTATACCTCAGGAAAGAGGTTCGATTGCTTCTAGTCCGCAAAAATTGATTTAAATTAGAAATAGAAAGTTCACATTATGCTGGAATCACAACATAATGTAACTGAACTAAGAGCTTAAAAAAAAGTGCATATAACGGGAAGGTTGATAGTCAGAAAAATTCCCCAACGTCGTCTCTATACAGCCAGAATTCAAGATTAAAATTTGAGTTGAAACTCCTTGATTTATGATGGCAAAAATTCCTGGTTATGGACTTTGAATAGCTATGGCAATTCGGTTTCTGATGGGGTTAATTAACAGATTGCAGATTTGACAACACCTTTGCAGCTAAATAAACCGCTAGAGGACTAGAGGAGAAAAAAATATGGTAAGCTCGATCCCAGCAATTACTGAGCCAGAGACCACAGGAAAGTATTTAGTATTGTTCCGTGAACAGGCACTCGATTCTGGAATCAGCGCTCTGCGCGACCAGACTGGAATTAAAAGTGTCGCTAGATCTACCGATTTCGAGAAAAGTAGCGTTACCGCAGAACAGTTAGCACAAACAGATCTTGTAGCGTTTGACAATCTAGGCGTTGCTGTTTGTTCTCTCGACCCAGAACAGTGGCAGTCACTCTATGCAGCGAGTGATGAAAGTAGCCCAATTGCTGTGATTGAACGGGAAAGAGTCGTCTACGCTGCACCCGTAATAGAGGTGGATACAGGGTACATTGCAGGATACCGAGATGGTGTCAATAACGCCCTAGAGAAACTTCAAGAACAAGCTAATGGTGCTCAAAAAATTCGGCCCTTACTCGGTATACAGATAAGTAACGAAGTATCTGCGACATGGGGACTGCAAGCCACAAATGTAGTGAATTCCAGATTTAGTGGACGTGGTATTAAGGTTGCGGTTCTCGATACAGGTTTAGACTTGACTCACCCTGATTTTGTAGGACGCAATATCAACACAAGATCGTTCATACCAAACGAAGAGGTGCAAGATAATCATGGACATGGAACCCACTGTATCGGTACAGCATCTGGTTCCCTCGTCCCTGCCGTCCTCCCTCGTTATGGCATTGGTTACGAAACAGAAATTTTTGCAGGCAAAGTGTTAAACAACCAGGGACGTGGGACTGATGGCGGAATTTTGGCGGGTATTAATTGGGCGATCGCCAATGGCTGCCAAATCGTCTCAATGTCCCTTGGATCGCCTGTATTACCTGGACAGCAGCCATCCGGACTGTTCGAGGTTGTGGCTGATCGTGCCCTGAGGAATGGGACGTTAATTATTGCTGCGGCTGGTAACGAAAGCGATCGTCGTTTAGGGGTAGTTCAACCAGTTGGCCACCCAGCAAACTGTCTATCAATCATGGCTGTAGGTGCCCTCGACTCTGAACTTCAGGTTGCTAGCTTTTCCAATGGCGAACTTAATCCAAATGGTGGTCAGGTCGACATTGCAGCTCCGGGGATCGATGTTTACTCAAGCTATCTGATGCCCACGAGGTACAGAAGGCTGAATGGTACGAGTATGGCTACCCCCCATGTTGCCGGTATAGCTGCTCTTTATGCCGAAGCCACAGGATCTACCGGCCGCGCTCTCTGGAGTTTGCTAACTCAGCACGCTCTCAGACTACCACTTCCGGCGGTGGATGTTGGTGCTGGCCTTGTTCAAGCACCTTAGACGGTCTGTCTGAACTTATTCTTGCCCTGAATCCTCTGCTACAACCATCCTAAATTACCTTGGGATGGTTGGGCATTACATTTTAAGAATGCTAAACTCAGCTTATAGCCATCACGGCTCTACCCGATGAAGTGGTAGGTAATTGTTTTTATGTCAAAGGTTAATTTATCAATTTCGGTTGATGAAAACCACATGAATAAGATTCTGGAAGTTGCCGATAACCTACACTCTGCTGGAATGAATGTTCAACAGGTATTGGACAAACTGGGAATTCTAACTGGTTCATGTGACTTAGACAAAGTAGAAACTCTTTCTAGAGTTGAAGGAGTTTCTCATGTTGAACTTTCGCGGGAATATCAATTAGAGCCGCCAGAATCGGATATTCAATAGGGGAAAGCCAGTTTAATCCATACCCCGTTCTGTGAACAACCCCATTAATTTCCGCTTGCGGCTGTGAATCTCGATCAACTGCGCCCGATAGCTTGACCATTCAGCTTGCGAACCAGATTCCAAATAGGCAGCGCGGGCTTTCTTCAGCCACTCTACTGCTTCATCATAATATTCTGCCTTACCCGCATCCATAATTGACTCGGCACGGCGACGGGCATTAGCAATTACCCAGCGAGGATTGTGGGGGATGGCTGCTTTCATAACTCGGTGGATCAAATCACCATGAATTGAACGGAGTTCAGTGACGATCGCGATCGCATCCTCGATTAACCCCTCATCTAAAAATATATCCACCTTTGCGGCTTCCGTTCCCCAACCTCCAGAGGTGCGGATAATCCTTAACAAATCTGGTTTCACACCGTCCCAATCAACCCCTGCCAAGTCTCTAATCTGTTGGTAAATTGCAAATGAAGGGTCAGCGGCAAAAGCCCCCTTAATAGCTAATAAAGCTGCTGCATTATCTCCCAACTCCTGGGCTAAATCACCTGTCCAAATGCCCAAATCGTACTGACAATTTCCCGGTAAATTTAATCCAGTCTGGGCAATTTCTAACGCCTCGGTGAATGCACCCTGTTCTGCTAAGGTTTTTGCTAAGGTAAAAGCTTCCTCCATTACAGTCATTTGGGTTTTAGCTGCTGCCATCGCTTCCTCAACCTTACCTAAGCGCCCCAACATTGTCAGATATTGCTGAACTTGCCCTTCTGCTTGGGCTAAATTCAGGTATTCCTGATAACGTTCTTGACCTTCAAGAATTTTTAAGCGAATTAGGGCCAAATCGTCAGCGTAATCAGGAACTTCTTCTCTCCAAACTCCCTTGGTGGTGAAATTTCCCAACAGAACCTGCACCAGATCCGGGTCATCCCAATCTTGACGCAGAGCCTCTAAACTCATGGCAAAATCGGCATTCCACTCATCTTGCCATGTTTCTAATTCTACCTGAAGATCAATTTTTTCTTCCTTTGTGAGTGCGGCGGTGAGAATAGCCTCACACCAAGCTGCATTCAATTCTTGGGCAATTTCGTGATTTTCAGCACCGTACTGGGCGACATCATCCCAATTTTCTACACAGGTAGAAGTAATTGCTGCCAAAATAGCGATCGCATGATCACCTTCCCCCCGTTCACTACAATCTACAGCCGTTTGCACCAAACTCAGCAATTCTTCGCTGATTGGGTCTTCCTCACAGCCATCTTCTAAGTCGCGCACCGCATCCCGGATAATCTGGCGTACCTGCTGGCGAAAGGGGGCCGGGTTAACAGTCGGACGGGGTTGTGTGGGTTGTTTTTTGGGAGTGGGATCGATCATCCAACTGACGTGCTGGTCGATCGCCTCAATTAATGGTGGATGTTCTGCTACCAACTCTTGCAGCAGCCTTTGGGTTTGGATATGATCCAGACAATCCAGTAATTGTTCTAGAGAAGGACGTTGCTCAATGAGTTCTGGCTGGCGGACACAAACAAGCATCGTCGCCACAATATGTTGACACCACCCTTCAAAATTGTAGTCACAGGTACAACTTCCTAATTTCAACCCATCGTCAGCCAAATTTAAGCAGACGTGATAGGGTTTAGCTTCGCTACCCTCAACTTCAGAGGAAAGCAAATTACCGCGTTGGGTGACTGTAACAACAGCGCCCCCCTCATAATAAGCCTCACCCCGCTGGAAAGATTTAGTATTGGCATGACGCCGGATGGTAAATTCACTGAAGTTGAGCATAGACATGGAGCGATCGCCTGTATCCTGTGGATGAATTTTTGATTTAGCTTGCGTCTGAAGCTAATCGCTGTCAGAGAGATTTAATGTTTTCCGACGAATAAATTAAAACAACTACATAAACTTTAATATAAGGTTCAAGATTTAAACATCAAAGGTAGACTCAATCATCGTCAATTAGTACGAGCTATTGCTGTTCTAAATGCATATAAATGTACAAGTCAACTAAGTATAAATACAAGTTACATAGCTCTCAAATAGCTATTATTAGTCGGTGGTAGCCCACATCTAAGCGATACTCTAAGTGTAACCACGAGCAAAATTTAACGCTGGCTGATAGAATTTATGAGTGTGAAAACTGTGGTTATTTCCAAAATCGAGATGAAAATGCCGCAGTTAACATGAAAAATGAAGGGTTGAGACTTATAAAACTTTGATTACTTAGCCCGTAACTTGCACAGGCAGTGCGTTGCTCATGTGACCAAAGTTGTCGCAACAGCCGTAATGATCTGTACCTAGATGGTATCGCAGTCGCGACCATGTAAAGGGGAAAGAAATCGCCAAAATTACCTTTTGTCTAGATATATCTAGCTACTGGTAGTTTTGGGTAGATATTTCAAAGCAGTTGCACTTCATTGCTGGTCAAGTTGACAATAGATAGGCGAAGCACACGGGGAAACTAACGTGAGTCCTGGATTTGATTACGATTTAGTGATTATAGGCGCTGGCGTAGGCGGCCATGGCGCAGCTTTACACGCTGTAAGCTGCGGACTGAAAACAGCGATTATTGAAGCAGCAGACATGGGGGGAACCTGTGTTAATCGGGGCTGCATTCCTTCTAAAGCACTGCTGGCGGCATCTGGACGTGTGCGGGAGTTACGCAATGCCCACCACCTCAAGTCGCTAGGAATTCAAGTCGGTAGTGTGGAATTTGATCGCCAAGCGATCGCCAATCATGCAGGCAATCTCGTCTCAAAAATTCAAGGCGACTTAACCAACAGCCTCAAACGTTTGGGAGTCGATATTATCCGGGGTTGGGGGAAAGTAGCTGGGTCCCAAAAAGTCACCATCACTACAGACAACAAAGAAAAAACCATTACAGCCAAAGACATAATCCTTTCACCCGGTTCTGTCCCCTTCGTTCCCCCAGGAATTGAAGTAGACGGCAAAACTGTCTTCACCAGCGACCAAGGTGTAAAGTTGGAATCTCTACCAAACTGGGTAGCAATTATTGGCAGTGGTTACATCGGCTTGGAATTTTCTGATATTTACTCAGCTTTGGGCTGTGAAATCACGATGATTGAAGCCCTAGATCAGTTAATGCCAGGATTTGACCGCGATATTGCCAAACTTGCCGAACGGGTGCTGATTACCTCCCGCGACATCGAAACCAAAGTCGGGATCTACGCCAAACGAATTATTCCCGGTTCACCAGTGGTAATCGAGTTGGCAAATTTCCAAACCAAAGAAGATGTCGAAGTTTTGGAAGTGGATGCTTGCCTAGTCGCCACAGGACGCATCCCCGCTACCCAAAATCTTGGTTTAGATTCTGTGGGCGTAGAACTTGACCGTCGGAATTATATCCCTGTTAACGACAGCATGGCAGTGCTGTCAGCAGGTGAAATCGTACCCCATCTCTGGGCAATTGGCGATGCTAATGGCAAAATGATGCTAGCTCACGCCGCCTCGGCCCAAGGCATCGTTGCCGTAGACAATATCATCGGGCGGGAACGACAAATAGACTATCGCAGCATTCCAGCCGCCGCCTTTACCCACCCAGAAATCAGTTATGTAGGCTTAACAGAAACAGCAGCCAAGGAGTTGGGTTTAGCCGAGGGATTTGAAATTGCCACCAGTAAGAGTTACTTCAAAGGTAATTCCAAGGCCCTGGCAGAAAATGAAGCCGACGGTATAGCTAAGGTAATTTACCGCAAAGACACAGGCGAAGTCTTGGGCGTCCACATTTTTGGACTCCACGCCTCAGACTTAATTCACGAAGCCTCAGCAGCAATTGCCAACCGTCTAGCTGTTCACCACCTCGCCAATTTGGTTCACGCTCACCCGACACTTTCAGAAGTGCTAGACGAAGCTTATAAACGTGCTTTCGCTAGTTAGTCATTAGTCATTAGTCATTTGTCCTTAGTTAATAAAACCCTGACAAATGACTCTTGACTCTTGACTCTTGACTGCTGACTAATGACTAATGACTAATAACTAATAACTAATAACTAAATTATGCAAATCCGTCGTCGTTCGCCGAGCCAAGCTATTGATGTTTCCATATTGCGCTATCAGATTGCCCTGCCAGATTCAGCACCCAGAAATATTTTGGAAGAAATTGTGTGGCAAAAAGAAATAGAAGTTGCCCAAATGCGGGAAAAGCTGCCTTTGCATGAATTACAGAAAAAGTTACCCTCAGCACCACCAACCCGTGATTTTGTGGCGGCTCTACGTCCAGGTAAAACCAAACCAGCGCTGATTGCAGAAGTGAAAAAAGCTTCTCCCAGCAAAGGGATTTTCCGCCCAGATTTTGACCCAGTAGCGATCGCTTTATCCTACCAACAAGGTGGCGCCAGTTGTCTCTCCGTACTGACAGATGTCAAATTCTTTCAAGGTAGCTTTGAAAACTTATCCCTAGTTCGCGCTGCCGTAGATTTGCCCCTACTGTGTAAAGATTTTGTCATCTATCCTTACCAGATGTATTGGGCGCGAATTCATGGTGCAGATGCCGTTTTGTTAATTGCAGCCATCCTCAGCGATCAAGATTTGCAGTACTTCGTCAAAATTGCCAACAAACTAAACATGGCTTCGTTGATTGAAGTCCACAGCTTGGCAGAACTTGACCGAGTATTAGCCTTAGATGGTGTCTCTTTAGTGGGAATCAATAATCGCAACTTAGAAGATTTCTCAGTTGACTTGCAAACTACTTGTCAACTACTCGCCGATAGGAATAAACAGTTGCAAGAACGCAACATTTTAGTAGTTAGTGAGTCAGGACTGCATCACCCAGAAGATATCAATTTAGTAGACAAAGC
Organism: Cylindrospermum stagnale PCC 7417; assembly: GCF_000317535.1. Lineage (NCBI taxonomy): Bacteria > Bacillati > Cyanobacteriota > Cyanophyceae > Nostocales > Nostocaceae > Cylindrospermum > Cylindrospermum stagnale. Next base: position 2,287,010 of record NC_019757.1, read on the forward strand.
AGGTGCATCCGCTGTACTTATTGGTGAATCCTTAGTAAAACAACCAGACCCCAGCGTAGGGATTACTAATCTCTTCGGCAAATCTTCTTCCCCTGCTTAAGCCCCGCTATCAGCAATAATTTTTTTCCTGTGTGACAATTCATTTGGCAGGAGATAAACTCTGACTAAGACAAAATCCCCTTTCTTTGAAATCTCTTTCTTAACTTCATGGAGCAAATCCCTTTACCTTCACCTATCCACTACGAACTTATACTTCAACTCTTAGAAAGACAAACCATGTTAGCAGTAGGTCAAAATCCAGATTTACGGCATCAGGTGAATCAGCTAATTATCACCATGCGAAAAGCTGCGGTGCAACAAAAGCGACTAGAAGAAATTTGCCAGGGTTCCTCCATGACAGTTGACCATCGTTGGTCGATTAACCATCACAAGGCAGAAAAAGTCATTACCCCCGATTGATTTTGCACCTTTTTGTCAGGGGTTCAACGGCATCTGCGTTCCCGTGAGTGGCAATCAGCAACTCAACCAACGTTGGCTAAAGTTGCTTTGATTGTTTCATTACTTAGCTAAATATACTGTTTATATAGATAATATTTATACGGATTATCACCGAGCCAGAAATTAGGACTTACCCATCAAAGACGAATCTAGTCGGCAATTCCTGAATCTAGGGGAAATTAAAGTCGTGAAAAATTTATAATTTTATCTGGTGGGGGAAGTTTGCGTCTTCAGATAGTGCCGACAAACACGGATGTTGATACAATTTGCTAACTAATTGTACCTGTGTTCCAATTTGTGAGATTCTAGATAGGCACTTTTTCAGAACTTTAAACAGACTGGTTAATAAATTTGATGTCTGCTACCTACTAGCCTAAATAAAACATCCCCCCGCAATTTTGACTTTTATTTGAAATTAGGACACACATAACATGGACAATAAGCTGATGCTAATGATTCCTGGCCCCACTCCGGTGCCAGAAGCTGCCCTACTGGCATTAGCCAAACACCCGATTGGACACCGCACCAGTGAATTTAGCAACATAATGGCGGAGGTGACAGAAAACCTCAAATGGTTGCACCAAACTCAACATGATGTACAGATGCTGAATGTCAGCGGTACCGGTGCTGTGGAAGCTGGGATAATTAATTTTCTCTCTCCAGGCGATCGCATTTTAGTTGGTTCTAACGGTAAGTTTGGTGAACGCTGGGTAGAAGTTGGTGAAGCCTTTGGTTTGAATGTCGAAACAGTGACGGCTGAATGGGGAAAACCCTTAGACCCAGCGCAGTTCGCCGAAAAACTAGCAGCTGATAAAGATAAGCAAATCAAAGCCGTGATCATCACCCACAGCGAAACCTCAACAGGTGTGATCAATGACCTGGAAGCAATCAACCGCCACGTCAAAGCCCACGGTGAAGCCCTAATAATTGTTGACGCTGTCACTAGCTTGGGTGCGTTTAACGTGCCTGTGGATGCTTGGGGTTTAGATGTCGTCGCCTCTGGTTCCCAAAAAGGCTACATGATACCCCCTGGATTGGGCTTTGTTTCTGTCAGCCCCAAAGCTTGGGAAGCTTACAAAACTGCAAAGTTGCCGAAATATTATCTAGATTTAGGCAAATACCGCAAAGCCACACCAAAAAATACTACCCCCTTTACACCACCAGTCAACTTGATCGTAGCGCTGCACACCACCTTAGGCATGATGAAAGCTGAAGGTTTGGAGTCAATATTTACTCGCCACCAGCGACTTAAGAATGCTACCCGCGCCGGGATTCAAGGGATGAATTTGCCCTTGTTTGCCGCAGATGATGCCGCCAGTCCAGCAATTACCGCTGTCGCACCCCAAGGAATCGAATCAGATAAGATTCGGTCGTTGATGAAAAAACGCTTTGATATTGCCCTCGCCGGCGGTCAAGACCATTTGTCAAACAAGATTTTCCGCATTGGTCACTTGGGTTTTGTGAGCGATCGCGATATCCTAAGCTGCATAGCATCCCTAGAAGTAGTCCTTTTAGAACTTGGCTATGAAGGCTTCACCCCTGGAGGTGGTGTAGCAGCAGCAGCTAGAGTATTGAGTCAGTCCTGAGTATTCTTGACAATCCCCTGCCTGGGTAAGTTTTACTTCGCTCACTTACTCACTCCGAAAGGCAGGGGATTCTAGATTCTTCCTAGTTATTAAGTAGGTGGGCTGAATTAAATATAAAACCACTGTAGGGTGTATTAGTAATAAATAGTAATGCAATTGCGAATAATTACGTAAAAAGTAACACCAACTACACTATCTTCGCTAAACGGTTGGGCGCTAAATCAGTTACAGCACTTCCTCCTGTTATCAGGTACATTTTTCATCACCAAGCCTGTAGGGGCGGGGTTTCCCCGCCCTCGATTGTATTGCATTCGACCGGGAACCGCTGTATTTGCGATCGCCAAGGAATTTGTACTCATATTCCCCAAGCAGAAAATCCAGAACTTGCAAGCAAAAATCAAAAAAATCTGTGCGCTGTAGCACTACCAACTCGTCAGCAACAGGATTTACTTTGGGTTTGGCCAGATGCCAAATCAAGCCAACAAGCTATCGATACACCATTACCTTTGTCATCCCAAGTAGATGCAAGCAAAGGGTTTGTTTGGTCTTCTTTTGTACGGGATTTAGAATATGATTGGCAAACTCTTGTAGAAAATGTGGCAGATCCTAGCCATGTTCCTTTTTCTCATCACCGCGTGCAGGGCGATGTCTAACGACAAGCCGCTTTGCGTCTACGCAAACAAGCAAGACCAATCCCGCTCAAAATTGTGCAATCAACACCTAATTTGATTGAAGCGACTACAGAAGAAGGTTTACAAAGAACAATCACTTTTGAACCACCTTGTCGCTTGGAGTATGCGATTGGTTTAGGCAATGATGGCAAACAAGTGGGGCTTGTCACCTACTGTATACCTGTATCTCCAGGTAAGTCCAGAATTGTCGTTCATTTTACCCGTAACTTTGCCAAAACACTCCATTATTTCACACCCCGTTGGTGGGGTCACCTCAGCGAACGCAATCTGGTTCTCGATGGAGATATGGTTCTTCTACAGCAGCAAGAATATTTTCTCCAACAAACACAATCTACTGAAAGCTGGAAAACTGCCTATCAGCTACCTACAAGTGCAGACCGTTTAGTAATAGAGTTTAGGAATTGGTTTGATCGCTATTGTCACGGACAACTACCTTGGAGCGAAGTTGGAATCAATGTTCCACCAACACGTAATATCAATAGCGATCGCCAACAAATCCTTGATCGCTACAAACAACACACCCAGCATTGTCATAGCTGTCGAGAAGCACTTTTGATTGTGCAACGCTTGCAAGCAGCGCTTTTAATCTACTTTGTGATTACTGTTTGCGCTGTTGCTCTCCTTCCCGATGGATTAAAACTTCGGCTGGGTTTACCCTTAATTGCGATCGCGCTACTAGGTCTAGGAGCTTACGGTTGTCTAAGATTCTGGCTTAGTCCGAGATTTTACTTTGTGGACTATATTCATGCACACAAATAGAGGCAACTTTCAAGCATTTCTGCGCTAGTGTAGGTTCAAATAGTGTAGATATATACATTTGCGTGACCAAATGGCTGATGCTTACTAATTTCCGCGATTAGCCTTGTGAGCTTTATCACAATAGCCCCTCACTTTTCAAACATCCTCTAATAGCTTCTTCAATATTGTAAATTCCTCAAGAATATTAAAAGAGCGAGTAGACTTAACAACTCGCTCTTTTGATTTGAATGAAAATGCGTAGAATCCGCCAGAGTCAGTTTTCTGATCTATCAACCTTTGCAGAAGGTAGAGTCGATTTGACATACCTCAATTCTCCTGAAAGAGCCACTCATAACTATGCCGTCTCCAGCCAATCATAGATTTGTCCTAACTGATCTAGAGTAATCAATCCATACTGCCAAAGAATTATAGCTAAAGAACCTGGATCTTGTTCGCGATGGCGCAGCGCCACGGAAAGGGACGCCGCAGAAATTGCCAAATCTTCCTGCAAAAAATGAATTAGTCGAGAATATCTTGATGGTGCCATTTGTTTCTCACCTCCTTGGGTAGAGTGTATTATCATATATCGGTTCACCCTTTCTCAGTAGTCTGTAGCCAGTATTTTATGTGTCACTGGGCTGGTAGCAAATAAACCGAGCAGTACCTTTGTTGGTTATGCCTCTAAAAAAGCCTTCCCTTAAAGGTTTTGGGCAATAGAAGCTGCCTTCTCTCCTTGTCTGCTCTGATCTTCAAAAGCACATTTTTCTTGTTAAATTAGCTTCATCCCTGTTTACTTTCGATGCCTAATTTAATTACACATTCAGTAACAAAGATTCCATAGCTTATACTCCCCTATCAACGACTATTTACACGTACGCCAAAAGGAGGATTTTTGCAACCAATCTTCAAAACAGCGACTCTACCCTGGAAACAGTAGAGCTTTGTTCTTATGAGGACTAAGGCTAAATACTAGCCTTATAAGTGATTGTTTTACCACAATACGTGATATTTTTATTACAAATAAATCTTTATAGAGATTTTGTCAACTCTTCACAAACTCACCATTCAAGCCTCTAGCTCCGCGAACTGCCGGAGCCTAATAACTCAATTTTGACACTATCGCCGACCTTCAAACCTAATTCGGCAGCACGTCCAGACCGCAATTCAATTACCGTATTGATTGGTACATTGGGCCCATAAGTAGCACAGGGTTCGCTAGCGCAGGGAGGTGCCGAAGCCTGAATATACTTCACTACCCCGTTTTGGAGAAAAACCATATCCAGGGGCACAGGTACATTCTTCATCCAAAAGTTCACCCGTTGTGGAGAAGGGAAGGCAAACAACATTCCTCGGTCATCGGGCAAAGCTGGTCGATACATCAACCCCATTGCTTGTTGTTGCGGTGTTTGTGCCACTTCTAACTGAATTTTTGTCCCGTTGGGAATAGTGGCTGTAGCAGAAATTGGCAACATTTGACCGGCGGCTACTGGTGCTTGAGTTGGCAAGTTCGGTGAGGTGATGGCAGGTTTAGCGGTGGTTGGTGGAGAACAGCCCATGAGCAAAACACTGAGCAATATTGAGAAAAAACTTAACCAACGAAGCATATGATTTTAAATTTTGGAATTTAAACTTCGATTTTAGCCAATCTAAGCACGAAAACCCAGAAATAGGGGATTGTCTAAGAGGTAATTAACTTTTATTACCAATTACCAGCCACATGAACAATTCCACCCCTGTCAGGGGTGGAAGGAGGAAAACTTCTACCATTAACCGTGACTTTTAGCTTTCTCTTAAGACGTAACCTACGCCGCGCACCGTTTGAATCAGGCGCTTTTGACCTTCATCTTCGATTTTCAGGCGCAAGTAGCGAATGTACACTTCAATCACATTCGACTCACCCATAAAGTCGTAACCCCAAACGTTTTCAAGAATTTGTTCGCGGGTTAATACTTCACGGGGATGTTCCATTAAAAACTTTAAGAGTTCAAATTCTTTCATTGTCAAGTCGATTGGCCGTCCGTTGTGTATGGCGCGGCGGGTAGCGATGTCTAAAATCAAATCACCAAAGCGTAATTGCTCAGTGGTATCGATATCGGGTTTTAAGTAGAGGCGAATCAACTTCAAGAAGTCTTCTGAACGGTAAGGCTTGAGGATGTAATCATCAGCCCCTGCTTCTAGACAAGCTACACGGTCATCAACCGTATCCCGTGCCATTAACACCAGCATAGGCTCGCGCATTCCTGTGCTTCGGAGATTTTTGCACAACGAGAGTCCTGATTCTCCTGACAGCATTCGGTCTACAACAATTAAAGCAGGTTGGCGATCGTGGCAATATTGCAAACCGCTTGTCGCATCATGAGCCAAAATCGCATCATAGCCAGCTTCTTGCAAATCGAAAGAAAGCTGATTTGCTAAGTTATCGTCGGTTTCAATCACTAAAACACAGGGACTGTGAGCAACTGTCATATTAATTTGGGCTATTGGATGAGGAATTTTGGGTTGTACAGACGTTCTTGAAAAAGTCTGTACATGAGTTAGAGATGCAATTTCCGAATTTTTCGTAAATGGAGCATTCCTGTTTTTACACCCTGACATGGCTGTTTTAACACGTTCAAGCGTCAGCCATCAAAATTCCAGATATGCAATTTTAATAACTACACTCCAAATACCATTGCTCAACCGTTAATTCTGGAAGGAAATCACCAAAAAGGCACGCTAGGCAAAAGGCAAAAATCAAGATTTATTTGACCAATGAGTAATGACCGATGACCAGTGACTAAGGTAATTCTACCGAAGTAGGTTTAGCGATGTGTGGCAGACCCCAACCTAATTTTTCGCGCAAAATTCGGTAAAACTCCGGCGATTGCAGACGAATGAACCGGGCACTATATGGCGATCGCTCCAAATATACCCGATCTTCAGGGAAGATATAGCACCCGCCATTGCCATCCACCACCATCACCATCCTGGGGACATTGACTGGGTAGATGTTTACTGGTTCACTATCGGGAAATACCAAAGCCCTAGAAGCTAGGGAATGAGGACAAATCGGCACTAGCTGCAACGCTGGTACACCAGGGGTAACAACTGGGCCACCAGCACTCAATGAATAAGCTGTAGAACCTGTTGGCGTAGAAATAATTACACCATCCGCAGCAATATCTACTGCTGCATGACGCCCGACAGCAATTTCAAAATGGCACATCGAGGTCAATGGTTCCCGATGCAACACCATTTCATTCAAGCACAGAGCTTCCCATAGTACTGACTCGCCCCGAAGTACTTTGACGGTGAGCATGGCGCGTTCTTCAACTTCATACTTACCCGCCATCACCTGTTCTAGGGCTTGGGGCAATTGGTTCAGGTAAGCTTCCGTCAAAAATCCCATGTGACCAGTATTCACTGTTAGCAGTGGAATACCACAGGGTGCAACCTGACGCGACGCTGCTAAAACAGTGCCGTCTCCCCCTAAGACCACGGCAAATTCCATGTCTGAATCAAAACCGGGGGGCGTCAAACCTTCAATTGGTGTGTGGCATACAGGGCTGTCTGGATTAGCGTAGCCCAGTATCCCACCAATACTCGATGTAATACATACATTCCAACCGACAGCGGTTAGCTTGTCTTTTAACTCGATAGCGACACGACTCGCTACCGGTTTCACGTCATTGTAGATAATGCCTACTTTCGGCACACTCAAATATCCAAATTTAGGCGATGCTTTTTATTCTGTAATCCTTACACATTTTTGACAATTATCATCAGTGAAGGATTTATTAACTCTATTTAACTACGAAGACTGTTTAAACGGAGTCTTTTTGGCTTTCTGCTTTTTGGCTTTATTTTTCTGGTAGTCTAACTCCTTCAGCTTTTTCATAATTCGGCTGAAGTACTCTTGCAAGTAAGTTTCTAGGGTGGCGGTTTGTTCTTTCTCTAACCCAAAGACTGTGTAGACTTCATCCATTGAGGCATTTAAGGCTCTACCACTTGCTAAAACTTCTGTAAAGGCCAGTCTATCTGCCACGTTCCAGCCCCACTGAAAGAACCGCAGGATGCGCTGCACAGTACGCAGTAAATTTATTGGCATCCGTGTAACTCTGGCATCTTTCCCAGATAAGCGTTCGCACAGGCTAATGATTTCTTCTGCACTCCAAGCACGAGTTCCCACTAGAGGGAAGGCTTGCTTGGATGTTTCTGGCACACTTAAAGCGCGAATAGCAAATTTAGCGACATCCTGAGTATCCATGTAAGCAACGGGAGAAGAATCACCAGTTACCCAAACCGGCTGGTTTTCTAATATGGGAATCCCATATTGACCAATTAACCCTTGCATAAAACCAGCCAGCCGGAAAATCGTGTAGTTCAAGCCGGACTCAGTCAGAAAAAGTTCTGTACACCGCTTAATTTCCATGAGCGGTACTTCTGGGTATTTCTGGGCATCGAGGATGGAAAAGAAGATAAAACGCTCTACACCCGCAGTCTTGGCTGCTTGAATTAATGCTACTTTACCGTCCCAGTCCACCTGTTTAATAGTTAGTGAATCCGTAGCACGGGATGTTGCAGCGTCAATGACTGCGGTGACGCCTTCTAATGCTCCCGCTAGGGTTTGGGGATAACACAAATCTCCTGATACCAGTTCCGCACCCCATTCTTTGAGAAAAGCAGCTTTTTTGGTACTCCGAACTAGACAACGTACCTTATACCCCTCATCGATAGCGCGACGAGCCACTTGTCTTCCTAAGGTGCCAGTGGCACCGACGATTAATATTGTCATGAGGGTCTTTATAAATCTTAATGTTTTATGAAAAGAATCTTAACAGAATTGCCCGTACAAACAAAACTTTACGTTTATTTTAAGAAACTGGCATGATTTTAGGGGACTGGTGGAAAAAGCGTTGTCCGGCATCCGGACAAGCTATTTTCCTAGAAAGAGGAAAGCCTCTCGCGAATTGAGTGCAGGGTACGAGGGGGATTATTCTTCTGCGCCCTGAATTTTCAGTAGCAAAGCACCTAGGGCCCAACCCACGAAGATTAAACCGAAGGACAACAGAGCTGCATTTAATATTTCGCCGCCCATTGGTGTGATTCTCCTTAACGAATGGTTTGTGTAAACTAGGTCTACCAGAAGTTTTACAACTGCTACTGCTAGATTAGACCTGTGTGAATAATTCTAAACCAGTTTAGCAAGTTATCCCTACTAACTGGGGGAGCAATCCCTACTATTGGGGGATGTGGGGATAAATTTCCCATAATGAGGAAATAAATATATATGTATCAACTAAAGCCAGGAAATATGAGAAATTTTCGTCCACGTTTGGCGTTGACGCTGGGTGACCCCGCTGGGATTGGGCCAGAGGTGATTTTGAAGGCTTTAGCAGACGCAGAAGTTAGTCAATACTGTGACGTGGTTGTGGTGGGTAGCCGGGAGTTGCTGACACAGACTTATCACAAGTTAAATTTAACTGAGAATGTAGTGCCTTTGGCAAATCCAGCCGAGTTGTCAGTTGTTGATCTGCCTACTTTCGCTGAAATTAGGATTGGGATGGGTAATGGGGCGAGTGGTGCGGCGAGTTTTGCCTATATGGAATGCGCGATCGCCAAAACACTCGCGGGTGAATTTGATGGGATTGTCACAGGCCCCATTGCTAAATCTGCTTGGAAAGCCGCAGGGCACAATTATCCTGGACAAACGGAACTTTTAGCTCAAAAGTCTGGTGTTGACCGTTTTGGCATGTTGTTTGTGGCGCGATCGCCGTTTACCGGTTGGACACTCCGCGCTTTACTTGCTACCACACATATCCCTTTACGTCAAGTATCTGATACATTAACACCGCAGTTGATGACCAAAAAGCTAGATTTGCTGGTGGAGTGTTTAGCGCAAGATTTTGGCATCGAAAATGGCAGAATTGCGATCGCCGGCTTGAATCCCCACAGCGGTGAATTGGGACAACTGGGAACCGAAGAAATAGATTGGTTAATTCCCTGGATAGAGTCAGAACGGCGTCAGCGTCCAAATATGCAGCTAGAGGGGCCGATTCCCCCAGATACGATGTGGGTTAAACCAGGTCTTGCTTGGTATGGGAATGGTCGGGTTGATAATCCTGCTGATGCTTATCTGGCACTTTACCACGACCAAGGCTTAATTCCAGTGAAGTTGATGGCTTTTGATCGAGCGGTGAATACTTCGATTGGGTTACCTTTTGTGCGGACTTCTCCTGATCACGGGACGGCGTTTGATATTGCTGGTAAGGGTCTTGCTGATTCTACGAGTATGAAGGAAGCGATCGCGCTAGCAGCTGAGTTGGTTAATCGTAGGTTAGCTGTGTAAGTTTTTTAAACGAACCGCCAAGACGCCAAGGACGCCAAGGAAAAGAAAAAAATTGATGTAGGTTGGGTTGAGGGACGAAACCCAACAATTTTATTGTTGCAAAATATGAGAAGAGGAACAAATTGCAAATCTCACAAATGATTTAGGGCTGCTATATATATTTTTCTGTTTATTTTAGTGTGATTTTATTAATTCTCATCGAAGCTATTTCCTGGCTTCAAGTTAAGTAACTCCCATTGGCTCTCATCAGTAGCTTACTGGGAGTTATTTATTTTTGTCTTTCTCTTCTTCTCATCATGTATAAACGAGATTTTTCTTGGATACTCTTTTCTCTGTGATGACTCTAAGCCGCCTACCGGCGATAGGTTTTGATGCGAATTTCTGTTTGTTGACTCGTTGATGCCTAATACAAGAATAAGACTTTTATTAGATACTCTTCGGGCTGTTATGAGTCTGCATAGGCTATCGCCTAAGTAGTTGTGATGTGATGGGTTCTGAACTGAAATAATCCGACTTTTTCAAATCTAATGAGGTATTCAAATGCCAGAATTTTTGATTAATCTCCATGAAGTTCCCGGTGTTCCTGTTGGGCGCATCTTTGTTCCCTGCTCTTTTACCAAAAAGCCTAATTTTCTCCGTTGGTATAAGTCTGTTCACATTTATCGTGTTATTCCTTATGAGACTGGACTGCTTGTTTTGTTTATTGCTCCCGTTTCTGAGTACCTCCGCTTTGCACATTCCTATCCTCACCACCGTCATGCTGCTTACACCCTGTATCTTCTTAGACAAGCTTCTACATTCTTTAAGGGGCTGAAACCACCACACCTTCCCGATAGTGAGTATCTTGACTAATCTTAGTTATCACTCTATTTTGTACTTCTGTAACCTTCTATCCCATCGGAAAGACAAACTACCCCCTTCAACCTCATCCGTCTCTTCATTTTCGCCAATGAGGTCTTGGTTTTTCTCCTCTAATTCCCGCATATAATGCCTGAGTATTCCCCCAACTGCGATCGCTCTCGTTTTATGTAGTTGACGGGTTAACTCTAGAAACCATTCCCTATCACCCAGCAAATCAGACTCTTTTACCTGATATTTGAGAATTTCGGGAATTAGCTTTTGTGGATCATGGTTTTTGGCTACAGCCCTCACATCCATCACCGGCTGGTAATCAATCCTTAAGCATTGCTGCCATAATGATACCCATCTGGCTTGAGAAAGATAGCCATGACTGAAATATGAAGGCTGAACCATCGCTAAAATGTGTAAATGTGGATGTGCTGATACTCCATCTTTACCCTTGGTGACTTCTATCGACTTCACCCAACCTTTAGCGGGCCATGCTTTCAACTCAGTCAAACGCTTAAAAGCTTTATTTATCTCATTCAAGTTTTCCCTAAGTTCTGAAATTTTGCAATTCCTCACCGTCAAAGTGATAAACAACCAACGGTATTTAGGATAATCTGTTACAACCTGGGGAAGCACTTTATAAGCCTTTGCTTTCCACATCAGAGAACGTCTCCACTGACAAACCGGACAGTGTCGCACCCGACAAAATCGCGCATTTGCGAGTTTGAAATTGAGAATATCTGTTGATTCCGCTGGAACTAAGCGAAATTCTAGCCAATCAGAACAGGTTCTCAACCTCCAAGCATACTCATTAAAAGCATCATCGCCAGATTTAGCGTAATATTCAGAAACTTGATCAGCATTATTTCTATGCTTTTCCCAAGTTTTACCTATGGGGGAAACCTCAGTTAAGCTGAGTATATTTTGGCTTTGTTGATATTTCTCTAAAGAAGAAATATTCACACTTTTATCTGAGGCTTGAGCAGACACAAATTCCCTGAGTGTGTTTGGTTTCAACATCCCAAACTATCACAATTAATCATGTCAAGCCTCAATAAAAACACGCTTGCTAATTCACTTGTTCAACTCAGCTTTGATCAAGAGTTTAAACCGGGACAGCTTCCGGTGGCTCAAACTTGTAACCATAACCCCGAACAGTTTTAATATACTCTGGGATGCTGGAATCAATTTCCATTTTCTTGCGAAGCTGACCAATATGCACATCAACCACCCGTCCATCTCCCACATATTCACAACCCCAGATTTTTTGGATTAACTGGGGACGACTCCAAGCTTGACCAGGATGGCTGGCTAAAAAATGTAAAATATTAAATTCCAGAGCTGTTAAAGCTAAAGGTTTATCGTTAAGTGTCACCTCTCTACCCTCTGGGTTAATTGCTAGCTGCTTAAAGGTGAGGCGTTGTGATGCACTGGGGTTAATATAGCGGATGCGCCTCAAAAGTGCTTCTACTCTGACTTCCACTTCTGCCAAACTAAAGGGTTTAGTCATGAAGTCATCAGCACCTGCGGCGAGAATTCTAATTTTATCAGCTTCATCATTCCGGCTAGTCAGGATCATGACTAAAACATTTGTGCGACTCTGCATTTCCTGACAGAGGTTATAGCCGTTAGCATCTGGCAAATTCCAATCCAGAATTACTAAGGCTGGGTTAAATTGATCGAACAACGCCAAAGCAGTTTTACCATCCGCAGCCGATTCTATTTGATATTTCCGACCTAAAAAACGATAGATGAGATTGCGGACACTGAAGTCGTCATCGACGATCAGTATCTTGGGATTAATAGCGGTTAGCGTATCCATAATGCAGTCTATTGTTAATTTGGCGATTTGCTGTTGCGACAGTTTCGTTCTACGTGTTTCTCTTGGCAGTGTATTTACGCTCACCTGATCTGAGGGCAAACGCTGCTGTACTACTTGTATACACTTAATTTTCTCTGAAGTTTATGGAAACTTTAAATATCATAATGCTTATAAATTGTGTAAGTCATGTAAAATTCTCGGATTTTTTATAACTTTTTTAGTAAAACTTAAACATTATACGCTTAATCACCGTAAAATTACAGAGACAGACGAAAATAGCAATTAGCCCAACAAACTTAGAGCCGTGTAGGAGGTTGAGGGAAAGTTGTGAATAGCGATCTGCTGGTTTGGTGCAGATCGCTATCGCCAAAATTGAGAAAATAACTATCTATAGGCAAAACAGGTTGTTGAACATTGGGAAAAATCTATTATTTATTCTCCTAATTAAGTTAAACAATTCTTTAAATCTGAGAACTAGCGATATTTAAATTTATTAAAACATAAATCCAATATTTTGATTTGACTTGTTAGTTCAATTTACTTGCTATTGATTAACTAGCATCAAATGTTTTACCAAGTAAGTATATCTGGAGAGAGATTTTGGTAATATTCATCCCAAAGTAAGAGAAATTTAATTTAGATAATTCAGTAAATTACTATCAGTGTAATTAGGGCTGAAAAACTATGAATAGCAATTTAGTCGGCGGCATCATTCCTCCGCAGCCACCAATAGAACCGCAGGCGAATGTTCATGTACTAAAGTCTCGTCTGGAATGGGGCGAACCAGCTTTTACAATTCTGGATGTGCGCGATCGCATGATTTTTAACGAGGGACATATTATGGGAGCAATGCCCATGCCAATAGATCAATTGGTAGATCGTGCAGCATCATCTTTAGATAAAAGCCGTGATATTTATGTTTACGGCACAAGTGACGACCAAACTAGCCGAGCAGCCCAATTGCTCCGTTCCGCTGGGTTTGTGCATGTATCTGAACTCAAAGGTGGTCTTGGTGCATGGAAGGCCATCGGTGGACCAACAGAAGGCATTATTGAATCGACAACTCCCCCAGGTGCAGATGACTACAATGTCATATCCCGGATTCAAAATCACTTAGAAACCCAGCAAAAAGAAGTATAACTAGAGGTTAGTAGTTATTGGCGAGGAACTGTAAACTAATGAAGCAAGCTTTTGGCTGATTGCTCAATGTTCAAATAAGTCCTTGAATTGCAATAAATCTAAGGAAACTATTGTCGGCAAAACTTGAAAGCATTCTTGAGCGAGTTCCCAGCGTTGTTCTCTTTGAAGCATTGCTGTCAACTTTCGCCGTACGCTGAGTAAGTAGCGCACATCATTGGCGGCGTAATTCAGTTGCGTGTCGGATAAGTTAGTGGCGTTTCCCCAATCAGAACTTTGAGCGCTTTTATCTAGTTCTACTTGTTCCAATTCTTGTACCACCTCCTTAAGTCCGTGGCGATTGGTGTAGGTTCGGGCTAACTTGCTAGCAATCTTGGTGCAAAAAATCGGCTGAACCTGAATTCCCAAATTGTGGCGCAAGGTGGCGATGTCAAACCGCGCAAAGTGAAAGACTTTGTGGATCTGGGCTGCTTCTAAGAGTTTTTTTAAGTTTGGCGCTGTGGTTTGCCCTTTGGCTATGCGAATTGCCGTCACGTTGCCCTCTGGGTTACACAACTGGACAAGACACAAGCGATCGCGTTGTGGCAATAATCCCATAGTTTCCGTATCAACTGCGATCGCCTCGGCTTCTAAATACTGTGTCAGGGCAGCGTCACTCAAATCGCGATCGCTTACTTGAAAATCTGGTAATGTCATGAATTGCTCAAAAATAAATGTAGTGTCTACTAGAAAAAAGTCCTATCAGACACTACATTATCATTGTGCAAAAAAAACAGTAATTACATCTATCTAGTGTGCAAGAAAATTTGCGTGAGGTAGACTTCGCCTTGCTGATTAGCGGCAACACCAATCCCAGTCAAGTTAAATTTGCCTTGGATATTCTTCAAATGTCCGGGACTGCGTAACCAACCAATCACAGCTTGGTTAGCGGGATTACTATATCCCAGGTTGAAAGCGACATTTTCTGCCGCACTGTTGTAAATCAGAGGGATAGCATTAACTCGCCGTGCAAACCCCTGATGGCTAAACGGAACTTTACCCTTAGCCATATTTTCGCTATGAATTCTTGCTTGTCGCGTGATATTTGCATTTATTGTCAACTTTGGCAACCCCTGAGAAACCCGATATTGATTAATTTGCTCAAAAACTGATTTTTCTAGAGTAGTAGTTTGAAAAGTAAGATTAGATGTTGCCACCTGACTTGCAGGAATTGACGACGGCTGACGAGGATCGGCTTTTTTTTGAGAAGGATTCCCTGGAACAGGAGCAGTCATTAATCCACTAGCAAGGACAAGCGTACTTAAAGCGATGCCAAAAGCAGTTTGTCGTAACATGGAGTCTTAGGTAGTGTAGAAAGTGATGAGACATATACTCTATCTTCTGATTCCAAGAATATATACCAGGATAATATTAAGTATTTATGGACTGAGAAACTGTCCGATTTCCAACACTTAATCAGTCAGTCTCATCCAAGTGGCGATCGCTTGGACTGAAAATCCCAAAATTCCCTGATTAATTCCGAAATTTTCTCATATCCATGATTAAATGTTATGCACACTACATTATTAATTAAAACTTTCCCAAAAAAATAGTATCCATTGACAGATGCCAAGAACACTAGATTACTAATCAATAAATTTCCCAAAAGCTTATCTTGAGCGCAGGAATATTTGCGTGAAGTAAATTTTCCCTTGGCTATTGCTAGCTACACCAATGCCGGTGAGGTTGTAATTGCCTTTGATGTTGGCTAAATGTCCGGGACTATTGAGCCAGCTTTTAACAGCTTGGGTAGCGGGGTCACTAGATCCCTGATTGTAGGCGATATTTTCGGCAACTGCGCTGTAAGGAATAGCGATCGCTTGAACTCGCTGTTGAAATCCGTTGTGTCCAAATGGGACTGTACCCTTGGCCATATTCTGGCTGTGATTTCTGGCTTGACTGTCGATAGCAGAATTACGAGTCAGCGCTGGTAGTCCAAGAGATGCTCGGTATTGATTAATTTGCTGGAAAACTGATGCTTCAATTGCAGCAGTATTGACTGGAGATTGTGCTATTTCGTAGCTAAATTTTGATACCAAAGAAGTTTTTGGTACAGCAGTTAGACCTGGTGTGGAAATAGCGAACGCTCCACCGGCGAAAAAAAGAGTGCCGAAAGCGACGCTATAAAGATTTTTCAGTTTCATTACTTATAGCCAGCCTGATTGTGGCTGAAAGTAAACTTGCAAATTCATCTAACCACACTACTTTCACTTAAACAAATTGGCTATAGCTTGTAAATCTCTACTAAGGCCGCTCTAGATCCCAAAATTACCAGTTAACTTTTAAATGCACTATTTTTCAGAAAAGTTGTCTAGTTGGTTGGTGATTGCCTTCTATCATTAGTGAGATGATTTTTATTACTCGTTGTTAAGTGGTGGCATTAATTACATTTAAATAATGTTACCACCTGTTTTATTACTGTTAATATATACCCGCCGAATGCAACTAGACTCTTGCTGTGACGCTCTCCCGTTATCAGGCTTGTAGTTAACAAGAGAGCGAAATAGTTACCTGATTTGTCACACTATAGTTTTCAGTAAAAGCTGAATTTGGAGACAGATTTATTCAGGAATCAAAAACTTGGCTACAGTTTGCACATCCTTATCACCGCGTCCAGAGCAGTTAATGACAATTCGAGGGCTGCCGGCGAGTTGAGGGCAGAGGGTTTCTAAATAAGCGATCGCATGTGAAGTTTCCAGTGCGGGGATAATTCCCTCCAACTTTGAGAGCAGTTGGAACGCCGCCAAAGCCTCTGCATCCGTGACGCTATAATATTCCGCCCGACCCGCATCCTTCATATAGCTGTGTTCTGGCCCCACACCAGGATAATCTAACCCAGCACTAATCGAGTGCGCCTCAATGATTTGCCCATCATCGTCTTGCAACAGATAGCTCATCGCCCCGTGCAATACACCAATTCGTCCTTTTGTCAAGGTAGCAGCATGTTTTGTGGTATTTACACCTTCACCCGCCGCCTCAATCCCAATTAACCGCACAGATGACTCACGGACAAACTCATAAAATAGTCCCATCGCATTGGAACCGCCGCCGACACAAGCCAAGAGAATATCCGGTAAACCGCCCCATTTTTCTTGTGCTTGGACACGAGTTTCTTGCCCAATTACCGCATGGAAATCACGTACCATCATCGGGTAAGGATGGGGCCCAGCAACTGAACCTAGGATGTAGTGAGTTGTTTCTACATTCGTCACCCAATCGCGGATAGCCTCAGAAGTCGCATCTTTCAAGGTTCCTGTTCCCGCAGCCACCGGACGCACCTCTGCCCCCAAAAGCCGCATTCTGAAAACATTTAGAGCTTGGCGTTCCATATCATGAACGCCCATATAAATAACGCAATCCAGACCGAAACGAGCGCAAACAGTGGCTGTAGCCACGCCATGTTGTCCAGCGCCAGTTTCAGCAATAATCCGCTGTTTACCCATGCGCTTCGCCAACAATGCCTGACCTAAAGCATTATTGATTTTGTGAGCGCCAGTGTGATTTAAGTCTTCGCGCTTTAGGTAAATTTGCGCTCCAGTGCCATCAGGGCGGGCATAGTTAGCGGTCAGACGTTCAGCAAAATACAACGGTGAGGCACGTCCGACATAATCGCGTAACAACTGTTGCAGTTCAGCTTGAAAACCTGGTTCATTCCGGTATTGCTGATAAGCCGTCTCTAGTTCAGCTAAAGCAGGCATCAGGGTTTCAGGCACATACTTACCGCCAAAGCGGCCAAAGCGTCCCAGTGTATCGGGAACAGCAGCAGTTGATTGAGTATTGGGTGAGAGAGGAGTAGTAGTCACAGATTGGCTAAAATAAAATAACAGAACACGGTTAATTATAAATTTTACGGCCGAATAGGAAGCGATGGCACCTTCCCCAACTCTGACCCCTACCTGTAATTTTTGTTGCACTCAAATTTATGTCTTCTTCCAATCCCAAATCTGACAAACGCTTTGTTTACCAAGAGTTTGGTAACGGTAGCTCACCCGCCCTAGAACGTGCCCTAGAACGACCAATTCAAGAATTACCCCCGCAACAACAAAACCTGAAAGTCGAAGCTTCCCGCAAAGGACGCAAAGGCAAAACCGTGACGGTGATTAGCGGGTTTCAAGTTAAACCGGAAACTTTAGCAGACTTGGTAAAACAGCTAAAAACTCAGTGTGGGTCAGGTGGGACGGTTAAAGATAATGAAATTGAAATTCAGGGCGACCACAAGCAGAAAATTGTCGAAATTTTGACCAAAATTGGTTACAAAGCCAAAAAAAGCGGTGGTTAATGAGTGCGGTTTCCCGTATCTTTTCCGAAATCGCAATTCAAAAATGTGATGTTAATTTTGAGAAGTAAAGCCTGCTAAAAAAGCAGCTTTGTTCGCAATTTACAGGAGGGACAAATGGATTTAGTGAGAATTTTGTGTGCAGTATTTGTACCGCCTCTAGGCGTATTTTTACAAGTAGGTTTTGGTCTTGATTTTTGGATCAATATAGTTTTAACGCTTTTCGGTTACATTCCTGGAATTATTCATGCAGTGTGGATAATTGCTAAGAAATAATTATTCAGAGGGATAGGTTTGTTTTCTTCCTCTATTTCGTTCTAGACATAACCCGCCCGTCCAATAAACTGGGCGGGCTAGAAGCCCAACACCACTTGTTGCCTCGAACAGAGGAGCAACGCTTACAAGTCGGGGAACTCTAGCCGAGCAGTGGCTCCCCCACAGTAATTAGTTTGATATTTTTTTAATTGGAAGTCCCTAAAGCAGATATTGAAAATCCACTGAATACAGCAGATCATAAAATTAAAGGTAATTTTGAAGAAATTTATAGATTATGTAAACAGTTAATTAAAAATTCACAACAAACTATTAGCCAAACAAATTTTTATCTAGAAAAGGTTAGCTATAGCCACCCACTGGGGTAGTCTTTTTATAAGAGTCATATGTTGATGTAATTAATTTAAATGTCAAGCTTTTTTAACTTTCATCAGATAAAAATACAACAAATTAAATAGGCCATATACTGACGAGATGACATAAATATTTCCTACCTTTAAGTAAAAAGCCAGGCAAGATATGGTGTACGAAAGGGTGCAAAACAACAGTTCCGGAAATCCCGCTTCCCAAAAAGAGTTTAGAGAGTCAAATCAAACCACACTCTTTTAGTATCTAGCCTGAATCAGCTTCTACTTAAAGGATTAATAAATGTATAGCACAGTTAATTATTCAGAATTAGAGAGACTTGTTAGTGCTGAGGAATATGACAAGGCAGAAGATTTTTGTCTCCAAGTTTTAAATACTGGAGTTGAATCTATGTTTTGGCAGACACAACTTGGCTATATATATTTCTTGAATGAACAGGATATTGATGGATATTATGAGAAAGCACCATCTATTTTTCAGTCTTTGGTAACTAAATATCCTGATAATATAAATGCTCATTTTTGGTTAGGATATATTTATTCAGTGGTTCTTAACGATCTAGATAAGTCCATCCTAGAATTTAAAAAAGTACTACTCTTGAACCCTAATCATCCCTATACCAATCTTGTATTAGCTGGTTATCCTGATTACGAAAATAGCGAAAAACAAAAATTTTTAAGTAAGGCATTAAAGCAACAACCGACCAACTTGCGTGTGCTTAATGAAATGTCTAACTTATTGTTTGCTGTGAATCAAAAGCCAGATGCCAAGAAATTCCTTGAAAACATTTTGAACTATGAAGGGTATGTAGAGCGAGACTATGGAATTATGAATCAGTATATTAATGATGTACTAACTTGTGCGACTCATCAACAGAACATACGTCAGGAAGCTAAATTGAAATTGGCTCAATAAAAGTTCAATAGACTAACAGTAATTTTGCTAAGTAGGTTGGTGGAGGAAAACCAAAATGTGTAAAACCGGCACGCTCCGCGTTAGCGCAGCTCCTCTGCAAGAGGCACACATCTAATTTAGGATTGCTATACTTCTTGTATTCATTTTTCTAGTCTGCGAATTTCTATATTTTTAGTGCAGTTTAATTGACAGGCTAACCGAGCATTCGGTTGTTGAGGGGCTAATGTTTCCAGCATTTCTTGTTCATCTAGCTGGGGGGGAGAAATTTCACCAAAAACTTCAACTAAGCAAGTTCCACAAATGCCTGTACGACAACCAAACAGTACAGGTGAATTCTGAATTGTCAGATGCTCAGATAAATTTTGATGTGGTTGCAAAGTGAGGGGGGGATAATCGGTCGCTGGAAAGGAGATTGTACACAGGTCAGACATGGCAAAAATCCTCATTGTGTTGCTGCTCAAAGCGTTGAAAAGCACTTTTTTGAGTTGCCAAATATCGGGGAATTGAATTGGATGCCATCAGGGACATTTCTCGATTTCGTTGCCAAAGATAACCGAGTTTTTCAATATAAACTTTATAAGATTGCATCGCTTCCTGATGGGTTAAATAACTGCGTTGCAAGCCTTCGGACTCTTCTGTAAAACAACGCCCCATCATTTGTTTAGCATCTCTATCATTCATTTCAAAAATAGGCGATCGCAACACTTGATAAATCTTGCTATACAATGCTGGGTCATACCAGAAAATCCCGTTAATCGCCGCTGAAAAGTGGAGGTGGTCACGCTGACATCCCCACAAGCCTAAATTAGCGACCATTCGCTCAAAGGCAGTTGGTGGTGCAAGGCAGGTGATAACGTCGTGGGAGACAATTGTCGAACTATTGAAGTGAAAACTTTCATCTAGAAAGTGATAGTAGGAGATTTTGGCGGGAATGGGAGCAGCATCTTTTTGGGGATGTTTTTGATAATAGTTGCTGAGTTTGTGCTGCACTAACTTGCCATTCAGCGTCCGCACTCCTCGGACTGTAAAATACTGACAAGCTAAAAAGGTGTTGTTTGCAGAAATCAGCCCGAAATATTGAAGTTGAATCTTTTTCCACCAAGTTTTTAGAGTATTGGTGTCAGCACAAACCATTGTTTCGGTAAAGGGGCCACGCATGGGGTAGGTAAAAATTAACTGCCCAAACAACGCTTGTTCTACTTGTTTGGCAATTGTGCGGAAGGCGTTAATGTGCGATCGCTCTTGGGCAGATTCTAGATCCAATGTATCGCAGATTAAGCGGAAGTCTTCTTGAGCGTAAAGCCCTGCTGCACTCGTTTGATTGAAAAAAATCGTGGCAATTTCCGCCGAAACAATTTGTGAGTAGTAAGCTACCCAGTAAAGCTGGTTCAAAATTACCCGCTGATGTTCGCTAGACTGTTCCCACAAAGGTGTGCCGTACAGTAGCGAAAACTCTTCTGGGTTCCAATACTCGTTTTGACAATCCTCATAGCGAAAGTTGGTAACTGCTTCATCCATCAAAGCGGTGTGGTCTTGTTGCTTGTTGCGGGTGTGATTAATTTGTAATTTGCGATAGATGGTTGGAGTGTCTAACAGTTGGTTCATATAACAGGGTTTTTAGATTAAATTTAATGCAGACATTGATGAGGGGGAAGTGGTTCAAAGGCTCCTCGTTCGTCTAAGGCTTGGACGATCGCCATAGCGGATGCTCCTGTCATTAGCGATCGCAATATTTGTAATCGCGTTCCACTGTGAGTCTCTGTATTCAACTCTACTAAAATCTGGATTTTTTGCGATCGCGATAAATCTCCTTTCACCCGTTCGATAGATGTCAGTACATTTTGCGGCCCCACCTGCACCATCAACAAAAACTGTGCCAACACATCGAGTATTGCTGCTTGACTAGAAGCTGAAACTGGAATTCGGTTAAATAACGTCGTTCCCGTGCCGTGATGACGAGCTTCAGCCTGCAAAAAACTGGCGAAAAGCTCTGCCAAAACTGGATGTCGGCATTCCTTCCCTAAACGTCGGTAATGGCTCAAACCCCATCCTTCTAAAACCACCTGAAGCACAAACAACAACACTGTTTTGTCTGCACTTTCAACCACTTCTGCCAGTAAGCGCAGAAATGGCTCATCGCGGCTAGTTACTTCCAAGTCTGGCAAAAAATGGCTGATTTGGCTGAGGTGGGTAGCTTCATCAGCCGTAAACAGTCCGTAGAGCATTCTTTCCTCAACTGTTTCTGCTAACAACACCATTTTTGCCATATAGCCAACGCCTGCTTTTTCAATAAAATATGATTCCTCCAACAGACTGCGATTGACAAGGTGAAGGATGGCAGATTTTTCAGATGCGATCGCATCTTGAAAAATTTTGACTTGATGCAAATTGAAAAATTCCGCCTCCCAATAATTCAATTCAGGCTGCAAAACATTAGCGCCCTGATTCGGCAATGCTGCTGTCAGTATACGTCGCAATCGATCATCAGGGTCTGTATGTGGTAAATCAAGTCCAGCAATTTTATTGTTTTTCATCAGCTTTCCAAGTTCCCCAAACCAAAGCTTTTTGGCAATTAACGTGCTGGATAAATTGCACAATAGACTGATCTGCTTTCGTGGGAGTCTTCAGATCAAACTTAATTGTCTGAAATACCTGCGTATCACCTTTAGCAAAGTAATTGCCAACCTGCTGCGTTAGCCACAGCAACCCACGATTTACACCCCATCCTAAACATCCAAATCGCTTAGGAGTAACGAGGATTGTTTGCCCTTCAGTTTTGCCACCTTCGATCATTCGCAGCGCAAATATAATATAAAAGTGCAGAAAATCCGGCCCCAGCGTCACAGTGCCAGTGCTGCCGTACCAGTAACACATACTATAAGTAACTTCATTGCCGTATAGGGGACGAATCAGGCGAATTAACCCGGAATCATCACCTCCCCTGGTAGTATTACTGAAAGTAATAGCGTTGGAGTTGAGGTTTTGCGAATCAAATACAATCTCCAAAGGCAGATTATGTACCGTATTGAAGTGGTGAGCATCGATGGCATTAATCAACAACACATTGGGATGACAGTTTTTCACAAACCGAGTCCCCAATAGATAATCGCAATCTACCTGTTCCAGTTCCGGCACAAAAGGCAGCTTCCTTGGCTTTTCTTGACCCACCCAAACCCAAATCATGCCGTACTGTTCTGCCGTTGACCAGGTTTTAACACACACAGGTAGAGGTTTTCCTAAAGAAGGAACGTCTACACAAATGCCTTGTGCATCATATTGCCAATTATGGAAAAAGCAGCGAATGCGATCGCCATCTACCTTACCCTCTGCTAAATGAGCGCCCATGTGAGGGCAATAAGCATCCATCGCCACCACCTGACCACTGACTCCCCGATAAATAGCCAGGTTTCTACCCAACAGGGTGACAGCTTTCACCTTGCCAACTTTTAATTTTCTCGCTGGTAATGCCCAATACCATCCCTCAACAAATTGCGAGGAATTGTTAAAAGTTGAGTCTGGGCTAGTAGAAAGCATAAAAGTTAAATAAGAACAGAATCTTGGACAAATTCTAGCAGCGATTCTGACTGCCACATCCGTTGTCCAGCGCGGGTCAGATTTTCAGATCGGATTTCAGTTAAACAAACCAATTCATCCCCTAGCCGATAGCCTGGATTTTTTTCCTCGAAAAACTGGATATGGGGGTTAGTCTGTCTTCCCGTGGGGATTTCAATTAAACCCTCCCGGAGAATTTGGGGTTGTTGAAAGCGGACAATACCAGTTGCTTCATGGTAAAACTCACCATAGTATTCTCCTGCCACACTCGCCATTAGATTTGCCACATCCACGGGTATTGTTGCATCGTAGCGGGGGTAGAACTCTTGCCAAAAAGTGGGAAGAAAGCGATAGGTGCGAAAGCCAGAGCAAATCAGCAGCCAGTACAGTTTATTTTCAGCGTAGTGTTGGCGAAGAAAATTGACAGCGCCAATCCAGGCACGGGGAAGCGTTGTACTCGACCAAGCGCTAGGATCAACGATAGTGTCGCCTGAATACACCACACTAATTCGCTCTCCCGAAAAAGTCGTCTGGCACAACATCATGGTTGAAAACCCTTTGAGAGCATTGGATGTTTGATCTCTCAACAACAAAACCCAGTTTTTGCGCTCCAGATCCGTGAGAAACCCGTCCCAGCTTAAACCTTTAAAGTGATTTTGCAGCAGCACATACATTGCGGTGCGATCGCTTGGGTGCAGCTTTTGAACAGAAACCAGCGAACTCTTCATTGTTCGGAAAATACTTAATTTTGCTTAGTGGAATGTTATTAGCTAACACTTTATCGAGCAAATTGGTGAAATTACAAAGTAATGTGACAGATTCCAGAATGGTTAATTTACTAAGATAATTTTTAGGTTCAATTTGATAGGTTCGTAGTAAGCACTTCAGTGCTTATAGCATTTCAGTTAAGCCTAAAACTCAATGTCTACGTAGGTTGGGTTGAGGAACGAAACCCAACATTTCCGAGACTTTGTATGCAACTTCTCTACCACCTGACTTATCTCTCAAGGGTTTTTAAGTTCTAAGCGGTGGTTTATTTACCTGAAAATATCTGTAAATATCTAAGGACTAAAGTCCTTACTACGAACTAAGATTTATGGCAATTATAATTTTGAATTTTGAATTTTGAATTTCCCGCTGCGGTTGACCATCCAGACGCTTCTAGCTGGTTCACATACTCCATATATTGCGCCAATGGCTGATCAATTTTCAGGAGCAACTGCGGATTAAATCGAATATTGTCGTAAATCTTCCCATCCTCATCTCTGAGCATATAGTAAGCTAATTGAGTACAGAACAGCAAAAAATTACTGAGCAGATATCCCCCGATTCCTTGGCGTTTTTCAGTCACATAAATTGGTTGAATTCGCGTTCTTCCCGGTGCAATCGGAGTGTAAGCATACATCATGTGCAATGGCGGAAAAAGCCGCACATTTTTCATCATTGTTAACAAACCAATGCAACCATGAGCATACCGCATGGAATACTGATATGTAGAACCAAGAAATTTTTGACCTAACCGTTCTCGAAAAGTTGTTTGAGGGAAATTTCCCCGCATCGTAAAGTCAATTTGTGTACCTAATTCGCTGCGATATAGCGACAGATCCATTTTAATATCTAAATGATGAATCGTTTTTAAATGTTGAGCATCAATTCCATTCATCATACAGATGTGATGATGGCAACTTCTTTCAAATGCAGTATCAGCTTGTGTAACAATTTCTTTCCCCTTCAATTCATCAAAATCAGCCACTCCCTCTGGTGCTTCAGCATCAGGATAAATCCAGATAAATCCATACTTTTCCTCTGTTGCGTAAGTTTGTAATTTAGCTTGAGCCGGAATTTCTGATTGACAGGGAATATTTTGACAAATCCCTGTTTCATCAAATGCCCATTGATGAAAAGCACAACGAAGCCAATTACCGTCAACCTGTCCAATTCCCAAATCTGTTCCCAAATGAGGGCAGTAAGCTTCCATTGCCCGCACTTGCCCATCTTCACCTCTAAAAATGGCAATTTTTTGACCGCAGACTTCCACGGATTTTGCTGTTTTTTTAGCTAATACACTACTGGGACAGGCAATATACCAACCCTTAGCAACTACATTCCAGTTATTGAATATTTGCATAATTGTTAGACAGATAATTATTTAATCTTTCTTGTCGTTGGCAAATATCATCTTGATATTTACCCATCAAAACCCTGAATAACATTTTACCTAAACAGTAAGAAGCTCTCCAAGAAAATACAGCATCCTGTAAATCAATATGGCTACGCTCAAATAAAAAATGTCCGCTTAATCCCACCAATTGAGTTAGCGGTAAGCCTAAGAGTAACCAAAAATTTTGTAACTTCCAAGCAGAAAAGAGCAAACCGTAAAAAAATAATATTCCCAGAATGTGCAAAATAATATTAATTGGATGTTGGTGTTTAAGAATAAAAATATCCCAGTAGTCTGTAAAAGGATGATCCAAAATTTGATTATTAATCTGATTTCTCAACCTTCGTTGAGGATTAGAATTGATTTCACTCATAAGAAGATGTGTGAAAGGATATGAGGTATTCAAATTTTAAGCCAGTCTCTTGACTATAATGCAGATTATGACAACTAACGAAAAATCCTAAGGCGAGTAGAGAACAGACTCACATAGTGTTCCTTCCCCTTTACAGCCTTTAGCGACTTGTCCATCAGTTTTTAATTCGTATATTTTATCGCCTTTAATAAGTAAGCCATCTCCCTCGTCAAATATGAGCGGATTTGAATATTTTCCTTCATATATAACTGAGGTACTTACTGTGCCAAGAATTTTTACTATAGTACTGCCATCATCCTTGATCGTAATTGTTCTACCAGTTCCACTTCCACCTAAAAAATTAAAGTACTTAGTTCCTACAAATGGCAGTGTTTCTTGTGTCCATCCCTTAGCAGAACACGCTGTTGCTCCATTTTGAGGCGCAAGGGTAGATAAACACCAATAAGTTTCTCCATCAAATACAACACCATTGGTGATGTACTTCAAATCAGAAATGGATTTCCACGGTTTTGTCCCACCTTCATCATAATATCGATACCGATTTCCTGCGACTTCTAAACCCTGATCTGTGCCTCCTAGCCAATATAAACCCGCTGTAATTTTGTTGGATGAGCTTTGTTGAGTAATGTTTGTTTCTTTCTCAATCCACCAACTCTTAACGAAACGTTTTGCATTTTCATCTCCCCTTGTCGTAGCAACTACAACTAACAGTTCTCCTTTTTCATTGATAAACTCAAATAGACAAGGGCCCTCTCCTGTCCCAGAGCAATCTTTAATCTCTTCATATCCCAATTCAAATAGCTCTTTGACAGAACTATCCCGAAGATTAGGCGATTCACCTTGTAAATTTGGCCGCCAACCTTGTTGTCTCAGGAGTTGCCGCGCTTCCATGTATGCCATATCTTTTTCAAGAGGCATCTCTTCAGGGGCATTTGCAGAAATAGCTTCAGCGGGAGTAGTGATAGTTGAGTTGTTTTCGCCTTTATTGGCTGAAACATTTTCAGCGGGAGTAGCGATAGTTGAGTTGTTTTCACCTTGAGTTGGTTGCTGCTCACTATCATTCGCAAAGCTTGCACATCCAAGGGTGATTAACCCAACTAAACCAGCAACAACACTCACTGTAAAGGCAGGGGGACGAGATACCCAGTTTTTCCACGTCATAAACTGCAAACCTTTATTATTAGAAAATGTAGAATCTTAACTCAACAACATCAATAGACAATGCAGATAGCCTGAGAATTACACCTCTACAGATAACGTTAGGCCGTAGAACTCAAGACTTATAGCGCAAGAACTAAGCGAAGACCTTCATCAACAAGTACCATTAAGCGATCGCTTATTTGGCTTACTTGCTCCATCAAAAACGACTTGTCCACAGTAATCACTTGGGAAACATTTACAACCGAATCTTGGGGTAAACCAGTTTCATCTGTTGTCACCAAAATGTTGCCTGGAGCTTCAGCCAGCCGAAGATTAGTTGTGAGTACAGCAGCAATCACAGTCCGAATTAGACTACGATTAAACTCATCTGACTGAATGATGAGAACTGGTCTACGATATCCTGGTTCGGAAGCAACAGGCGTGGGTAGGTCTGCCCACCAAATTTCACCTCGCTGCATCACCAATTTTCCTCAGATATCGTATGGGCTTGTAACCTTACAAACAATGGATCAAGACTGCTGTCTTCATCGGCATATACAACATCTAACTGTTTAGTAATCTGATCCCGTTTATGCTCTTGCAAGTATTCTTGAAGTGCCACAGCATAAAGCTGACTACGGGATAACCCCATGCGTTTTGCAAATTCTTCAGCAGCCTCAAATAGAGGGTCAGGAATTGAAATCGCCGTTTTCATAGATTGGTATAACTAAGGTTATACCCTAATGCTACCCATTTTTTGTAATTAAGGCAATTACCATTTTGTAAATTTTCGGATAGGTCTAATGTTCAGGAGCGATAGAAGTCATACCTTAATAGTCATTGTCAGCCACACAAATACCTTGACATTTAATACCGTTCGTAGCAGTGCGCTGACAATGAGAGCATAGAACTTTTTCGGTTTCTGTTTCTTTATTTATCTCTATATTAGTGCTTGCCTGTAGCTTGTCTTTTTCGGTCTGGAGTTTTTCATTCATAGGAATGGAGGAATTTTTCGCTATTTAAATTTTACAAGTCATTTAGGAGTGGTGATTGGTCAGGCACAATCTAATATATAGGACTTACGCAAGAACTCTCTCAAACCCTTATTCCTTCTCTTCGAGACGCTGCGCGTTAGCGGAGCTTTCGCTTTAGCGATACGTGTCCTTTGCGGTAGCCTGCGGCACGCCCTCCGGTCTACGTTTCTTCATGATTTTGCGTAAGTCCTGATATAGCAAAGTGATACCTGTTCTTAATCAAGTGATCGCTTCCCCTCTGTGTAGGTATCGCACTTCATGTAATGCTCCAGCAAAGATTTTGTAGTAATGCCCTTGCTGGTAACCCACGAGACAATGGACAAGCCTTAGTACCAGGAAAACGTACCGTGAACTTCAGTGCGCTCCTTATATGAGTTTATAAACACGGCTCCTCGACTAGTTCCTTGAAAAATATGTTTTTCTTGATATTGAGATTCGATAAATTCTCCCCAACAACAGACAATCACATCTGACTCATTTGCCATTTTACAGGCATCCAAATTAAATTCATTGCTGAAAATTCTAAGCTCATCCTCAAATGATATAACTTGCTCTTCGTATTGTGGAGGTAATCCACTATTCTCCTCCAAAAACTGTCTTATCTGCTTGTCAGTAAATGAAAGTGATTGTCTGACTTTTCGGAGAGGATCGTAATGAGTTATAAGAATTAACAAAGGACTTTTTGAGGGGTTTGAGTCCCACTGTAGATCAAAATTAGGATCAGGAGTACCAAAAAATTGAGTGATATAATGGCTCGGATTATTTCTATCAATTCTTGAGATATCTATTTCTAAGCCATTTTGGATATCTACAAAACCTATAGCGTTCCATTGGCTTGATGATTGATAATCTTGAATACCTGTGTGGACAAAATGAACTGACATTGTAAACGTCTCCAAGATAGTCTTGATAAGGTATTTAGTTATATATTATAGGTAAATACAGGCTTTTCAGTGTATTACTCACTAATAGCCAGAAATTTTACCCCCAACATTCAAATGCCGCAATGTTGTAAAATGGGTGAAAGCTTAACCCTAACTCTCTACTCATGAGTCTCCATCCTCTATTAAAATTTGACATTTCTGAACTCAGCATTGCAGAACGTATCCAACTTGCTGAAGATTTATGGGACAGCATCTTAGAACAGCAAGAGGAACTTCCCTTGAGTCAAGTGCAACAACAAGAATTAGATCGACGGTTAGAAAATTACAAGAAAAACCCCGCAAATGGTTCTAGTTGGGAAGAAGTAAAAAAACGGTTAGGCTTCTCTCGATGAACTATAACCTGATTATTCAGCCAGAAGCAGAATACGATATTCAGGATGCTTTTGAGTGGTATGAATCCCAAAATCCAGGTTTAGGTTCTGAATTTGTCCGTGCAGTCGATGCTTGTCTGTCGGGAATTGGACGAAATCCCCTTGCTTACCAAATCATCCACAAACAGGTAAGAAGATTATTAATACGCCGATTCCCATACATAATTCTCTACGTTTTTGAGCAAGATACGGTTTTTGTACTTGCTTGCTTCCATGCAAAACGCAATCCAAAACAGTGGTTGGATAGAATTTAATAAAACTTTTCTTTGCGCCTCTGCGTCTGGAGCGTGAGATAATTCAACAAGGAAACAAAACAGTTCCCAATTTTTCCCGCCCCAAGCGATCGCTAACTTTACCCCCACAAACAACCTGAACCCCATTAATATAAACCGCTTCCACGATTTCATCTGAGCCACGCTTCACCATCCGAGGTTCACCGTCTAGAACTGGATCTGATATTTCCACTTGGGGGCTGATTGGCTGATTTAAAGCATGGGGATTGAGTAAAACTATATCTGCTTTAGCACCGACTTTGAGAACTCCTGTATCAAGACGAAACCATTGTGCAGGTTCTCCCGTAACGCGAGAAATTGCGGCTTCAGGTGAAAGGAACTTGGTGGTAACTGCTTGTTTAAGCAAAGACAAAGCTCCATCATAGTAGCCCAGGTTACGGACGTGAGCGCCAGCATCAGTAAAACCCGGCAAAATATACGGGTGTTGCATAAAAGCTAAACGGGGTTTTAGGCGATCGTTTGCCCCTGTAGCCACCCAACGCAAATCAGTGTCGTAGTTCTGCAACGCATAGATAAATAAATCTACTGGTTCTTGTTGCTTTCGACGAGCAATTTCGGCAAAACTCAAACCCTGCCAATTCGCTTCAGGAGAGTGAACGACTTCCATCAAATTTAACTGACGATGGAATGATTTACGCCCAGTCAGCCATTCTTGACGAAATTGATGACGAAAAATTGCCGATTCCCATAGTTGTTGGCGTTCCTGCCGTGACTGACAGCCATTAAGTTGTGCCCCTGTGGGGAATTCTTCAAATAAGGGAGTGACGGGGCCATCAGAGTAAATGGTGAAGGGTTCAGTCAGCGTTTGAAAGCGAACATTACCGCCGAGAATCCGGTTCCAGATGAAGAGGAGAGGGGAAAAAATGCGCCATAATTTGCGATCGTGTACAGCATCCAAAGCTGAGAGAACCGTCAGCCGCAGTGGTTGTTGTCCAATGCCTAACCCCATCCGCAGAATGTCCAGAAAGGAAGCCAGCCGTTGTAAATTGGGAGTGACTTGAAAAACTAGATCCCGTTGCCGACAGATATCAGCTAAAACGGCATATTCTTTCAATTTCGCGTGTTGAGAAGGAATTGTGCAGCCCTGCCATTGTCCACTCATCCGATGCCAGGGAAACATATCAATAGAAATGCCAATAAAGCCAGCATCTAAAGCATCTGCTGCTATTCGCTGCATAATTTTTAGCTCAAATTTAGTCGGCTGAACTGTTAAGCTGCGTTCTAATCCCATCACATAAGCGCGTAAGGCACTGTGTCCAAACATGGGGGCAACATTGGGGCCAAGGGGTAACTGTTGCAAATGGTGTAAATATTCTGCTGGTGTATGCCAGGAAACCGACTGTTGCAGCCATTTTGCAATCAGTCGATGAGAAAGCGTCTCGACTCTCTGAAAAATATCTGCCAGCATTTGGGGTTCACCAATGGCAACAGACAAGCTGCAATTGCCAATGACAACGCTGGTAACACCATGACGAACTGATTCGCTTAGTCCCGGTGCAATTTCTAACTCTAAATCGTAGTGAGTGTGAATATCAATAAATCCTGGCGTGACCCACAAACCAGAAGCATCAACTACTTCACGCGCTGGGATAGTTAAGGAGGGTGCTATAGCCACAATCCGGCCATTTTGAATGCCAATATCTCCGCGCACAGGTGCAGAGCCTAAACCATCGAAAATTAACCCATTTTGAATCAGTGAATCCAACATTATTCTTACCCCACCGACGATTAAACTATCTTCTATTACCTTGCAAGTTTTGGGGCATTGCTTTGAGATGCTCAAGCACTTTATCAAAAATAAAGTGTGTTTATTTTAACCTTATGACTTCTAAATAATTTCTTTGATGCTAAATTCAGCGAGTGTAAGGTTGTACTGTAGTAAGACCAGGTATAACCCGGTAATGCTTGATGTTGAAAGTACAAAGCGTTGCTCCTCTCCCGACAGCACAAGCGCAGAATATCTGTGTCTAATAAGTACATCAAATCCACCTACATTGACCGCTCCCGTGTTTCAGCTTGATGACGCAACTCACGAGCATAGGTTTGACTATCAGTGATATCATGGCGTGAATTGATCACACCTTCGTTTTGCCAGTATGTAACAAGTTCTGCTCCGGTTTTGGGCAGATTATCTACAACTTGTCTTGTAAATAAAATACGCAAAATGTACTCGGATAAGGGTAAATTGAGTTGAGAGGCTTCGGTGTGAAGTTCGTTTTCTAGTTCTGGCGGCAGGTTAAGGTTAAGACTCATCTCGCTCTTTTGTATAGTTTTGATCTTAAATTGATGGTAGCTCAACCAGAATAAGGGTTGGCTGTGATTGTTTCAGAATTGCGATCGCCTTTGGCGCTGCGCTCCTCTCAATCGCTGGAGAGCGGGGCGTAGCCCATCGCTTGTGATTGAATATTATCAACCTACGGCTAACCTCTGCTTACTTGGCGATCGCTACAATCCGGCCATTTTTAATGTCAATATCTCCTAGCACAGGTGCAGAGCCTAAACCATCGAAAATTAACCCGTTTTGAATCAGTGAATCCAACATTATTCTTACCCCACCGACGATTAAACTACCTTCTATTACCTTGCAAGTGTTGGGGCATTGCTTTGAGATGCTCTTACCCTGCATTAAGTTTGTTTGATTATGAAAAGATTTCTCATACTTCTAACCCTGCTTTTATCCCAAGAGACAGTTTTAGCATGGAGTCCACAACTAGAAGCGGAATTTCAGCAGCGGTCAAAAGAACACTTAGAAAAGTTTCCTACTGGTAAATACGGCTCAACGGCTTATGAGTATGAAAAGCAGAGTTACCCTAGAGCAATGATAGATTTTCTTAGGGGAAATCAAGGGGATGCGTTATCGGAGGTCAGCGCAGCATTCGCGAACAGCGTGCCGGAGGCAATCGCTTTTTTAGAGTCTGAGGATAAACAAGCTGAATTACATTCCCACACGCTGGGAATAGACTTCTACTCTGGATTCACACTCAAGGGGCAAGTTAGGAAATACTTTGGCTTTGGACAGTTTCTCAGTCCTGGTTACAAGTCAAGAATGAGGGAAGCAATGAGGTTATTTACTAAAGTTGACCCCCTTACTCAACATTTTGATCAACCCCGCAAGTTTTGGGAAAACTCAACCGATAACTGCGATACCTGGGTTGATTGTCGGGACACTGACAACCTCAAGGCGATGCGGGAAGTTACAGTTTACTTACTTGCAGAGGAAACCAGAAACGAGCGTACACGGCAAATATACAAAGATAGAATTTACCAGAAGGTGCGATCGCTCTACCAAACGGGACAAGGGGAGTGGGACTCAGAAACCTACCTTGGGCATGGTTTAACCACCTATGTAAATTTGTATGATTACGCCAAAGACCCAGAAGTAAAGCAACTTGCCAAGTCTGCGTTAGACTGGTTCACCACCACCGGGGCATTAAAGTATTGGCGCGGCGGATTTGGTGGGCCAAGTAAACGAGACTATGGCAAAGGTAATTGTGTATGGTGCAGTGGTGCATCTCAGGCGTTGGGCTTGTATTTTGGTGATTCCCCGGTGAAAGATGCAAGTCAAAATCCTGACTTGGTGCATCTGATTATGAGTAGCTATCGTCCTCCCGCCGCCGCAGTGGCACTGGCAAGAAAGGAATTTACCAAGCCCCTAGAACTGCTCAACTCTAAACCTGACTATCTCAACTGGAAAGAGGACAAACCGCCAGCATTTCACGAAACTATGTATTTTACCAACTCTTACCAGTTGGGAACCTTGGCAGAAGGTAGCGCCGTTGATTGGAGCGGGTTTAAAATGATGGCTTACAATTCTCGCCGGGGTGTTGATTACTTTATTCCGTCGTCGTCAAAACCCCACTCTATAGCTCAATATCAGAATTTAGCAGTTTGGTTGGGCACGGGTGATGTGCAGTTTTTCTTACCTAAATCGGCGGTGGTTGAGATTCTTAGGGGAAAACTATTTATTAAATTGGAGAAGACTTATTTAGCCATCGCACCCATCAACCTAAAGTTTGGCAATTTTACCCCTGCACCAAATTACCCAGATGATTTAGTCCTTTCCACTATCAAGGGTGAAGGTATAGCTGGGTTTGCTTTGGAGGTCGGCGAGGGTAACTATGATAATTTCAAACTAACTACCTTGGTAAATTCCCAGTTAAAAACCAATGGAGAAGTGGCTGAGTATGTTTCCCTTAAGAATCGGGTGAAACTTCAGTACACCGGCGCAACTCCCAAGGTATGGAGAGATGGCAGATATGTAGACTGGAACCTATACAGGGATGTTTACAGGGCTGACTATACCAACTTAAACAGAGCTACTATTTATCAGGGCTATAAGTCTGGAAAGTTGAAGGTGATTGTTAATGGTGTTAAATCACAGTTCGGCGTTTTTGACCGACAGCACTAAAAACTTTATCTCAAATAGAATAAATTTACAACTACCTTGGTGTAGCTTCTAATATCATTTAGGGAAACCACATAGTAGAAATGTTTCATCAAATGTCTCTACTATGTGGTTTCTATTGAGGTAACGGCAAAATGGGACACATTCCGGCTCAACGTCTATGACTCTGCATTCTTGACACCCAGCACCAGTAACTTAATTTCAAATAGCGATCTGCGCTTCGCAGCAGCGCTTCGCTATCGCCTCATTTTTGCCCAAGCGCTGTAGGTATTGGCTTTTGTATTATCAAGCTGTGACTGCTTCAATAAATATCCCTCAGTATCGCCATTGCCGCGAATGTAGCGCAATTCAAACACTTTAAACTGATCTACTGCTCTCGCCCCCACAATCTGGGCTACCTGAAAATCAGTTCTCGCTTCATCAAACTTCACGAGTGAAACTGCTACTTTTTCCCGTGTAGTATCTGCAAGCTGTGCCCTAGCTCGTTGGAGTTCAGCCACCTTAATTTGTAAGTCAGAGATTGCGATCGCCTTTGGCGCTGCGCTCCGCGCAATCGCTTCGGGCGGGGCGTAGCCCATCGCTGGTGATTGAATATTATCAACCTACGGCTAACCTCTCCTAACTTGGCGATCGCAACAATCCATCCATTTTGAGGGTCTTGGCAACTTTTGGTGCTCACCAAAGGTTGCCAAGACCCAATTATAGTTGCAAATAATCCTTGGTTTGCTTAGGTCTTGATTGCAGGTTTGAGCGATTAGTATTGCAGGTCGCTACACCTACTCTCTGCAATTATCTTACTGGATAGTTGAGGAAACCTGCTTAGGACAAACCTGCTTGAATCACACAATCGTTATAATCAAAGTCATTAGCAGAACCAGTTAGGTCTTCACAACCAAACATATTGTTCCCTAAGTTGACAATGTGAGACTGTCCATCTGCATTTGCAGCACCATAGGAGAAATAGACAGCAGCACCACCACTTAGTCCTTGAGACAAAGTGCCATTAGCAACAAAAAACGGAGCAAAAAACTTCCCGCCTTCTAAACTACCAGAAATGTTACTTGTCTGAAGATTGGTTACAGTCAGATCTATACTCACACGCCGTACACTCAAGGCATCGCTAATGTACTTTTGACGATCAAAGTTGCTTGCACCTGGTGTGTTACCGTTAATCGTGCCATCAGCATCATCAACCACACAAAAACTGGCAAAGTTATTGAAAGCAGCTTCGCGATTGAGAGTGAGATTAACAGATATACTACCTGAGAAACTTGTAAGATCGAGTAGCGCTGCGTTGTTTGTTTGGTTAGTACCTTTCGTAGGAGCATCAGTGGTTGTTACAGATTCAAAAACGCTACCATCAGACCACTGAAACGAAGAGGCAAAAGACTCTTGCTGCTGTATATCGATGACGGTAAGTTCTGAACTACTACCAGACCCAAAAACTACCTGCTGGGTACTTTTACTGAAATTTTTAATTTCGTAGAAAACCAGGCGACTATTCTTCTCAAAAGTCACTTCACGGACACCATCACCACCAAGTCCATCTGCTAAGGTGGAGAAAATCACCTTCTTTCGGGAAAGGGCTGCTTTCTCATAGCCTGCTTGTCCTGGTTTCAGATTAGGTGTCTTATCATCTTTGTCGTCGTCAATACCCCCTTCATCATCATCAACCTCACAGACACCATACTCATGCACGCCACCTTGAGACTTAGCGCGAGATTTTAACTTAAACTTGAAAGTCTGCCCTTTGGAACCTTTATCGTCATCATTGTCATCGTCATCATCATCATCATCGTCGTCATCATCGAAATCATTTACCGATAAGACATTTTTCTCGTTACGGCTGTAAGCAACTGGTAATGCCAGAACTAGCTGACCACCTTCAGCATGGTTCCCATTGAGAGCAGTTGTGGAATCTGTACCATTTACTACCGTGTGAGCCTGCACATTAAACAGGTAGGAACTGCGACCTTTGACAGCATTGGCGCTAATTTCGATAATACCGGAAGTTTCCCACTCACCCTTGGTATCTGCATTGTTGAACACACTACCAGCGGCGCTTTCGTTCAGTTCAAATAGACGTGTAATTGCTTTGGTAGTGGTGTTGAAAGAAAATACAGAAGCTTCCCGGTTTTCTTTATTAATCTGGTCGGCACCAAAGAAGGTTTCGTTTTCTTGAATTAGGATCTTGCCCGATTTGTCAATTGTAATGTTGCCGTAGCCGACGCCTTTATTAGGCCCGCCTGTCAACAACAGTTCAAAGTTCTTGATCTGACCTGTGGGGTCAGAAGCATCTAAGGTAAAGCGGTAAAGTTTACCGTAGGGGTTATCCGCTTCCGTAGGATTTTCTGTGGTTCCCTTTTCTGACCCCTGACTGTTCTTTTTGTTTTTAGTGCCAGTGCTGACGAAATAGAAGGTTCCTGGGCTATTTGGATCTTCTGTAAAGTCTCCTAGTTGTTGGAAGCTGGTTGACTTACCCGTGCTATTGACAAAGCTACTAAGAGCAACTTTGTCAGAAACTTGTGATTTCTCAACTAATGTCCAGGTTGCTGTTTTTTCGACACCTTCGGTGGTGATTTCTCCCTCAAACTCTGCACCATCGACTTTCAGAACATACAAATCCCCATTCTTAAAGCCATTGGGGTCATCTATGGTTTGTTCCCCCACCCACATATATAGTTCACCGTCTTCAGAAAATTCTGTAGAGAACAAGACGGTTTTGTTAGAGCCAATCGCCCGATATTGGGAGGCTGCAACCACGTTTTCCTTGGCAAAACTACCCAAAGCATCAAGTGCTGTAGCTGTGCCATCTGGTGTCACCACCCAACCGCAGCTGGTGTCACCCTCTTTTTCAGGAACAAAGTAGATAGGAACTTCTTGCCCAGCAGCATTTACGAAACCAGACTCGGCGAGATAGGCAGAGGAAAAGCTGCTAAAGGCACTAGATATGGCAACTCCACTGGCATTTTTGTATGTACCAGTAGAAGTATCTAAGGTATAAGTGCCCGTTGCATCTACTATCTTATCGATCAGGTTCTTACCGCCGATCGCATTCCAGTTTTCATCAAAAACCAGCAGAGAAACTCTAGCACCAGTGATTTTTTCAGCAGTAGCTGTAGTGGAAATATCAGTTGATATAGAAGCACTTAGTTCGTGGTTAATCCACACATAGTTGTAAATTTTGCCACTAATAGTAACTTTTGTTACTCCTGTGCCATCGGGAATGCCAGTAAAGGCAAATTTCTTTGTGGCATCAACTTGAGGGGCTTCGGTGTTGCTAAATGTAGCGGTTAATAGCGGTATTTCATCACCCACTGTCAACAGGGGGACTAGTTGATAATTTGGTGCGCCTGCAACTTTAGAAGAAGCGTATGCTTTATCGGCGGTTTTGCCAGAACTACTGATGGAACTAGGCATATATGGTAACAATGATACTGGTAGATATTTCCTTGAATTCAGTGACGATAGAACACAGTAGGGAGTTCCACCCTTGTATAAAGTTTTTGAGCAGCTATGATTGTTGTTGAAAATTAACCAGCCGTCAGCATAGCTGCCTTACCCCAACCAAGATCACCAAAAGTTGCTAAGACCCAATTTTGAATGCCAATATCTCCACGCACAGGTGCAGAGCCTAAACCATCGAAAATTAACCCGTTTTTAATCAGTAAATCCTGCATGATTATCCATTGTGATAATTATCGGCAAATATCATTTTTTTCTTGATGAAATCGAAAATAAAATTTATATTTATTCTGTTTTTTGCATTTAGATTTTTTAACTTTAAACATATTAGATATTTTGATTATTTCCAGGAAAGTCTTAAATCCATAATTATCAGGTTTTATTTCAGGATATTCTGTTTTTAGCCGTTGTTCACAAATAGATAAAGATATCCATCCATCTTGATTTGCTATATCTACTCCAATACGACTCAATGCCCTAAGTATTTTTGTATTTTGCCATAACTTTTTTTTCTTATCTTGAGGTTTCAATGTAGAAAAATGATTCTTATTAAAAGAATTTGTGTCTAGGTAACTAAAATGTTCATCAAGATTATTATGAAACTCTATTTCAAGAGAGCCACCTGCTCTTGTTAATGACTCATTCAAGAGTGAACGTAGCTTATTTAAGCTTTCTTGATATTTTTTTGGTTCATCTATAATATCGACATTCTCAAGTAATAAAATATGTAAATTAATTAAAATGGGATCAAAAATATCATTGATGTCTTGTATTGTTTTTCTATATTCATTTAAAAAATGTATTCCTTTTTCTATACCTTCCTCTGTATTCAGATTAAAACCTGGTAATTTTACAAGGTGATGAATAACAGTATTTCTATCATGTACAAATTTATTAATTAAAAGTTCTGCATTCTCATCTAATGACATTCCCCTTTCTTTTAAACTATTGAAAATAAAACCGAGGGTTTTTTTTTCTAAAATATTTCCTCTCGCCAAAAAATCATCTTTGGTAATGTCAGCAAATATATTATCAGGTGTAAGAGGGATAAATTTACTAAGACTTTTCAGCTTATATTCAATTGCTTGGCTTTCATAAACACTTATGCCAATCAACATAAAGTATTTTTTCTGTTTCTTTAAAAGATTATCTGATTCTTTAATCATGATTTTTTCCACCACGATGCTCGGTTTTAATCCAGCGCGATCGCTCTCTTTGCACACACATCCTTAAAGTTGTCACAATCATCGCTGGAATCCAATGCACCATGTAGAGCGAACCTTGAATTGTTGCCCAACACAAAGACCATCCTCGTAGATTTTGATATTGGTAAAGTCCGGCAATGAAAGCAACTGTCAGAATGATGCTGAGTAGTGTTTGGAGTGGTAAAAGAATTGGATGATGGCTATAAAAGATTGTCCAAACTAAGTCAGGGATGAGGGCGATAGGGAGGATAAATTGCAAGAGAAAAAATAATAATAAATCTATTTCTTTAGCCCAGCCTAAAGACAATATTTGCGGAAAATAATCTAGATAACGTTGATAACCACCTTCAGCCCAACGACAGCGTTGACGCCAAAGACTTCTCCAGGTAGTTACACCTTCTTCCTGAATTGATGGAACTGTGACAAACTCAATTTCAGCACCTGCTAGATAAAGCTTAAAGCAGAGATCCAAATCATCGGTAACTGTGTCCTCATTCCAACCTTTACACTTTTCTAGAAATTCGCGACTAACTAACATCCCATTTCCCCGAAGTTCAGACATTCCGCCGACAGCAATTCGATGGGTTTGCAGAAAACTATCACAGCACATTTCCATTTGCTGGCAACGGGTTAAGAAGTTGGTGTTAGCATTAGAAATCGCTTTTCGCACTTGCACTGCACCAATACCTTTCTTCTGAAACAGGGGAACTGTTTGTTGTAGAAAATTAGCTCTTAATTGAGCATCAGCATCGCAGATTAGGATAATCTCTCCTTGGGTGAAGGGCAAAACGGCATTCAGCGCCCCTGATTTACCGCCTTTTGATTGTCGTTGATGAATTTGTAGGGATGGAAATTGTGTTTGTAATTTCCTCAATATCTGGGGGGTTTCATCGGTACTGCCGTCATCAATGATCCAGATATCTAGACTATGCCTTGGATAGTTCAATTCAAATAAGCTGTAAACTAGACCAGCTAAGACTGCGCTTTCATTTTTAGCAGGAACTAAAATCGATACTTGCGGTGAATAATCATCACTCTCAATCACCGCAGCGGCTGGTTTTGCTATCAGCATTCGTACCGTTTGCACAGTCAGGATGACCGTTAAACCCACCATAAACCACTGAGTCTCTGGTAGCCAGTGCAGTAAACTCACGCAACCCCAGACGATTAGAACTACTAGGGTTGCTTTGATACGGCGATAGACGCTGAGATTGTTACTTTTTGCCACTTTATTTGCTACGCTCTTTCAGTTCGTTGCTTAGAGGATGTCTGAAAACTTTTTGGTGATGTATCAAGCGGCCGTAGATCCCCCTAAATCCACGCCAGTCGCTCATGGGGGAGACCCCCAAGACCGCGCTGGCTCCCCTTAAAAAGGGGGACTTGAAGAACTGTTTCCCCCCTTTTTAAGGGGGGTAAGGGGGGATCTCGATCAATTCTGATCCTTCTCAGACATCCTCTTAGGCTGGCGACGTAATACTAGCATTGCGACTACTCCCAGAATTAACAAAATCTGTTATATGTAAAGCAACACGGTTCAGTTAACCAAACATCTCAACTTTTGTAAAGCTAAAAGGTTGATTCTTACGTTCAATTATTGATAATAATATTAATCAATAACCTTAACCGAAACATATTGCTGTAATAAAGCATTTAAAAAGCGAGTGCCATGCCCAAACGCCTTCTAGTCGTTGAATCACCCGGAAAAGTCAAAAAACTGAGTCAAATTCTCGGTTCAGATTGGATTGTTCGCGCTAGTTGTGGGCACATTCGAGAACTCAGTAATGAGGGTGATGATTCACTGGGATTCATCATGGATGGCAATAGTGTACGCTGCAATTATGTGCCCCGCGACCAACGAGCGAAAGAAACAATTCAACAACTCAAGGCTGCGGTTAAGCAAGTTGATGAAGTTGTCTTAGCAACTGACCCAGACCGGGAGGGAGAAACGATCGCATGGCATCTCAAAGAAACGTTAGGTTTAAAAGAGCCAAAGCGAGTTGTTTACACCGAGATTACAGCATCAGCGGTGCGGAATGCGCTCGCAAATCCCCGAAAACTTGACTCCAATTTAATAGGTGCAGGATTATGTCGAGATTGTCTCGACAAGCTGGTAGGTTACAAAGGCAGCCCCCTAGTTTGGGCGCTAAATAACGGTGCAAAGAGTGTAGGAAGAGTCCAAAGCGCCACATTACACCTAATTTGTCAGCGAGAAAGAGAAATTCTGGCTTTTGTCCCCCAAGATTACTGGAGTGTTTGGGTAGATT
This sequence comes from Cylindrospermum stagnale PCC 7417, assembly GCF_000317535.1. Lineage (NCBI taxonomy): Bacteria > Bacillati > Cyanobacteriota > Cyanophyceae > Nostocales > Nostocaceae > Cylindrospermum > Cylindrospermum stagnale. Next base: position 2,327,736 of record NC_019757.1, read on the forward strand.
ACGCTGAAGGATTCCGGGCATTCTACAAAGGAACGGTGAATTCTCGCGCAGAAACACCAGAACAAGAAACTGAAACTCACGATGATGCAGCGAGTAATAGCACCGAAAAACCAGAATCTAAGCGGGTTCTCTCAGAAGCAGAAGCAACAAAGTTAGTTGAAGAAGCACGGCGTTATCCTCATCAGGTTATTCTCTTTGAAGGAAAAGTCGTTAATCGTCAACCACCTCCACCATTTACCACCTCCACCCTCCAGCAAGCTGCCGGTTCCAAGCTGAGATTTGCTCCCGAAAAAACTATGCAGGTTGCCCAAAAGCTTTATGAGGCAGGGTTAATCACATATATGCGAACAGACTCGGTGATGTTGAGTCCTGAGTTTTGTGCCAGTGCGCGTAAATGGTTGGAGCAAAATGATCCGCAGAATGTACCCCAGCAAGTTACCAAGCATCGCAGTAGTAAAACGGCTCAGGAAGCACACGAAGCTATCCGTCCCACAGATGTCTTTCGTCCTTCAGTCCAATTGCGTGAAGAACTGCCTGCTGATGAGTTTAACCTGTATGTGATCATTTGGAAAAGAGCGATCGCATCTCAATGTCGTGCGGCTCAACTCCGTAAAACTCAAGTTATCACTCAGTCAGGCAATCTCTTGTGGCAAGCTAGAGGGCAGGTGATAGAATTCTACGGTTATGCGCGGTACTGGCCTAATCTTAGCAAGGATGCAGTTTTACCTTCATTGCAACAGGGACAAACGCTCACTTTGGAGAATGCCGGACATGAGCAAAAACAAACACAGCCACCACCACGATACAGCGAACCCAAACTGGTGCAACTAATGGAACGAAAAGGAATTGGTCGCCCCAGTACCTATGCTCCGACAGTTTCTACTTTAAAGAAACGCAATTATGTGGAGTTGAAAAAAGACAATCTTCAACCTACAGCCTTGGGGTTAGAAGTTGATGAGTTTTTACAAAAGGCTTTACCAGATTTACTAGAAGCAGAATTCACTGCCAAGATGGAGGATGCACTAGACGCCATCTCTGAAGGAAAAGACTCTTGGCAACATTACCTAACTACTTGGAATCAAAATTACTTTGCACCAGCGCTTTCCAAAGCTAAAACTGTGGTTGTCAATTCATCAGCTACAGTGAAAACTAATAGTGTGGTTGCGAGCAAATATGAAACTTCTAAAACTCGCTGTCCTGATTGTAAAAACTTTTTAGCCAAAATTCCGAGCACTAAAGTTAGAAGGAAATACTTCCTCAAATGTGTCAGTGGGTGTGAAAACATTGTGCTGTTTTGGAACGCCTTTAACAAAGCTTGGGAAGCACCCAAAACTAAAACATCTCAGGATGAAAATTCTCAAAAGCCTTCAGTTAAGAAGACTGCATATCCCTGTCCAGTCTGCAAAAAACCTTTGGAGGAGTACAGTTACATCAAGGATGGACAGAGCAAAACTATGCTCCGGTGTTCGGCTAAAGATTCCTGGAAGGATAAGAAACATCAGGATGTGGCGTACTTTAATACAGCAAAAGGATGGTGGAGTCCAAAATTTGGCAATTTACCTCTTTTCTGAGTTTCACCGTTGTGAAGACTATTAAGATGATCGCCCCCTCGTACAATGATGATGATTATTTATTGACTAATTTATTCTTTGGAAGTCCCTCAATCCCCATAAAGGTTTCGGGTTTCGCACCGGGAACTAGACTAAACTCCAGTTTTGACATTAGCGGAAGTTTCCGCATCATTGCTACCAAAACGCCTTGGACAGATTTTGCTAAATTTTCCAGCTTCTTCAGGATGGGAAGTAAAGTAATCTTCCAGCCACAAACAACCTTGACTGATAAAATTATCTAAACCAAGTTCTAATTTCCACATTTTAATAGTATTGTCAAGACCAGCAGAAGCCAGTGTTTTACCATCTGGACTAAACATAACGCTAGTAACGCTGCCGAGGTGTCCTTCTAAAATTGATATTTCCAGACCATTTTCTACATTCCACACCCTTACAGTACTGTCATCGCTAGAGGAAGCTAAAATCTTGCTATCAGGACTGAAACTGATATTAGTTACATTAGATAAATGTCCTTCTAGGGTAAACAATAATCTGCCATTTTCTGCATTCCATAGTTTGACTTTACTATCCGAACCACCAGAAGCTAAAATTTTACCATTTGGACTAAAACTAATGGTATTTACCCAACTGCTATGGGCGGGAAAACTCTGCGTTAAAGTAGCTGTTTTTAAATTTAATATCTTTATATCGCCATCTGAACAAGCCACAGCTAGAGTTTTTCCATCTGGACTAAAATTTAAATCGGCTACAATACTGCGAGGTTGTTTAAAGGTTTTCAGCAACCTACCATCTGCTACATTCCAAAGTTTTACCGTACTATCAGAACTGCCAGAAGCTAAGGTTTTCCCATTTGGACTAAAGCGAACCTTTCTGACCCAAGCACGATGACCATTGAAGGTTTTTAGTAATCTACCATCTTGAACATTCCACAACTTAACTGTTTTGTCATTACTACCAGAAGCTAATGTCTTACCATCTGGACTAAAACTAACACTTACCACCGGAGCTTGATGACCGTTAAGAGTTTGGAGTAAAGTACCATTTCTAATATTCCATAGCTTTATTTTAGAGTCGTCGCTACCGGAAGCAAGCATCTTACCATCAGGATTAAAACTTACAGCTTGAACATTAGTGCTATTTCCTTTAATCGTTTGCGGTTCCTTAACTTCTAAATTCCATAACTTGATTGCACTATCCATACTTCCAGAAACAAGAGTTTTGCCGTCAGGACTAAAACCGATACTCCAAATTCTCCCGCGATGTCCTTTGAGAATTTGCGGTTCGATTGTGTTGTCGTTTATATCATCTAAATTCCATAACTTGACGGTACTATCGGAACTGATAGTGGCTAGATTTTTGCCATCTGGACTAAAAATTGCACTCCAGACGGCTCTGCGATGAGTTGGGAGATTTTGCAGTAGAGTTCCATCTGCTACATTCCACAGTTTCACTATGCCTTCTTCATCGCTAGAAGCTAAGATTTTACCATCGGGACTAAAACTGACACTTCTGGTATGAGTTTTATGATCTTTAAGAGTATTTACGAGGCTTCCATTGCCAATATTCCACAGCCTCACGGTTGTATCAAAACTTGCTGAAGCGAGAGTTTGATTATCGGGACTCAAACTAATATGGGTAACGATATGAGTATGTCCTTTAAGAGTTTTTAATAATGTTGCATCTGCTGTTTTCCACAACTTGATAGTCCCATCAGAGCTACAGGAAGCGAGAATTTGACCATCGGGACTAAAACTAACAGTTCTCACCCAGCTACGATGAGCATTAATAGTTTTAATTAAAGTGCTGTGCGTGACATCCCACAACTTTACCGTACCGTCTTCACTACCAGAAGCCAAAATCTTGCTATGAGGATGAAAACTCACACTCCAAACTCTACCAGTATGTCCTGTCAGGGTTGAGATTAATTTAGCCGATCCAGCATTCCACAGCTTTACCGTACCATCTTCACTTCCAGAAGCAAAAATTTGGCCATCGGGACTGAAAGTCACACTTCTGATACCGCTACGATGACCAAGGGCGCGATCGCGTTCTCTCACATGATAAATTGCCTGTTGCAGCCCCCTCATTACCTGCATTTGTGTATCGTTGGTCGCTGATTTTGCTAAATTTTTCATCTGCTGTGCTGCTTGTAATGCTTTCAGCAGTGCGTCAAAAGGATCTGAAACCAAAGCTGCTTTAGAAAATAAAGTTTGCAGGACTACTTGTCGTTCGGCTAGTTCCTGTTGAGCTTTTTTTACTTGTAATTGTATCAAGATTGCTGTGATTACAGAAATTAGCAAAACTACAGAACCGATAGTAACAATACGGGTAGATCTGCGTTTGGCTTGAGTTAATTTAACCTTAGCTTGTTGTTGAGCCAAAACCAAAGTTTCATTCGCATTCGCTAATATCTGACTTTCTTCTTCTTGGACAGCTAAAGCCTGTTGAACTTCTCGCCTATTTAAATCTTGGCTAGCTGCCAAAAAACGATAATCGAGCGGACTTAAACTTTGATTATTTGACCACAAAAGTGCATCTTGCAATGCTTTACCTCGCAACAGCCGCGATTCATCCTGATAAGTGGAAGCCAGCCAAGCATTAAAAGCCTCAAAGTAAGGTCGCAGCTTTTTTAATTGTTTCTCTACCCACCCCCGATTAAAAACTTGCTCGTAAATCTGGTTGTAAACTTTTAATTTTCCCTGCTGCTGCACCACTAAACCTGACAGTCGCAATTCGGTTTGTTCTGAACTGCCATCCGCAGAGATCCCCCCAACCCCCCTTAAAAAGGGGGGCTTTAGATTCTCGCTTTCTTTGTAAGGGGGGGATTGCAAAATTTGTTGATATAACCCCAACAACTGCCCTGCTTTTTGCTGATTTCTCAGGATGCGATCGCGAATCGTCCTCAAATGCTCTGGCTCATCTTGGGATTCCCAATTTTCAATAATTCGCGACTTTACTACCTGTTCAACCGATGGGGAATTTCCCAATGCTGATTCCTCAACCATCAGCTTGCACAGCTTTTGGGTGAGAAAAGGTTGCCCACCTGTCCAGTCTAGTATTTGGGCGATCGCTTCTTGGGGATTGCTCACCTTTCCCGTCAAACCATCGGTTAACGGTTGGACTTCGTGGAGTTGGAAGCCGTGGAGTGCGATCGCTCTACCAATATTAAACGGTGTTTGGGTTTTATCCGCAATTAAGTCTGAAGGAGTCGCCACCCCCAACAGAGCAAATGTGAGACGCTGATATTTTGGCTCATCCACCCGCCGGTTATAGAAAAACCGAATCAGGGCAAAAAAATCATCTAGGGAAAAACTCTGGCTCAAAACTCGGTCAATTTCATCGACAAAAATCACAATCTTTTGTTCAATCTCTCCTAATAAAACTTCCTCAATAAACAAACTCAAACGCTGTACGGGTGACAATAATTCCCGCTGCTCTTTCCACCAAGTCCGCCATTGAAATTTCTTGCCAAGCTGACAACTGCTTACCAGAGATTGGACAAGTCCGGCATACCACTTTTCTGCTGTAACATCTTCCTTACCAATTCCGGTTAGGTCAATAAAAGCACAGATAACCCCTTCCGCTTGCAGTCTTTGCATTGTCCGTACCCGCAGGCTAGACTTGCCCATTTGCCGCGAATTCAGCACATAACAAAACTCACCTGCTTTCAAAAGAGCGTAAAAGTCTGAGTCTGCTTGTCGCATTACATAGCTTGACGCATCAACTGGAAGACTGCCGCCTAAGTGATATTCATAGTTAGCTGGATACTCTCTGTTCATTGCCAGCACCAAAATCTAGGCTTGATTATACGATAATCGCCTTAAATATCTATAGTTTGACTAGAAAACCTGATTTTTTCCTATTTGGAGTTTAAGTCGCCTGATTTAATCCGATTTTTTGCTACTCCTCGTTAAGGAAAACAGTTTTTCGTTGATTGAATTACCTGATTTTATTCCCATTGTATCTCTCATTTTTTGGGAAGAAACTAATGTATATGAGGTTAAGTTGGTTAAACGCAATAGCAAGCGGCACTAGCTGTAACCCTTGCATCAAATTCTGAAAAACAAGAAGCAACTGAAATGGCAATTATTCATGGCACCCCTTTCAATGACAACGATACCTTCAATAATGGTCAATTCCGACCTAAATTAGTTGGTACCAATCTGGAAGTCACTCTAGTCCCTAATGGCCCACCACTATTAAAGGATGGATCTGACACAATCTATGGCTATGCAGGCAACGACATCTTGTTGGGTCTTGGTGGAAATGACTATCTATATGGTGGGTCTGGTAAAGACGTTCTTAATGGTGGCGCTGGTAATGACACTTTATATGGCGGCTTTGGCGACGACTCTCTATATGGCGGCTATGGTAAAGACGTTCTTAATGGTGGCGCCGGTAATGACACTTTATATGGCGGCTATGGCGACGACACTCTAGTTGGCGGCTATGGTAAAGACGTTCTTAATGGTGGCGCCGGTAATGACACTTTATATGGCGGCTTTGGCGACGACACTCTAGTTGGCGGCTATGATAACGACGTTCTTGATGGTGGCGCTGGTAATGACTATCTAGTTGGCGGCTTTGGCTACGACTATCTAGTTGGCGGCTATGGTAACGATCAGCTGATTGGTGGTGATTTAGACGATACTCTACTTGGCGGTACGGGCAGCGATCGTCTCTTGGGCGGGAGTGGTAACGATCAACTTACTGGTTTCGGCTTTGGGCAAAATGAATTCGACATCCTCACGGGTGGCATTGAAAAGGATACGTTCGCGTTGGGTGACGCAAATAGCGTTTACTACCTCGGAAATAGCTACGCCACAATCACCGACTTTAGCTTAACTCAAAGCGACAAAATCCAGATACAAGGCATTTTCACAGACGCTTACTCGCTTGGGCTTGCGAACTGGGAAGGTAGCAATGCCCAAGACACTGGTATCTTCTACAGGGGTGATTTGATTGGTGTTGTGCAAGACCAAAATATTACTAATCTCAACCCCAATCAGGTGTTCATCTCTGCATAGTAATTATTCACTCCCCCCGCTGCAAAATGGTCGAAACCGCGATCGCTCTTTCAGTCTAAAAAGAAATGAAAGCGATCGCTTTGTCTTTTATTGACCTTTTTTTAATTGGAGCAAAGCGACTTGACCCTATCTGCTGGATACTCTCCGCTCATTGCCAGCACCAATATCTAGGCTTGATTATGCGATAACCGCTCTGATCGTCTAGAGGTTAGGCAGAAAACCTGATTTTCTCCTATAAATTCTGAAACTCAAGATATTTATTATTTCGGTTAAAACCTGATTTTTCCCCATTGTTACTCCAATGTTTTAGCAAGAAACTGGTAAAAGAAAGCGAATGTGCAGTAAAAAGCACAAACATTTAAGCGTTAATAACTTTCAAAACTGCTCTGAATTTTTGAGGAGGTTTCTTATGGACGAAAAGATAACTAAGCATAATTTTAAAGTTTCGTGCGAAGAGCGTGATCCTATGACTAAACTCACCGATAAAGCCACGATTCAGGGTCAAGAAACGGCTATTCCGAAGCCAGTTGTACAGCCTGTAAAATACATCTTCCTTGCCACATTGATGACGGTATCTTTTTCCTCCACAATGGCAATTTTGGGCTATACTTGTCAAGTTTCTGCCAACTCCTTACGATCATTACAGGCTAATCACCATCAAATTAAGGACGTAATTACGTCCCCACCTTCGATTGTTGGTAAATGGAAAGGGTATCTTTATTCTCAAACTGGTGATACATCAACCGATGTCGAAATGGTTATAAACCCGGGAGCAAGCCAGCAAGGAACCTGGAAATTTATAGGAGAAAATAATTCTATTCTTGACAGTGGTACTGTAGTTGCTTCTTTGAGTCCTAATAATGCAACTTTGGAATTCAAGCGAAAAGACAAGAAAACCAGTTGGTTTTTCAAATGCAAACATCAAAATAATAACAAGCTTTCTTGTGAAATGGTTGATAAGACATCTGTGAAACTCACCTTGAACAAGGCTAATTAAAAATTTAGCCCCTTCAATTATCATGTAGATGTTTCTCTCTTCATTTCAATCCCTTAATGTCTGTTAGGGAGACGACTCTAATAATGCTGTAGAGTCTTTCTCCCTTGCCTAGTTATTGCCGGAATGGAACCTTCTACTTCTTTCAAAACATTTTCTCGTTTTTACACCAATAACTTAATCAAGGATAGTCAAATGATTGACACTTACACTTTACCGCCCACAGTGATTAGAGTTTTAATAGTTGGAGATAAAAACTCACAGTTCACAATCGATTTTGGCGAAGGTGATTTTGGTTTGTCAGAATTTATTAAAGCTCTCGAAATTAATTCTGTAAATCTTGGTTTGTATGTCGATTTCAAGATAACTAAAGTTCATCGAATTAAGGATGCTAACGGAGCTGATAACAAGGAGGCTTTTGTATTTGACGATAACTTTAAGCCTGAATATTATGATGAAATCTGGTTTTTTGGAATGTCCCGAACATCTAGCACATTATCTTTGAATGACAAAGAACTGAGAATTATTTCTCAGTTTATGGATAATGGCGGAGGAGTTTTTGCTACAGGAGATCATGAAGATATAGGAAATGGACTATGCGCCCGTATACCTCGCGTCAGAAGTATGCGGAAATGGTATTTCCCCAAAGAGGGGCTATATGGAGAACCTGTGGCTCCGCCAGTTGGAATGGGAGAGCTTGATGAAGGTGAAGGTTTTTCTAAAAGACATGACACCTTGAGGGAAGGAAACGATTTCGGATATCAATTTGATGACCAATCGGATGATATTCCCCAGCAAATTATTCCCAAAATGTACAAAACTATATATTGGAATAAAGAGGGGATTTTCATAAAACGCTATCCTCATCCTTTGCTCTCCAAAGTTCGCGGTGTAATCAAAGTTCTTCCGGATCATATGCACGAGGGTGAATGCTATGTTGATGAGGATTTAACGAAAACTTTTCCCTTTGATGGATATACCATAACCGAGTATCCTATTTTGCCAAAGACTGGTAAACCCCTAAAACCAGAAGTGATTGCGGAAGCAATAGTTATTGGAGGTCACAAGGATGAATACTCCAGTCTGCCAACAAAAGCCAAAATTTTTGGTGTCTTGGGAGCTTATGACGGACATAAAGTTAATGTCGGAAGAGTTGCGGTGGATGCAACTTGGCATCACTTCGTTAACATCAATATCATAGGCTTTAATGCTTCTGATAAAGACAAAAAAGTTTACAACGATATCAAAACCTACTGGCGAAATATTGGTGTTTGGTTGGCTCCTAAAAAAATCCAAAAATCAATACTTGCAACAGCCTTATGGGGAATACGTTGGAGTTATCCGCTAGTAGAGGAATTATCGCCCAGAACTGTTGAAAAAGGCTTGAGTCGTGAGGGAATACTATACCTGGGTCATGTAGCAAGATATTCCTTGAATAATATTTCTTCTGAAGAGCAAGTACTTCAGTGGCTCATTCCTTATCTTACTGAAATAGAGGATATCGTCTCTCCTTGGTGGGGTAATTCAGAGTCGGCTCCTGATTTAGTTTTTGATGTAATTATCAACTCGGTACTTGGAGGAATAATTTTATCAATTGCCAAAGAGTTTCCCGATCGCAGCCAAGAAAATAAACAGAGAGCCGAAACAGAGTTGAGCCGAGTTTTAGATTCGGGAGTTTATTTAGGAATTAAAGCTGCTCAAGAAACATTACAAATCTCAGTCAGGCAAATAGAAAATATCAGTTCTCGGATTGAAAAGTTTGCCAAAGTTACACAGGAAAATTCTCGGCAATAGCTATTGATTAGTTTAAGGGGCAAGCAAGTTAAATTGGTTTGCTCATTGCCACACCTGGTCAATAAATAAATATACAGATGAGTTTGCAATCAAAAGAAATTAATGTCAACTAAGAAGGCTAGAAACAGATGACGGAATCATCCCCTTTTAAACCCACTGATAAGGATTTACCGCTTTATAGCGGAATCTGTAAATTAAATAAATTCGCGCTCTTTAAAGGGCCAGACATTACAGATATTACGGCCAATCCCGATCCAGGTTGTCCCGAAGCCATTGATAAGCTCGAAAAGTACAATCAGCAACTCGAAGAAAAGGGGAAGAAGCCCATTAACACCCGCTTCTACTTCCTCAGTGAAATTGAAGATTTAATTGGTGGCTGCAAGAATCTGCCTTGCTTCCTCAAAGCAGTAGCAAACACCGAATACAGCAATGCTACACTAATTATCGATAAGGTTTGCCACCTCTCTGAACCACTGGTAATTCCCTCTCGATTTACTCTTGCAGGCGTTGGCATCGACGGAGAAGGTCAACTCATATTCAATAATCTTCCTGACGGCGTTTCTGCAATTCGTTTGGATCAAGCTGCTACCAATATTACTATCCGCGATCTAGCGATCGCATGCCTCGGGGGTGGAGTTAATATCGGTATTGATGTCTCGCGTGCTAACAAAGTCTTCATCCGAGATGTCAGTATCACAGGCTTCTTTGCCGGAATCTATGGCAGTCGTCCTGGTTTGTTCGCTTTCTCAGTATATATTGACCGTAGCAGCATCTTTCAAAACGACTTCAACATTGTGATGCACAGAAACGCTTTCCACTGGAGAATTCGCGACTGTATCCTGAATCAAGCAAAATGTTGGGGTCTTCTAATCTTTGGCAAAGATAATGACCCGGTTCCACCACCTGAAAACAATATGGGGTGGGGAAACGATTATTTGATATCCGGTTGTCGCTTTGAGGGAAGCGGAATTGGTGGTGCTTTGCTGGGTTCTCACGCTGCAATGTTGATGAATAACCGCTTTGAGAAGAACGGCGGTGTCGGTGGTGTCGGCGTCAAGATTCTGCCGTCGGCAACAGGAACTCGGATGGTATCCAACGTTATTAGCGCCAACAAGGTGCTTGACACATCAAAAAAATCTGAAACGAAGCGGTGGGGAGACATTGAAACAGCGTGATTGCCAGCGTGTTGATCGCTCTGGAGAGTCAAAAAAGAGGAATTATCATTTCTAGCTAATGCCTACGACACGCTACGCGATAGCGAAGCGCTGCTGCCAAGCGCAGATCGCGTCCAGCACTATCACTATAGGTTTGCGCGATCGCTCTCTCAGTCTACAAAGAACTAAGAGCGATCGCTTTGTCTTTTTTACTGATTTATTCCTACTGCATATTTCCATTCATTCCTACGTACTAACTGATATACAAAAATTTTGTAGGTCTCAAATTTATGGTACAGCATAAGTTCTTAACTCGTTCAATGCGTAAAGCTAACTCACCTATCCGCTCCCTATTTGCTTTAAGCTTAATTACAACCAGTTCATTTCTACCTTCAGCGCCTGCATTTTCACAGCCTAATTTTCAAGATCCAAACAACATTCCCATCACAGGTTCTGGTGCTCCTCAACTTGACCCAATTTTGCAATCTCTGACTGAATTTATGCACCATCGTTGTGTCGGTGCAGCAGTACTGGGTGTTGCTGTTAAAGGTAAACCCGTAGGGATTTGGGGTCTAGGTCGAATGAATGGCAGACCAACAGATAATTGGAACCCAGCTTGTGGAGATGATCTGAAAGCTCCTCTGGCTTATCAAGTACAGCCAAATACACCTATGCGGGTTGGTAGTATTAGCAAAACCGCGACCTTTGCAATGGTACGTTGGGCATTAAAAAAGGTTGCCAAAGATGAAGGTGGTCTGGAATTAACTGATGAGCAAATTGAAGGGTTGAAATTATTTGATCCACAACATTATCCGCCCTTAATTCCTGGAACAAATAAATCTTATCCTGTCGCAATTATTCCCAAGAATTTGTATGAAGTCTTTTCGGGTAAAGTCAAATATCCTGTAGCGATAAAAGATAGCTTTAAATATGGTGGTGACAAGGAAAAAGAAACGCTCTGTGCTGATTTAAAATCAGGCTACGCTGATAAACAGTGGCAATCTGTTACACTAGGTAATTTTTTATCTCATCGTGCTGGATTGCAACGCAGCGCCCCATCTTTTGAGGACGAGATAGTTCCTAACATACCAGTTATTCGCAACTTAAAAACGAAAGCAGATTTTGAAAATCAAGAAAAGATAGTCAGACAAGAATGGGGAAATCAAAACGTTAATTCTGCTAAAAATCAACTAAGCTTAAATCAAAGCTACTTTATTTCTGACCCCACATTATCAGAGTATATGTTGGTAATGGCAGGGCGTTGTCTGCGCTATTCTCCAGGCACAAAATATAGCTACTCCAATACTAGTCCGGCTTTTCCTACTATTATTTTGGAACGGCTGATGGGATCTAAAAGGTATGGTGCTGAAGTAGGTAAGCCAGAAACGCATAAAGGTTCTGCTTTGGACATATTTTTTCAAACTCAGCTAAATGTACAAACTACAGCTACAGAAGGAGTTTTTATTACTTCATTAGTACCAAATTTGCCTGGTGATCGCGAACCAAAAAAACGCGATTGGAATGGGAAATCATACTATGGAACTACATGGGATACTAAGCGCCCCCACTGCGTATGGACAGGAAAAGTCTGCGATTTTACTAGTTGGCAAAATAAAAAAACTGGCTTAATTAATTGGTCGTGGAATTTGAAACAAGTACCTTTTCCTTATGCAGGCTCAGGTATAAGTCCAGGTACAGGTTCTCTTGCTGTAGAACCAAAAGCTTTTCTAAAATTTATGTCGCAATATTGGCTAGCTGGTTATACTTCTAACCCCTTTGTTGGGGAAGAGCGTAATAACACATGGAATCGATACGCAACACATAACGGAGCCTATGATGGGGCTTATGCTGAAGCCATTCAGTTAGGAGGTAGCAATAATCCAAAAGAGTGGTCACTACCGCCACGAGATGCAAAAGGAAGCATTCTGGATGCGTTCGATCAAGAAAAGTTACAAACTTACAAAGCCTCTCTTCCAGATGGAGTAGATATCTTCGTCGCTGTTAATCAGCTAGCAGATAAGAAATGTGTCGTAGCTGATCAAGTTAATACCAAAGAAAAAGGTTATAACTGCGGTAGTGCCTATGGGTTATTAAATAACTTTGTTTTGTATGGTGCTTCCAGAGTAAATTGGCAGCAGCTTCAAGCTATTAACAACGATAAATTGGGTTTTTGAAATTCTGACAATTTTGTCCAAACCTAGGGTGTATTATCGCAGAAAGTACTGCAACATCAATAATTCACTATGCCTTAGCCTATGGCATCTTAGAGGTTGTTTGAAAAGTCTAATTTATTACTTAAATGGGCGAATATAATTCGCGGCTACACAGACAAAACCCACCTCCGTGGGTTTGAAACCCTTGATTTTTCAGTCTTTCCGCGCAGGCGGACTTTGTTTGTATAGTAGCGAATTATATTCGCCTAAAACTTTTCAAACATCCTCTTAGTGCCATTCGACAATTATTTTTTTATTAAACTGAGTCCGCGCAGGCGGACTTTGCTTGTGTGGTAGCGAATTATATTCGCCCAATACTTTTAAAACATCCTCTTAGTTCTTGGAAATATCTCGACTTGATCTTCAACTTAAAACCCTGGAAAAATACTCTTTATACAAATTGCAGCGGGGTACAACATAATTATTTTGACGCCGCACCAGTCCCATACTGTGCAACTTATAAATCTGCATGGAATCTAATTCAATCGGCTCCGGTGACGTAACAACCTTTTTTAACGCCAAAGCCAGTTCTGGAGATTTTTGCAACGTTTCTAAGTGTCGCCGCAAATGATTGCTATAAATTCCCGCTTCTGTGGGAGCCTCTTGCAATAGTTGCTTCAGCGTCACCTTAAGAGAGCTAACATCATATATTGCCAACCGCAGTAGATAAGGATGTCCCCCTACCATCTTGATTAATTCCTCTAACTGGGTATCCTGAAAATTCAGTCCATGAAGGCGAACTAAATCTTGTATCTGCTTAACATCAAACTCCAGTAACTCCACTGGTACCCCGGCGTTGAACGGAGATTGATTGATGTCCAACGGGATATAAACTTCGGTAGAGTGTGCCATCACCAGCCGCAGTTGTTTCCAGGTCTCAGAAATCTTCCCCTTCTCATGCCAGCTTCGCAGCATCCCCAAAAAGTCTTCAATCACTTCGGTATAGGGAAAAACCCGATCCACTTCATCCAACCCTAAGACCAGTGGACAGTCTATTTCTGCCAATAAATACTCCTCAAAGTAGACTGTGCAGTTATCATTGCTGCCCAAAATATCAGTATCCCAATAATCATTTAATTTGTTTTTTAACCTTAACTGCCGACCAACCATCAGACAGAGCCAGCGGAGAAATTTATCCAAATTCGTTAAAATTGCTCGATCTACATTGCTCAAATCCAAATACACTGTTTGACAATTTTGGTTAGCAGCATGAGCGAGAATCCTGGTCATTAATGAGGTTTTGCCCATGAGCTTTGGAGCTTTAATCCGAATTAGGGAACCTGGCTTCAAAATAGTCTCGTAGCAGAAAGACTCGATGCCGGAATGCTCTATATAGAAATGAGAATCCAGAGCTACTGACCCCTCTGGAAATGGTAACTCTGTCACAGATGGGGATGCTGGTAATGGTGCATTGGTGCTAGCAGATGTATTCTGTTGTTCCTCCCATGCTCTCAGAAGCGCTTCCTTAAAATTCTTCTTACTAACCTTTTCTCTTAATGCCTCTGAAAGCTTGTTCCATAATTTGTTGCCAACATCTTTATTAAGATACTCAGCACTATAGCCGTAAATTTTGGCTAGTTCATCATAAGTTTTCCCGTCCCAGGAACCCTGAAGTACTTTTATTTCAATATCACTCAGGTATTTCCCCATGTTTTGAAATACAACTTGATCCGCAGACTCTTTGGCTTTTATCCAAGAAAATTCTGACTCCACCCTGTGAACCATACCATGACCGAGAGGCCAGTGACAAAACTCGTTAACCACTTGATCAATCATAGGAGCGATTTTGTAGGAATACTCTTTAGATACTGAAATTGCCATATTTCTGGGACTTAGACTAAAATTACGCCCAAATGAAGCCCAAACTAGCGATATTCGCAGCAAGTGTGTCACGATTCAGGGTCAGCCAGTCAAAAAATCGAAAAGATATAGAAAGGATGTATTGTTAGCTAGCATCTACAATCACTATCTCTGTTTGATATCCAGGCGTTGAGAGTGAGGTCTATCAACTTTATAGCTAATTCGGTCTTTTTCTCAAATTCTGGGTGTTGTTTCCTGAATGGCAAAGAACCGGCATGCTGATTGATTTATCGGTAAGACAATCGTGATTTATGCAGTATCCTTACCGATTAATTCTTGACTCTTGATTTTTATGGAGTAATTTATTATTTGGAAATCCCTAATCCATAGAGAACCACTATATCTACTATGCAGTTTGCAGATTTTTGGTATATTGTTGCGCTGAGCGACCACCTACAACCTAACAAGGTACTGGCGCGATCGCTATTAGGAGAATGGTTAGCGATCTTTCGGGGTGAGGATGGACAAGCTGTAGCGTTGCGCGATCGCTGTTTGCACCGCAGTAGCCGTCTATCAGCAGGTAAAGTCTGCGACGGCGCTTTACAATGCCCTTATCATGGTTGGATATACGATCGCAATGGTACCGTTATTGCTGTTCCTTCTGAAGGAGATTCCTTTAAACCTTCCCAACAACGTCAAGCAAAGCATTACCCAACCAGAGAACAGGATGGTTATGTATATGTGCGGTTAGCTGAAACCCCAAGTGTTGACTTAGAACCTTTTGCAATGCCTCACTATCAAGAACGAGGATGGGAGACGGTGCGAGTAATTAACCGTTTTGCGAATAACGTTACCAATTGTGCAGAGAACTTTATTGATATTCCCCATACGGCTTTTGTTCATCCTGGTGTTTTCCGTACCTCTCACCAACAAAAGTTAGAAATGACGGTAGAACGTTGTAATGGTGCGGTTTTGGTGGAGTATCACAACGAAACCAGTAATCTAGGATGGTATACCCGGTTTCTCAATTCCCCAGGTTTTGAGATTCAACATTGCGATCGCTTTTATCTGCCAAATATTACCTCTGTGGAATATAAAATGGCACAAAATCGTCACTTGTTCATTACCAGTCAATCCATCCCCGAAACCGATAACTCAACCCTGGTTTATACCGATGTCACTTATAACTACGGTATTTGGAACAAATTAGCACGTCCGTTAGTGTGGTGGACGGCTCAACACATTATCCAGCAAGACATTGAGATTCTGAAGATTCAGGGTGATGCGATCGCTAAATACGGGACACAATTTTCTCATACACCTGCTGACACTATTCATCTATTTGTAGAATCAATTAGAGCCGCAATCTCTCGTGGAGAAGATCCGCGATTATTGCCAAATCAGTCAGTTAAAGTCACATTTTGGGTTTAATACCCAAAAGTCTTTCAAAACCCCAAAGAGTCCAGATAGAGGTCATACCAAGTCTATTCCTGAGAGGATCGCTAAATTGCTGCCGATGTAACCCATTGCTAAAGGAGATTGACCCTTTAACAACAACAAAATCTGATTCAGGATTTGTGGCAGAGTTGCACCATAAAAGCGCCAGAGCTTTTTCCAAAGTTGAGTTAGAATGCGATCGCCTGCAATATCGTCAGTACCCGGTCGTAGCAACCAATGGGTTCGCAATATCTGAAAATGACGAAGATCATTATTCTGCACAACTTGATGAATTTCTTCAGCAGTGTTTTCAACTAATTCATCTGTCACCACTTTCATAACCAGGGGTTGCAACGTGAATGAGGGTTCATAATCGCTGATCCATTTTTCTAAAAGCGATCGCCTTTCTAAGGCCATAATGCCCTCTAAAACCATAGCTGGGTCAACGGATATCAGCAAATGGGTTTGCAATCGAGAGAATGAGACAGGTTCTTGCCAAATTGCCAACCAGTAGAGAATATCTTGCTCTAAGCCAGAAAGTTGCTCAAATTGCTGTTGTAGGAGCACACGCAAGCGATCGCCTACAACTAGAGTATGCTGATTCAGAAATGCCGCAATATTCCCCCCAAATACAGACTGAATCAATGGCGTTACCAGTTTCAGCGCCAAGGGATTACCGCGATAAAGTTGAATTAAAGCCGATAATCCCAGTTCTTTACCTGTAAATCCCCTCGATTGCCATAGTTCTACAGCTGCTGATTTTTGTAAACCCTTGAGATTTAAACAGCAAACTGTTTTTGTGTTAATTTCAATGCTGTTTGGTTGTTCCCGGCTAGTGACGAGAATGCAACTTTGATGTTTTTCCCGACTTAATTGTTGAATAAATTGACTATAGCTTAAGTTGTCTGGTTGTGACAAAATAGCCTCTAGCCCATCCAATACCAACAGACAGCGACGTTTTTGTAACTGCTGTATGAGTTGTGCCGTACCTTGTTGAATATTTTGCACAACGGTTTGGTCAAAGGAATTTATCAAACTATTCAGCAGAGAAATGAGGGATGGAGAAGTTTGCAGAGATTTCCAAATCAAGCAATCAAATTTTGACTGCATCCGGTCTACTAAAGCCAGTGCTAGGGAGGTTTTGCCAATACCAGCGATACCGTTAATGGTGACTAATTTACAGTTTTGGCTGGTGATCCATTCCTCTAACTGTGCTAATTCCTGATTGCGTCCATAGAAGCTTTCGACATCGGGCGCTTCATTCCAGTCTAGCTGAGGTGTGGGGATGTCTGCAATAAATCCTAAGTCTGCATCAGGTGATTGTGCGATTTCTTCCCAGTTTCCAATCCCAACAGCTTGACAGATAGCGATGAAGATTTCTCGCTGAATGCGTTCACCCTGCCAAAATCGGCGTAAAGTAGCTCTAGAGGTGTGGGCATCTTGCCACCAACGAGCCGTGCTGGTTTTAGTCCAACCCAGACGTTGACGGGATTTGTCTACAATTGCTAGTCCTGAATCAGATGCCTTCAGCGAGTTTGACATAACATCTATGGCTCAGATTCCGACTGCTTAGATAAGTCGGGGATCTGGGAATGATTGTCAAACAATTCTAACAAACCAAATAGACCGACGAAAAAAGTATAAACTCCATATTTGATTGGCTTCTGATTTTTAGCAGGTGCATAACAAGCCGCAATTACTCCTTCAACAAAATGAGCCGCCAGCGCCAAGCGAGCAATTATCAAAACTGGATTTAAGATACTAGGTAGGTGATTGTTTGTTGTTAATGATTGAATATCCCATATTTCCAAGCAAATAGCACTTGTTATCCCCACTATAGATACTACTTTAATGACTGGGAATAATTTTTCTTTGATGTACTTCAAATTCATGTTATTGACCAAAATGTTGTTTCAATTTTCCCAGTTTGATGAAAAGCACAAAGTATAAATCATGGAAAGCTTATAGTCTTACATTTAACTACTTTAGCGTTTGCACATCAGGATAATTAAGTATTTTCGCATCGGCAGTTAACAAAAGACAATTATAAAACCTGGCAGTAGCCACAATCATTTGATCAAATGGGTCGCTATGAAATCCATTTAATTGAGTTGAATCAACTATAATCGGCAAGGACAAATTTAATAGTTGTACTCCCGGATAAGATAAAGCAATTTCTAGCCATTTATCAATATCTACAGGCAAAATCAGTCGGTTTTTTTCTACCAATTTCGCTACTTCCCAGCAAGAGAGAATGCTGATACCTAAACCGTCAGATTCGTAATCTCGTAGCCATTGTTGCTGTTTTTGGGTCAGTCGCGAATCGTTCTGAACCCACCAAACCCAGATATGAGTATCAAGTACAATCATTGCAAAACTTCCCAATCTTCCAACGCTACAGGTTCTGTTGGATTTTCATAACGGTATGGCTGTGTGTCGTGCAAAGGATAAGGATTTGTCTCTGATTGGGGTTTAAGTGCTACTTGGTTATCTGAAATTTTAGCTTCCAGAATAATCACTTCCACAGCATCCCCTGCATGAAAGGGTAAACCCTGTAGCGTCAGTGTTCCATCTTCAGTTAACACAAGTTCTATCTTATGAGCGTTCATCTTTCAACTCCTTTCTTCAGAATTAGGATAGGAATGCAATAAGAAAATGCTAAGTAGATGCGCTAAATTAAATAAAAAACCTCTCTCCAGACTTCTCCCCTGCAAGGGGAGAGGCTTTAATCATACTCCCCTTCCCTCGTAGGGAAGGGGTTGGGGGTTAGGTCTATCTTATATTTTTTTCTGCCCACCTGCTTAACTTAGCAAGTTTAAATTTGCAAAGGAACGCTTGCTGCTATTAGAACAGAACGAGAAATGTACTGGATTAATTCAATATCATGAAATAAAAGCTCTACTTCCTTTGAGAAAGGAAGTAAAAAATCCACTTCTCCTTCATGTCCTTCACCCTTTGTGTGAACTATTTTACACCGGATATCATAAATAAGGTCGGCAACATGATTACGAATATCTGCATCTTTATCAGACAATGGAATTTTTCGCTCAGTAAGCCCCTTTTGTTTGGAAGAAAAAAAGTTTTTTCTATCTTCTGTATCTGTAATAAATTCTTTAAGCTCAGTAGGATTAATGCACGCATTTAATGTTGCTCTAAGTTGAGTAATTTCATTGCCATATCCCCTACTCTGACCACTAGTGCTAGATAAAATACGACCAATGTCTGTATCCTTATCAGCACGAAAAGTTGGGTCTTTTAGAATGGCTCTAATCTTTTTCCTAACCTCTTCTTGTGAATAAATAGGGAAATAATATTCAATTACTTGATAATAAGCTAAAAACTGTAGTAGAGGCATTCCAATAGCACCTCTTGCGTACCAATATAAGGATATTGGAGCTTCATCAAATTCTGTTTTAGGAAATTGAATAAATGTACTTTCTTCTTTACTACGTTTCCTTCTTACTCTATTCATTCGTCTAAATTTTAAGAGAGTTAATGGGATACCTTCTTGAATATCAATCTGGAAAAACAAAGAATTTGAAATTTTATTTAAAAGCAAAAGTGCCTGATCATGTTGTTTTACATTTAAACCTGTAACTTTTAAACTCATTGAATTATATCGCTCAAAATATCCTCGCGAAATTACCATCATTTCCCTTGAGGGTGAGCCAATAATAATTCTTACAGATAAATTATCGTCATCAGGAACTAACTCAACGTTACCATTTTCGTCTTCTGATAAATCTGTACCTAACAAAGGAGAATATTGGATATTTAATAGGCGATTTGATAGAGAAGGGTTAAGCAAACCAATCCCACGAATCATTGATTCTATGATTCCGTCAGAGTAAGAACAGATTGCATGATAATCTCCAATAAAAACATATTTTTCAAATTCACTATTTAGTAATAGTTCTATTTTTTCTTTTCTATAGCAATTAACCCAACGTTTTTCCCTACCATTTGGAATACCAATCGATAGAACTTTTTCACCATCTAATAAATCCTCTCTCACTTTAGTTTCAATTTGAGCATCCTTGCAACGCTGTAATAACTGCTCCTTGAGAGTTTCAGTTGCTACAGAATTTTCATCTGCTTCTAACTCGTCTATTTCTTCTATGAGAGCGTCTTCAGACATATAACCTCTTATCTAGACTAAGCAGTGAACTATAGCCAACACTATTTCAGTATATCTTCTAGTGAACAGTAGTATTTCCCACTGAGCCAATAACTGAGCACAAAACTGAGCATATCTCCCAGAAAAACACGCCTACGCTAGAGACAGCAAACAAAAGCGCCAGGTAAAGACGATGACTCAAACTCTAGAACAGCAACCCAGTGGCTTATATCTGCAAAACTCCAACCAACAGATCGCTTTTCCCCTCAAACACACGGAAGTAAAAGCCAAAATCGCTGGTAACATCTCACGGGTAGAAGTTACCCAAAGCTTTGAAAATCCCTTTACGACAACCCTAGAAGCCGTTTATATCTTCCCCTTACCCGATGAAGCCGCAGTTGATGATATGCTGATTCGGATTGGCGATCGCACAATTCAAGGCAGCATCAAAAAACGCCAAGAAGCTTTAGCTATCTATGAACAAGCCAGAAAGCAAGGACGCACAGCCGGACTCCTCGAACAAGAACGAGACAACATCTTCACCCAATCCCTAGCAAACATCAAACCAGGTGAGCAAATTGATGTCATCATTCGCTACAGTGACAGCCTAAAATTTGAGGGTGGGAATTACGAATTTGTCTTCCCGATGGTTGTTGGCCCCCGTTACATTCCAGGGATTACCATTGAGGATAATGCAGTTGGGGGTGGTTCAGCCATTGCACCCATGACTTTAAATCAAGATACTGATTTAGTCCCAGATGCTTCCCGCTTGAATAGTCCCATTCTCCCAGCCGGGATGCGATCGCGCCATGATATTAATGTAACCCTTGAAATTAATGCCGGAGTTGAAATTCAGGATATTAGCTCACCCTCTCACCAAATCCAAATCATCCGTGAAGAACAGCTAGTGCAGGTAAAACTAGGAGGTGGACACACAATACCCAACAAAGACTTGATTTTACGCTACCAAGTCGCTAGTAATAATCTCCAAACAACCACCCTTACCCAAGCCGATGAACGGGGTGGACATTTCGCCCTGTACCTGATTCCCGCCCTCCAGTACCGCCCAGAACAGGTTGTCCCTAAAGATGTGGTCTTTCTCATTGATACATCCGGTTCTCAGGGTGGCGCACCATTGATGCAATGTCAGGAATTGATGCGCCGTTTTATCAATGGACTCAATCCCCAAGACACCTTCAGCATTATTGATTTTGCCGATACCACACAGCAACTTTCACCGGTTCCCCTCCCCAACACTTCCCAAAATCGCGCATTAGCAATCAATTATATCAATCGGTTAAATGCAGGTGGTGGGACGGAAATGTTAGGCGGTATTCGCACTGTATTAAACTTTCCTGTCACAAATTCGGGACGCTTGCGGAGTATTGTGCTGCTGACTGATGGCTATATCGGTAACGAAAACCAAATTTTAGCAGAAGTTAAACAGCGTCTCCAGCCAGGAACCCGCCTTCATAGCTTTGGTGCAGGTAGTTCGGTGAATCGTTTCTTGCTCAATCGCATTGCGGAATTAGGACGGGGTATTGCTCGGATTATTCGCCACGATGAACCTGTAGATGAGGTGGTAGAAAAATTTTTCCGCCAAATCAATAATCCAGTTTTTGCTAATATTCAATTGCAATGGGAAGGTGATGGCGAATCCCCAATCATGTATCCCTCTACACCACCAGATTTGTTTGCCGAGCAGCCCTTAGTGCTATTTGGACGTAAGCCAGACAGGCATTCTGGAAAGTTGCACATCACTGGCATTGCTGCGGGTGGTAGGCGCTATCAACACAGTTTTAACCTGGACTTTCAGGAAAGAGGTAACCCGGCTATTGCCCAACTTTGGGGACGTTCCCGCATCAAAGATTTGATGAATCAAATGGTGAGTGGTGATACAAAGTCAGGTGTGGCAGCTGTGACGGATACGGCTCTCACTTATCAACTGTTATCGCAATATACCGCCTTTGTTGCCGTCAGTGATGATGTCAGAGTCAATCCCAGCCAGGATTCTGTATCTGTGCAAGTGCCGGTGGAAATGCCTGAAGGTATCAGCCATGAGGGCATTTTTGGGAATGTTGCTTTTGCTCAGGCTGCTCCTGGGGGTGCGATGTTAAACCAGCAAATGTTAAGTCCGCAAGCGAAGAAACAATCTGCACCCCCACCATTCCCGATGTCTGCACCTGCTCCAGCACAACCGAAGCCACGGTTTGAAGAAATGCAAGAATTGGTGATGGAACGCAGTATTCCAGCATCAGAGCCAGAAATCGGATTTGTAGATGTTGATGAGTTTAGTGAACTTGAAGAGTTGTTATCAGTTTCTGAAGAAACGGTTAGTTATGGCGATCGCAGTCAAGTTCTAAATTTGCTAATGTCTGATGAAATAGATGCTGAGTTGGAAGAGTTAACAGGCTTACGGAAAGAAGAATCTTCTGTCCCTCGTCTACAGGTTTTGAGCGTGACGGGATTGGATCAGCAGGTGATGACTCTGCTGACTCAATACTTGCAATTAATTCAACTACCTACTGGTTTCGGTGGTGATTTGGTGTTTGAGTTCCAGGTTATTCAGGGACGGGTAAGACAGTTGGTGCTAGATGAGCAAGCTTCTTCTGTGAAGGAAGAGACGGTAATTAAATCAATTAGGCGATCGCTTTTAGCTTGGCTACCTTCCCAGTCCCTCACGAGTAGAGTGCAGTTAACACTGAGGATTCAACCGTAATCTTCTAAATAGACATCTGGTAAAAATTACAGCAGTTTCCATCAACTCTTGTAGAGGCGCTTCATGAAACGTCTCTACATTCTTTTCCCACCATCAGAAATTAAATATGCAAAACTTCGCACAGCTTCTAATTTTTGTAACTTTTTTAAGCTTAATTACTTGGACAATTAGCGATAAATTTAGTCGAACTCAACTCAAAGCAAAAAGTCGTGAAGATTGGCTACTAGATGGTGTAGGATTAACGATTCAAGGAATTTTTATTCCCTTACTACAAGCTACTTTAGTTTATTGGCTTTACCAATATTTATTACCCAATCAACAGGGATATTTAAAATTATCACCAATTTTGACTTTTATTCTGAGTTTTGTTGTAGTGGATTACTTGTATTATTGGAATCATCGGTTATTGCATAGTAAATCCTTTTGGCAACTGCATCAAGTACATCATACTGTTACTCAGATGGATGTATTAGGAACCTCTCGCAACACAGTTTGGACGAGTTTGCTAATTGTTTATCTATGGATACACACGTTGTTTTTATATCTATTAGCTGATCCGACAGGTTATTTACTTGGAGTCAGTTTAACTTCTGCACTAGATTTATGGCGACATAGCCGCTTGATGATTTCTGAAAATAGCTGGCTATATGGATTTCTGTCTCTCTGGTTAATCTTACCGCAAGATCATGCCTGGCATCATTGCCGTGATTTTCCCCATGCTAATTATGGTGCTAATCTAAAAATTTGGGACAAGTTACATGGAACTTATTACGAAAGCCCAGATTTACCATCTACGATAGGAATTCCCATCTCATTAACCTGGAAACAAAAAATCTTCTTTCCATTTTCATGACAGTTTTAAGTACGATTCTTTTATTTTTTCCAACCATGATATTGCTATTAACTGGGACAGCATTAGTCTACTTTGCTTATTCACCAAGCATCTTTAGCATTTTAGCTGTGTTGGTTTCTATTTATGGGTTGCCGGTGCTAGTTTATCGCTTACATCAATGGGTGTATCCTGTGCGGGAGGGTGTTAGTTATCTCGGTGGTAAAGATTATATTCCTTGGTGGGGTAGTCATCAAATTCAGGCAATTTATATTGCAATTCCAGCGTTGGAGGCAGTGCTGCGGCTGATTCCGGGGGCATTTTCCTGTTGGTTGCGGTTGTGGGGTGCTAGAGTGGGGCGAAATGTTTACTGGACACCAGGATTGGAGATTGCCGATCGCGGTTTGCTCTCAATTGGCGATCGCGTCGTTGTCGGACATCGTGTCGGCATCTATTCCCATATTATCAAACCCCGGAAGCAGGACTTAATGTTGTATGTCAAAAAAGTCAAGATTGGCAACAATGTCTTTGTGGGAGCCGGATCTCATCTTGCTCCCGGTGTAGTCATTAGCGATGGCAGTTATTTATCAGTTGCCACAAACCTTTATCCTAACCAGCAGGTGCAATAATGCGTCCGATTATTCAGCTTTTTGGGCAAATCCTCGCACCAACAGCAAAGCGATTTCATCAAGCTTTGGATAACCCAGAGTTAATGCAGACATCTGTGCAACGGGATATTTGCGATCGCCTCATCAAGAGTGAATACGGCAAAGCTTTGGGGATTCATTCTCTTGCAGATTGGCAGCGCGTCCCGATTGTTGATTACGACGCACTGTCCCAGTGGATTGTAAATCCCCACAAACAGCAGCAAATTGCCCTGACTCCCGAACCGATTTTGTTTTATGAAAAAACCTCTGGAAGCAGTGGGGGAGCGAAATTCATTCCCTACACTCAGTCTTTGCGGCGATCGTTTAATCAGATGTTTTGTGTATGGGCCCATGATTTAATTTTACATGGGCCTAAATTCTCTACTGGCAAGCTTTACGCCTGTATCTCGCCTCAATTAAATGTAGCTGATGCCTCATGTTTACAGAACGATCTCGATTACCTAGATGGTTGGTTGCGTTGGTTGTTGCGTTTCTGGTTGGTGATGCCAGATGGACTTGAGGATTTGCACGACGCGCACCTGTTTAAACATCGGCTTTCTTTGGCATTATTGCAAACTGAGAAACTGGAAATTATTTCTATTTGGAGTCCTAGTTTTCTGCAAGTACACCTAAAATACATTCAGGAAAATCAGGAGTTATTGCGAGCCGAATTACACAACCGGATGTCAGATTATCGTCTCCAACTCTTGAGCCAAAGCAATATTCCCTGGATGCAACTATGGCCAAACTTGAAGCTGATTTCTTGCTGGGATAGTGCCAATGCAGCGGATCAGGCTAAGGGATTGAGATCGCAATTTCCGGGTGTGTTCGTTCAGGGTAAAGGATTACTGGCAACTGAAGCCCCGATGACAATTCCGTTGATTGCCGCGCAGGGTTATGTTCCGGTTCTCGATGAAGTTTTTTTTGAGTTTGAGAATGATGCTGGTTTTCTGTATGGGTTACACGAACTCAATATTGGACAGACATACACGATTATTTTGTCCCAGAAGGGAGGTTTGTATCGTTATCGAATTGGCGATCGCATCCGCGTCACTCATTACTATCACCAAACCCCTTGTTTAGAGTTTCTGGGACGACATCAAGTTATCAGCGATTTAGTGGGCGAAAAGTTGCAAGAAACCTTTGTACATCAGGCTTTGAATAGCATTAACTTGCAAGGAACCAATTTTAAAAGCTTGGTGCCTGTTGCCAATCCCCCGCACTACATTCTCTTACTAGATTGGGCAAAAGAAACCCCAGAAACCATTGCCCAACAACTAGATCAGGCTTTATCACAATCTTATCACTACAAGATCGCGCGATCGCTCGGTCAACTTGCACCACCGCAGGTTTTAATCTCTAATCAAATTTCTGAATTGTTAGTTTCCCATCGTGTCTGCACTGGGAGTATCTGGGGAGGAATTAAGCATCCAATTCTGGCAACATCACCGATTAGCACTGAACTTTTAGAACAATTAAAATTAGTTTTTCGCCTTAATACCCTGGAAATAAATGCCCCCAACTGTAGTTAAAAATACACAATAGCTGATTGCTTGCACTAAATAGAGCCTGTCGGTATAGCCAAACAAAGCATTGAGGAATATGCCAGGAAAACCTTCTGCTGGTAAGACTTTGCTAGTGTTCCAAATCATCGGACCCAAGATACAATTCCGATCTAGTGGTTTAGCAAAACGTTGATAGTAGAAACAGACTGCTTCTGAATTGCGATCAGTATACCCTAAGGCGATCGCTGCGGCATCAAACCTGGCAAGCGCTGTTACTACCAGTCCAGCAATAATCAAAAGTAGCAGCACTCCCATAACAGTGAAAAAACGGCGAATATTTAGCCTGACACCCCATTTAAAGATAAGTACACCAATGCAGGTGGCAGTTATAATCCCGGCGATCGCACCTAAGGTAGGAGCCAAACCTTGGTTGAAGTTGCCGGCGATGAACAACACCGTTTCAAATCCCTCCCGCAATACAGCAAAGAACACGAGAGCAAAAATCCCCCAGCCAGCCCCACTTTCTTGTTTTAAGGCAGATCCGAGCGCTCCTTCCAACTCCTGTTTCATTCGCTGAGAGTTCTGAGTCATCCAGATCAGCATCCAACTCAAAAGTGCGATCGCCATCAGATTAAACACTCCTTCCATCAGTGGCTCAATCACAGGCGCATATTGCTGATTGGTGGTACTCAAGCTTTGAATTACCCAACTAAAAATTATTCCTACTAAACCACTTGCAAGAATACCAGCGATGATTCCGCCGTAGACCCAAGACTGCAAACGTCTCTGGTGAGCTTTTTTCAGGTAAGCCAAGACAATTCCCACCACTAAGGCAGCTTCAACTCCTTCCCGCAAAGTGATCACAAAGGTTGGTAAGGCAGAGCTAAAATCCATCAATTTATCGCCTGTTCTTTTGTATTTGGGACTTGTAAGCTTGGCAGATTGGGCAGTTTATGATAATCTTTGTCAATTATAAGCTGAAGGTTATTCCTTACTGGAAAAGTCCCAGTCATGATTTTGGACAACCTACCAAACCTGATCGTCATTGCCTATTTTTTGCTACCACCTGTGCTAGTTTATGCCATCTACAAAGGGCGGGATGTACCGTTTCATTGGATGTTTCTAGTGTTTGGGGTGTTTTTGAGTATCTGTGGTACCGCTTATGTGATCCAGACTTGGCAGATATGGTATCCCAACACCTGGATTTCCGAGTTCCTGAAGATTTTGACAGTGATAGTGGGAATAGCGATCGCATTTATGGTGCTGGCACTATTACCTGTAGCCCTGGCCTTGCCCAGTCCTGCCCGCTTAGAAGCCACAAAATTGGCGCTGGAGAGTGAAATTTGCGATCGCCTCCGGGCAGAAAAGGCACTCTGTGATCTAGCATCCCAGTTAGAACAAAAAGTTGAGCAACGAACCGCTGAACTCTCAGATGTAAATTTTGCACTCAAACGAGAAATTAGCGATCGGCTTTTTGCCGAAAAATCTTTAAGACAATCAGAAACACAACTCAGAACAGAGCATCAGCAGCTACAAGCCGCCTTGCGGGAACTTCAGCATACCCAGTCTCAACTGATTCAGGCAGAAAAAATGTCCAGTTTAGGGCAAATGGTCGCAGGTATTGCCCATGAAGTCAACAACCCCGTCAGCTTCATTTTTAGCAACCTTCACTATGCAAAACAGTACACAGGAGACTTATTACATCTAGTAGACCTTTATCAGCAAGAATATCCTCAACCATCAGGGCAAATCCAAAATTTCATCCACAAAATAGAACTAGATTTTATCCGTGAAGACCTTTTGAATCTACTTTCTTCCATGCGAGTAGGAACTGAACGCATCCGCCAGATTGTCCTGTCAATGCGGAACTTCTCCCGATTGCATGAGGCAGAGATGAAGCCTGTAGATATCCATGAAGGCATCGACAACACGCTACTAATCCTGAATCATCGGCTGAAAGCTGTTGGTAACCATACAGCCATCCAAGTGATTAAAGAGTATAGTTCCCTCCCGCTTGTCGAGTGCTACGCAGGCCAACTAAATCAAGTATTCATGAATATTCTGAGTAACGCGATTGATGCCTTACGGGAGTTAGAAGCACATAAATTTGAGCAGAAACAGAGAAGAGTGCAAAACACGCTGTCAATCCGGATTCAAACTCAAGTTCTAGCAGACAATTGCGTCAATATCCGAATTGCCGACAACGGTATCGGCATTGCCGAAAACCTCAAGCAAAAGCTATTTGATCCCTTCTTCACCACAAAACCCGTCGGTAAAGGTACAGGGTTAGGGTTATCGATCTGTTATCAAATCGTCGTCGATAAGCATCGCGGGCAACTGCGCTGTGTGTCCGCGTCGGGGCAGGGTGCAGAGTTTGTCATTAAGATTCCCATCCGGCAATCTCCTGTAGAACAGGCGCTATAAAGTACTGATGTTACGTTAGTGACATATTCCTACACTGACTCTAAGAGTACAGTGTAGGCTTCCAAGACAATCCGGCTATTGCTTAGGAGACTCTTGGCTTTAAGAACGGGATGCCCCGCCGCTCTGTTTTTTATATTTATCGCTGCGTTATGGTCACGGTCTAGACTGCATCCACAATTAGGGCAGTCATGCCATCTTTCATGCAACTTTTTAGGTACTTTCTCTCCACAATTAGAGCAATCTTGACTCGTACCAGAAGCATTCACAGCAATTACCAACAAACCAGCATTTTCGGCTTTGTTTGATAGTATCGACAGGAAGCTTGACCATCCAGCATCAAGTATAGATTTAGCTAGTCTGGATTTTGAAAGTCCTTTGATATTGAGGTCTTCGTGAACTACAACATCATGTTTTGACAGCAACTGTTTTGCTGTTTTAAAGTGGAAATCTTTGCGTTTATCAGCAACTTTTTTATGTTGTTTGCCTAGTTGTTTTACTGCTTTTTGTCTACGATTACTTCCTTTCTTTCTGCGAGATACACGTTTTTGAATAACCCGTAATCGTCTCTGTGCTTTGCGGTAATGTTGGGGAATTGCAACACTTTCACCTTCGGAAGTAGTCAAAAATTCTTTCAATCCCATATCAATTCCAGATATCAATCCAGAATTGATATCTGGTTTAATTTCGGGAACTGTTGAATTTTCTAGGCTTAGAGTTATATAGTAACCATCAGCTTTTTTAGTAACCGAAGCAGTTTTGATTTTAAAACCATCTGGAATAGGACGATGCAAAATAAGTTTGATTTGCCCTAATTTTGGTAAAGAAATTCTACTATTAGCAATACAATCTGGCTTAATCCTTGGGTACAAGAAAGTTCTGTATCGACTACGAGGTTTAAATCTTGGTTTACCGCTACGTTTTCCGTTGTTATCACCCTTCAAGAATCGGTCAAAAGTTGTTTTCACTCGTTTGACAACATCCTGCAAAACGTCGGAATAAACATCTTTGTAATGAGGATGCGTCTCTTTTAACTTAGGTAGTGTTCTTTTTTGTCCAAAGTATTCGGGATTATCTCGTAGTTCTGGAAGATGGCAAACAAGCGGACAAGCATTTATGGGACAACGATTTTGCTCATACCAATTAAATCTATCTGCCAGCAAATAGTTATATTGAGCGCAACACATAGACAACCATCGGTCTATTTCTTGCGCTTGTTGTTTTGTTGGACGTAGCTTGTATTGGTATGCCGTTCTCACTTGTTTCTCACCTTCTGTTATAGACATGATAACATAGAAGTGACAACAATGGGTAGACAAATCATGAAAACTACTAGATTAAATGTAAGGATGTCCGAGCGTAGATTAAACAAAATAAGGCAGTATGCAGCAAACAAAGACAAAACCGTGACGCAGATAGTTGAGGACTGGATTGACCGACTGCCGAATAAAGAAATTGACAAAAACTCAACTGTCCCTCTCCCGGTCAAGGAATAGCAGATTGATGTGGTGAGTCCAGCACTGAAGACGGGTTTCCCGTCGCAGGTGACTGGCGAACCCGAAGGGTCAAGGGACGTTTCGTTTTTGTCTCGCAATTCCTCTCGTCACCTCCCTTGCGGGTAGGTGAGAGGCTCCTTGCTGTTCAAGCTGAAATCTGAAGTAATGTAAATTTATCTGCCAATTTGCATAAATATCTCAATTAAAGCCGATAACTCTACAGAAGATATTCCTTCAGTCTCTTCGCCATACCCAGGGAATCTACTTAGAGATTCTATATTTTCTGTAACTATATTTAGCAATATTACCCTGGTAGTGTAGCTTATATTAAAGCCAGCAAAGCAGCCGTATGATTAAGACTACCGTCTCTGCGATCGCACTTCCGGGTTATAGAATTATCGAAGCAATCCATGCTAGCGCTAGAACTACAGTTTATCGTGCTCACCAAAAAAAGACACAGACCCCAGTAATTATCAAAATCCTCAGCACACAGTATCCCAAATTTAATGACCTGATTTTGTTTAGAAATCAGTATGCAATCGCCCAAAATATCGACCATCCCAATATTATTAAATGCTACAGTCTAGAACCTTATGGCAATAGTTATGCATTAATTTTAGAAGACTTTGGGGGCATCTCGCTAAGTCAATATGCAAACTCTCAGGTTTTGAATCTAGAAGATTTTCTAGTTATTGCTATTGCCATTACTCATGCCCTAGAATTTCTCTATCATAATAAAATTATTCATAAAGATATCAAGCCCAAGAATATTCTTATTAATCCAGAAACAAAGCAAGTTAAAATAATAGACTTTAGCATATCTTCACTCTTACCTAAAGAAAATACCGAAATCACAAATCCGAATAGTTTGTCAGGGACACTCGCCTATATGTCGCCAGAACAAACGGGCAGAATGAATCGAGGAATTGACTACCGCACCGACTTTTACTCCCTCGGTGTCACCTTTTATGAGTTACTCACAGGACAATTACCTTTTAATAGTACTAATCCTCTAGAGTTGGTACATTGCCATCTTGCTAAAGAACCCATAAATCCGAGGGTAGTTAATCCCAAACTTCCCCAAGCTATTGCCGATATCATCACCAAGTTAATGGCAAAAACGGCTGAGAAGCGATATCAAACAGCTAGAGGCATTAGATATGACTTGGAAATTTGCCAACAACCTTTGTTAAGTCAAGGTAAAATTGAAGCTTTTGAATTAGCACAACGAGATCAAAGTAATCGCTTCCTAATTCCCGAAAAACTTTATGGCAGACAAAGTGAAGTTGCCACATTATTAAGTGCCTTTGATCGCGTTAGTTGTGGCCAGATAGAATTAATATTAATTGCCGGGTTTTCTGGCATAGGCAAAACTGCTGTCGTCAACGAAGTTCATAAACCAATTGTCCGCCAAAAAGGTTATTTCATCTCTGGTAAATACGACCAATTACAGCGAGATATTCCCTTTTTCGCATTTGTACAAGCCTTCCGTAGCCTCATGGGGCAACTGCTAACAGAAAGTACAGACCAATTGCTGGATTGGAAAAATAAAATCTTATCAGCATTGGGAGAACAAGGAAAGGTGATAATTGATGTGATACCCGAACTAGAAAAGATTATTGGCAAGCAACCAGAAGTTGCGGAAATTACAGGGATTGCTTCTCAAAATAGGTTTAATCTGATATTTGGCAAATTTATCCAAGTGTTAGCCAGAAAAGATCATCCCTTAGTGATTTTCTTAGATGATTTACAATGGGCAGACTCAGCATCTTTGAAGTTAATTCAATTATTAATGAGCGAGGTAAATACTCAATACCTACTGCTGATTGGTGCATACCGGGATAACGAAGTCAGTCCCGGACATCCTTTTATGATGGTTTTAGATGATATCCGTAAAGTTCATGCCACAGTCAACCAAATTACCCTAAACCCGCTGAATGAACTTAACCTCAATCATCTGATAGCAGATACGCTCAGTTGCTCAGAATCCAGAGCAATACCTTTAACTAAATTAGTATTGAATAAAACCAAAGGCAACCCGTTTTTTACCAATCAATTACTCAAATTATTGTATGAAAATGGGTTAATTAATTTTGATTTTGAAGCTGGTTACTGGCAATATAATCTTCCAGAAATTCAGGATTTATATCCGAACAATGATGTTGTTAAGCTCCTAAGCCTTCAGTTACAAAAATTGCCAAAAACTACACAGAATATTTTAAAAATAGCAGCTTGTATTGGTAACCAATTTGATTTATATACCTTATCTATAGTCTCAGAACAATCACAAGCTAAAACGGCATCCCACTTGTGGAAAGCATTGCAAGAAGGACTAATTTTACCAACAAATGAAGTTTACAAACTTTTTCAGGGTGAGTCAGCCCTGAACAATGATGAAAACTTGATAAAAGACAACAGGCATCTGACAGTTTATTATAAGTTTCTCCATGACCGTGTACAGCAAGCAGCTTATGCTTTAATTCCAGCAACTGAGATAAAAGCGACTCACCTAAAAATTGGTCAAATTATCTTAAAAAATACAAATCCAGCAGAATTAGAAGAAAATATTTTTGAAGTGGTAAACCAGCTAAATATTGGTACTGACTTAATTACAAGTCAGTCAGAAAAATATGAACTAGCTAAACTCAATTTAATGGCAGGTCAGAAAGCCAAATCAGCTACAGCTTACGAAGCGGCTATTAGATATTTGCATGTGGGTTTAGCACTGCTAGCAGCAGATAGTTGGCAACATGCGTATGATCTAACACTGGATCTTTATGTGGAAACAGTGGAAGCCGAATACTTAAACGCTAACTTTGAGAAGTCCAAAGAGTTAGCTAATCTCACCTTGCAACAAGCCAAGACGATTTTACATCAAGCGCGGCTTTATAAAATTCAAATCCAGGCTTATATTGCTCAAAATCGCCATCAAGAAGCTGTAGAAATTGGTGTTCAAGCGCTCAAAAACTTAGGAAATCCACTGCCTAATAAACCTACAATGCTGCATATTTTTGCAGCAGTAGTACAGACAAAAATGACGTTATTTGGCAAACGAATTGAGGATTTAGCTACTTTGCCAACCATGACTGACCCCTATAAACTAGCCGCTATACAATTCTTAGGAACTTTGGTTTCTACTGCTAGTCAAGCAGGTTCTCTATACTTTCCACTAGCTATTTTGGCAATGGTCAAGCTTTCGATAAAACATGGCAACTCGGAGGTTGCTGCTATGGGCTACAGTTTTTATGGTGCTATGTTGTGTGACAAATTTGAGGATATTGAAAAAGGCTATCAATTCGGACTATTAGGACTAGAATTGCTGGACAAAATCAGTGCTAATTCACTCAAATGTAAAGTTTCTTTTGTATTCAATAGCATGATCCGACACTTTAAAGAACCTGTTAAAACAACAATTATACCGCTAGTAGAGGGACTACAAAGTGGTTTAGAAAGCGGAGACATAGAATATGCTAGCTATACTAATTTAGACTTAGCTATCCACCTGTTTTTAAGTGGGGAAAATCTGGAAGTACTTGAGCGAAAAGTGCTGAATTTCGTTGAACTGACACAAAGCTTAAAAATGGACGCAATTGCTTTAACTATCAGTGCTATCAGACAGTCTATTTTAAATTGCCAAGGAAAATCATCGGAAAAATTTGCTTTAGTGGGTGAGGCATTTAATGAGTTGGAAATGATGCCTATACTTCAAAATAATGCTTCTCTATTAAACTATATTTATTTTTTGAAAGGTCTGCTAAACTATCACTTTCAATGTTTTGAAGGTGCGATAAAAATGTCGCTATTTGTACAACAACATCAAGAAAGTGATCCAGGTTTCTTAATTTATTCTGTAAACAACTATTACCATTCTCTGGCACTCCTCGCTCAGTTCAACCATGCCTCACCCTCTGAACGCAAGCAATACCTCAAACAAGTAGCACAAAATCAAAATAAAATGAAAATCTGGGCAGAACATGCACCATGTAACTACAAACATAAATATGAATTAGTAGCAGCGGAGAAAGCCAGAGTTTTAGGTCATAATTGGCAGGCTATGGAGCTTTATGACCAAGCAATTCTCGGAGCGAAAGAAAATGAATATATCCAAGAAGAAGCACTAGCTAATGAACTTGCTGCTAAGTTTTACCTTGCCTGTGGTAAGGCAAAAATTGCCCAAACCTACCTGATAGAAGCTTATTACGGTTATGCCAGTTGGGGGGCTAAAGCGAAAGTTGAAAATTTAGAAAATTCCTATCCTCAGTTACTTGCCACTATCATCAATCAAAAAACAATTAGCATTACTCAGAGTAATATAACTGATATAACTACCAACTTAATAGCTGAATCCAGCAGTACAGGTATTTCAGCTATGTTAGATTTAGAAACTGTTACCAAAGCATCACTAGCCATTTCTTCAGAAGTTCAGGTTGATAAATTACTGCATACCTTAATGCAAGTGATTTTAGAGAATGTAGGAGCAGAAAAAGCTTCATTGATTTTAGAGCAAGAGGGCAATTTGATCCTGGCAGTTCAATCCCAAACTCATCAACAACATGAACTACAATCTACACCAATTATCAACAGTCAAAATCTGCCAGTAAGTATTATTAATTATGTCTCTCATACGAGAGAATATCTCTTGATTAACGATGCTACAACTGAGACAAATTTCGCTGCCGATCCCTATATTATCCAATATCAACCTAAATCTATATTATGTACTCCTATTCTGAATCAAGGTAAACTCCTCGGTATTCTTTATTTGGAAAATACTTTAATTGTGGGGGCATTTACTTCTGAGAGGCTAAAAATCTTAGAACTCATATCTTCTCAAGCAGCTATCTCTCTCGAAAATGCGCGACTTTATGGAAATTTAGAAGAGAAAGTACTAGAAAGAACTCAGGAATTAAATGAACAAAATCTGCGTTTGCAAGAAACACTGCGTGAGCTAAAACTTACACAAAGTCAACTAATTCAAACGGAAAAAATGTCCAGTATAGGACAGATGGTAGCAGGTGTAGCCCACGAAATCAATAACCCTATTAGCTTTATTCACGGCAACCTGACTCACATTAATGAGTACACCCAGAATTTATTCACGTTAATCAACCTTTACCAAAAAATATATCCGAATACAGCGCCAGAGATAGATGAATTTTTGGCAAATATTGACCTCGATTTTATGATAGAAGACATCCCTAAATCACTGTCTTCTATGAAAATTGGTACCCAGCGCATCCGCGAACTTGTGCTGACATTGCGTAACTTCTCTCGGCTAGATGAGTCTGGGATAAAACCTGTGAATATTCATGAGGGAATCGATAGTACTCTGCTAATTTTGCAAAGTCGTCTTCAAACTAAAGCCAAGCATTCTGGTATTGAAATTATCAAAAATTATGGTGACTTGCCTCTTGTTGAATGTTATGCAGGGCAATTAAATCAGGTGTTTATGAATATCTTGATTAATAGCATTGAGTCTTTGGACAACTTCAACCAACAACGAACAAAGGCAGAAATCAACAATCATCCGAGTAGGATAATTATCAGTACTCAGGTAGTAAATTCTGATTGGGTAGCTATCTCTATTAAAGATAATGGACTAGGGATAAGTGCCAGTGTTAAACAAAGGCTATTTGACCCCTTCTTCACTACTAAAGAAGTGGGACAAGGTGTAGGGTTGGGATTATCAATCAGCTATCAAATTGTAGTGGATAAACATCACGGCAAGATAGAGTGTATCTCTGAACCTGGAAAGGGAGCTGAGTTAGTGATTGAGATTCCCATCAGACATTCCCCGGTGACAAAGGTATCGTAAAAGAACTCCAGGTGGCAGGATTTTCATCGTTTAGGGGGAGATTTGAATGCGCTACTGACTGGGTGGGTGATGGGCTATAGTGGGGCGTAGGCGATGACGAATGATAACTAAACGAACCTAAAGTCTGGGGCAACCAGAACAAAGCCTGCCTACGCAGGCTAATTACGCGAATCTTCATGAAGAAATGGTATTAAATGTTTTATTTTTTAATGAAGATATATTTATGCATTCAGATACATATTGTATGATATTAACAGCAATTAAACTTGATAAAAACTAAATTTATGAATTTCAAAGCTATTGCTGTAGCTGCAATTTTGGGTCTTTCTGTACCAACCATTGCTGATGTTGCTATTAGTAGCCACGCTGTAGCTGCTGGTAAATACGATTACCCTCAGGGCGAATTTCTTGATAAAGAATGGCAAGTACTTCTGTCATTTCAGGATAATGCCTATTACTACAAAGGCAAAAATCTGAAGAATGGCTCTAATATCACCTTAGTTGGGGCTACAACTTCAGGGACTAAACAACGTCAAGTCTACACTTGGCGTAATAATAAACTTAAGTATGAAATTGTGTGGCGTCCTAGCGACTCTAATGTGATTCGCTTACAAGTAACTGATGGAAAGGGCAAAGTCATTTTGAATCGGTTACTATCCGCAGCTATTTCATACTAAATTCAGGGGCGGGTTTCACAAATATTTATTTGTGACAAAAAACCACAATTTACCAACCTAACCGCCCCTTAAATATGCCTAATTTAGCCTTAACCCTCAGCCCGTTAGGAATGCGATAACATACTCTTGTATAACTAACTGTAGTTAAACCGCATAAATTGATGGATATCGCCTTAATCGTTAAATTGCTCGCCCCCTGTCTGCCGTTTTTGCTGAATGTGGGTAATAAAGTGGTAGAAGGTGCATCTCAAAAACTAGGTGAGGATGGTTGGAATAAGGGAAAAGCTATCTGGGCTAAGTTACAGCCGAAAGTAGAGGCCAAGGAAGCGGCTAAAGAAGCAGCTGCGGATGTAGCGCAAAAGCCAGAAGATGAAGATTTACAAGCGAGTTTGCGGGTGCAACTGAAGAAAATTTTGGAAGCTGATACAGCACTTGCAGAAGAAATAGCCAAGATTTTGCAATCAGAATCTGCACAACCGACTGGTGACAATATTCAGATAAGTGGCGAGTCTTATGACAATAGTACATTTAAGCAAGTCGGTAAAATTGAAGCAGATGAGGTAAATTTTTGATTGACATTTTGCGTTAGATGACTCGTTCCTAGCCTCCGGCTGGGAATGCAGACTTTGAGGCTCCGCCTCAGTATTTTTTCTTGAGGCAGAGCCTCATGAAGGCATTCCCCGGCAGAGCCAGGGAACGAGGGGAATTTTTGATTGGCATTTTGCGTTAGATAACTCGTTCCTAGCCTCCGGCTGGGAATGCAGACTTTGAGGCTCCGTCTCAGTATTTTTACTTGAGGCAGAGCCTCATGAAGGCATTCCCCGGCAGAGCCAGGGAACGAGGGGAAATATCAACAATAATTTTTACTTGCTGTAAGCAATGGTGGAAGAAACTAACTCCCCTAGTCCGAAAAGCATCAAAATGGAGGCAACTGCTAACGATGAGAGTAAATTAACTCAAGTTGGTCATGTTGATGCAGAGAATTTTAATCTGACAACAGAGCAGTTGCAAATTGTTGTTCATTTAGAAGGTAGCACCAAAGCAGAATCGCCTGGGTTTCTCAAAGCGGGAAATCCCCCAAAAACTTTGGCTTACTGGCAGGGACGAGAAGAAGAAATCGCCAAATTGGGGCAATGGTTAACTGATAAAAATACTTTCTTAATTGGCATTGAAGGCATCGGTGGTACTGGGAAATCGATGTTAGCAGCAAAAATTTATGAAGAAATCGAAGGTTTGCCTAAGCGCTTTTGGGCAGATGTTAGTTATGGGGCAGGTTTTAGCGATTTAGCGCGTCAAGTTCTCACAGAATTTGGCTTTCGGGTTCCAGAAGAAGAAACTAAGTTATTGGAGGCGCTGGTTAAATGTCTGAAATCTGGGCAATATTTATTAATTATTGATAATCTGGAGAGTTTATTACAACTAGATAGACAGTGGGGAAGTCAGTTCTACGGGGACTTTTTCAATGCTTGGGTGGAATATGGCGGCAATAGTAAGGTAATAGTCACCACTAGGGAAAGACCGGAATTACCAAAATTTACATGGCTACCCTTGAAAGGTTTGAAAGTAGAAGAAGGGGAAGCGCTGTTAAGAGAGTTAGGTATTCAGGGGGATTTAGGGGAGTTTGTGAAATTGGTAGATGGGCATCCCCTGCTGTTGAGATTGGTAGCAGATTTGTTAAAAGAAGTATATCCTCAAGACCCAGATTTAAGACGTTTAGCAGATTTAGGTTTGGGGAATTTGTCGCAGTTGTTGACAGATAGTAAGGTAATTGGTCAACATCGGCTAGAAAATGTGGGGATGGTGTTGGTGTTGGATGCCAGTTTTGAGCGATTGAGTGAGTTGCAAAAGGCTTTATTGCTCAATATCAGCGTTTATCGTGGTGCTGTTGATAGTGCTGCGGCTGTGGCTGTTTTGCCGGGAAGTTCGGAAGTAGAGATTGAGGGAGAACTGAGAAACTTGGTTAAGCGTTCTCTGTTGTTAGAGAAACTTGATGAAAGGCGGCGGTTTGAGTTTCAGCCTGTGGTGTTGGAGTATGTGCGGTATAAGGCTGGTGAGCAGATAGAGGCGCATCAGCGAGCTATTAATTACTTTCTTTTGAATGTTAAACAACCACCCTGGCAGACTAAAGAAGATATCAAGGAATATTTAGAAATTTTCTATCACAGGTATGAACTAGAAAATTATGCCTTGGCCTTTGATATCTTGAGAAAATGTGATAATTTTTTGACATTACGCGGTTACTACGCTATCCAAGTTAATTTATACGATCAATTAATAGCAGCTTGGGAGAAAAATCAGGAAAGAGAGAAAGATAATTATCGGGTAGTTTTTACTATTTTAGGCAATGCTCATAACTCATTGGGGCAATATCAGCAGGCGATCACTTACCATCAGAAATCTTTGCAGATAGCTAAGAAGATAGGCGATCGCTATGGTGAGGGTAGTTCTATAATAGGTTTAGGTAATGCTCATAACTCATTGGGGCAATATCAGCAGGCGATAGACTACTACCAGCAATCTTTACAAATAAATAGGGAAATGGGCGATCGCTCTGGTGAAGGTTTTTCCTTAAACAATTTGGGTGCTGTTTACAACAACTGGGAGCAGTATCAACAAGCAATTGATTTTCTCCAGCAATCTTTACATATATTTAAGGAGATAGATGATCGCTCTGGTGAATCAACTTGTTTAGGGAATTTGGGTAATGCTTACGATTGCTTGGGGCAGTATCTACAGGCAATTCATTTTTTCCAGCAATCTTTACAAATAAATAGGGAAATAGGTGATCGTAGTAAAGAAGGTAACGCCTTACTTAATTTAGGTAATGCATACAACCTCCTGGCCGACTATAAGCAGGCAATTAACTACTACCAGCGATCGCTACAAATAGCTGGGGAGATAGGTGATCTTAATCTTAAAAGTGCCTGCTTAGGAAATTTAGGTACTATTCACGGACATTTAGGGAATTACCAGCAAGTAATTCAATTTCAGCAAAGGTCTATGCAAATAGCTAAAGAGATAGGTGATCTTAATGGTGAAGCAAATGCTTGGCTTAATTTGGGTCTATCGTTAGAAAGATTAAATCGAGAATCAGACGCATTAGGTGCTTATCGCAATGCCTGTGAACTATATCAGACAATGGGAATTGATGCTAAAGTACAAATTTGCAACAATGCAATTGAGCGTCTTTCTCAACCAAGAGCACCTGTAGTTTCTCGTCGTGGGTTTTGGGGTTTGTTACATCGTTTGTGGCGCTGGTTACGCACTTGGTTTCGGCGGTGAGATGTGCGCTATAATCACTCACAATATTTCATAGATTTAACTATGACAATTCCTTTGCTGCCAACGCTTCACAATCTACCCGCCACCTTACCTTTAGAGGGTGCAATCAGCATTGAGTTACAAGAAGGAATACCAATTTTTAAAGCCTCTAGCAGCGTGCAGACTCGTATTGAAGATTTATTAGCGAAACAACAAATTTCTCCACTCAATCCAGACGAAGAGAAACAACTAGACAGCTACGAAGAAATTGATGATTACCTGAGTTTGATCAATCGTTGAGCTTCGCAATTTCTTACAAAATTCCCATAATCAGATTGCTCGCGGGCAAGATGCCCGCACTACCTGTTTTGATTACAGCAGTTTTCGTCTATTTGAACTACATCTATCGTAGGGACACAGCAGTGCTGTGTCCCTACGGTGTGGTCTATTTACCTGAAAATCGCTGGAAATCGGAATTATCAAATTTAGATGACGTTCAGCTTATCAAGACCGCATAGTTTATTTACCTGCATTACCGAAAAACAACTTTGCTGCATCTGGATTACGTGGACGATATCGCAAAATTACCATTGATGGAAGATTTGAATCTGTAGGTTCGTAAGTTTCATAGTGACTAAAATCCCAAATTTGATTTTTGTTACCATAACAACCAGTCGTGTATGTGTGGTTAAAGTCTCCATTGCCGCAGCACATACCTGTTTCTAGAAGTTTTTCCACTGCTTGATTCATGGATATTGGCATAGTTAAAACCACACCACCATTGAGAGGTGGTATTTCTTCACAGTCATTGCAAGCCATCTCCACAAAATGAGTATTACTCATTTACCTGTTCCTCCTGTAAATACACAAATCCATTTTCTAGTGACTGGATCTCGCCGTTTGGTATAACTTGCCCCTAGCTTTGCTGCTCTGGCTTTACAAATACTTTCTGCTTTAGGTTCACTGGCAGTATCAAGTGGATCTTCCCAGATGCCAACCTCACCTGGATTATCTGGGTTATCAATTATTCGTCTGATATTACCATCAGCATCAGCTATTACCCGCTTACCTCCACCATATTCCCAGACGTAATAAGTGATACCACCAATAGCTACGACACCCACAATAACACACCCTATACCTGCCGTACCAGCACAAAAAGCTGCGGGTGCAAGAATAGCAGGGTTGGCATTAGCTGGAGGTGCAAACAATGAACAAGATACAAAAAATGTCATTCCTACAGCAGTAGTCTGTTGAAGTCTGGCTCTAAATTTTGCCATAATAAACTCAACCTTGAATTGGTTAACGCTAGGCGCTGCATTTCTTCTTGGCGGGAGAGGGCAGCGCCTTTCAAGTTTCATTTTACACTCGCTTTTTCCAAGCGTCAACGGGTTAACGTAATTTAAATAAGAATGACTTAAAGCATGGATATGAAGGAGTTACGAGAAAGCCAAAAACTGAGAACGGTTGACGTTGCCAGTCAAATTGGTATAGGTGAATCAACTGTGAGAAACTGGGAAAAAGGTAGAACAATTCCTAAGTTAAGAATTGACCAGTTTAATAAACTTCTGGAATTATATAAATGCAATTTTGAAAATCTAACGCAAGCTGTAGAGAAAACAAATATCAGGTATAGCAGAACCAGTCAAACCCATCAACCAGAAGAGTCTTGAATAGGCGAGAGTTTCTTAACTCTTATTTAGAAGATATCAAGAATGAAAATTTGTGATTGATGATCTGATAATAGGTAATAGTTAAAATCAGGATTTAATGATGAAAGGATGATGAGGATTAATAATAATTATTAAATTAATCCTGCTAATCCTCTAATCTTCTAAATCCTGATCTCAATTACCTATTTGCCAAATATTGATACATTTGCCAGCGTGCATCTACTTCTGCTTGGGCTTGTGATAATAAATGTTTGGCAACTTCTGGCTTACTCTTGGTGAGCATTTTGAAGCGGTTTTCTTGGTACATTGACTGCTCGACCGACTGAGTAGGTGCTTTCATATCCAATTGTAAGGGATTTTTTCCCTGTGTCTGCAAATCGGGATTATAGCGATACAGCAACCAACGCCCTGATTCTGTCAATGCTTTTTGGTGATTCATTCCTGTGGTCATGTTGATGCCGTGGGCGATGCAATGGCTGTAAGCAATAATTAATGATGGGCCGTTGTAGGCTTCTGCTTCTAAAAATGCCTTGAGAGTATGTTCATCTCTAGCACCTAATGCTACACTTGCTA
Source organism: Cylindrospermum stagnale PCC 7417 (assembly GCF_000317535.1). Taxonomy (NCBI): domain Bacteria; kingdom Bacillati; phylum Cyanobacteriota; class Cyanophyceae; order Nostocales; family Nostocaceae; genus Cylindrospermum; species Cylindrospermum stagnale. Next base: position 2,369,459 of record NC_019757.1, read on the forward strand.
CGTAAACATTTCCGTAGGTCATGGCAATCAAACCAAGGTCTTTTTTAGACGCAGGCTTGCCACCAGTGGCATATTTAGCGACTGCTGCCCTTGGGGTGGCTTTGGAAGCTTGACCGCCAGTGTTAGAATAAACCTCAGTATCCATCACCAGAATGTTGACGTTGCGGCCAGTGGAAAGTACATGATCGATACCGCCAAAGTCGATGTCATAAGCCCAACCGTCACCACCAACAATCCAAACGCTTTTTCTTACCAAATAGTCTGCAAGGGATTTGAGATTTTGGATTTTCGCCTTTAAATCATCATTTTGTAGAAACGTTGCATGTAACGTCTCTACAGAGGTTAATAGTTTTGCTACTCGTTCTCGCTGTTCCCAAATGTCAGCTTCAGATTTTTGTTCGGCTTTGAGGATAGAGTTGACCAGGTTTTCATCTAATTCACCGCTTAATTGTTGTAGCAGTTCTGTGGCAAATTCGGCTTGTTTGTCTAGGGAGAGACGATAGCCAAAACCAAATTCGGCGTTATCTTCAAAGAGGCTATTTGACCAAGCGGGGCCGCGTCCTTCGGCGTTTTTTGTCCAGGGGGTGGTGGGTAAATTGCCGCCGTAGATTGAGGAACAGCCGGTAGCGTTGGCAATCAGGGCGCGATCGCCAAATAATTGCGATAATAACTTTAGATAAGGTGTCTCACCACAACCAGCACAAGCGCCAGAAAATTCAAACAACGGTTCTTGCAGTTGTTGTTGGCGAATCTGGTTTAATTTCAACTCTCGTCGGTCAGGATTGGGCAAACTTAAGAAGAAATCCCAGTTTTTTCGCTCTTGTTCCCCTACACCACCCGTACAATCTGCCATATTAATCGCCTTTAGCGATCGCTCAGATTTATTTTTGGCTGGGCAGACATTTACACAAATAGCGCACCCTGTGCAGTCTTCTGGTGCCACCTGAATAGTAAATTTTTGGTTAGCAAAGTCCTTGTCTTTAGCAGCGGTTGACTTAAAGGTTATGGGTGCATTCGCTAACTCAGCCGGTTGATAAGCTTTGGCACGGATGGCGCTATGGGGACAAACCATCACACATTTACCGCACTGAACGCAGACATCAGCATCCCACACAGGTATCTCTGCCGCCACGTTGCGTTTTTCCCATTTGGCGGTACCACTAGGAAAGGTGCCATCAGCGGGTAATGCACTCACTGGTAAATCATCACCTTCCCAAGTCATGATTTTACCCAAAACTTCCCGCACAAATTCTGGGGCGCTGATGGAAAGAGAATTTGGGATTTTGGGGAGAAAATTCGCCCCATATTTCAGCTTGACTTCATGCAAATTTTCTAGGGTGTTGTCTACCGCTTGCAAGTTCATCCGAATAACTTCTGGGCCTTTTTTGCCATAAGTCTTTTCAATCGCTTGTTTAATTTTGCTAATTGCTTCTTTTTGTGGCAATACCCCCGCTAAAGCAAAGAAACACACCTGCATAATCGTGTTAATCCGTCCGCCCATACCACTATTCCGGGCAACTTCGCTGGCGTTGATTACGTAAAATTTGAGTTGCTGATCAATAATTTGCTGCTGCACTCTCAGCGGCAGATGTTCCCAAACCATATCTGCGTTGTATGGACTGTTGAGTAAAAAAGTTGCTCCAGGAACAGCAGCTTTCAATATATCTATGCGTTCGATAAATCCCCAGTGATGACAACCAATAAAGTTAGCTTGGTCTATGAGGTAGGTGGAGTGAATTGCTTGGGGTCCAAAGCGCAGGTGAGAAACGGTCATTGAGCCAGATTTTTTGGAATCATAGACAAAGTAACCTTGGGCGTTGTTGTCGGTTTCTTCGCCAATAATCTTAATGGAATTTTTGTTTGCGCCTACGGTACCATCAGAACCTAAGCCGTAGAACATTGCCCGGACAACGTTATCTGCTTCGGTGGAGAATTTGGCATCAAAGTTGAGGGATGTGTAAGAAACATCGTCATTGATGCCGATGGTAAAGTGGTTTTTGGGTTTGATTTGGGCAAGATTATCGAAGATGCCCTTCACCATTGCGGGGGTAAATTCTTTGGAAGAAAGACCATAACGCCCACCGACAACTTTAGGAGGGCTGATTTCTGAGTCAAGGTTGAGGAGAATTTGCGCCATCTGCTGGTCTCCCCAGGCTTCATATAAAGCTGTAACTACATCTAAATATAATGGTTCGCCGGCGCTACCTGGTTCTTTGGTGCGGTCAAGAACGGCGATCGCTTTTACACTAGCAGGTAATGTGGCTACAAAGCTTTGGACATCAAAGGGGCGGTACAGTCGCACTTTGACTAAACCGACTTTTTCCCCTTGGTGATTGAGGTAATCTACGGTTTCTTGGACGGCTTCACAACCGGAACCCATAATCACAATCAAGCGTTCAGCATCCGGTGCGCCGTGGTATTCATATATTTTGTAATATCTACCGGTGCGATCGCCAAATTGATCCATAATTTTCTGGACAATGGCGGGACAAGCTTGGTAGTAAAGGTTTGCACCTTCGCGAGATTGAAAGTAAACATCAGGATTTTGAGCCGTACCGCGCAATACTGGACGGTCTGGAGTTAAAGCACGGGAACGGTGGGCGGATATTAGAGATTGGGGAATAAGCTTGAGCAAATCTTCATCTGACAACAGTTTAACTTTTTGTACTTCATGGGATGTTCTGAACCCATCAAAGAAGTGCATAAACGGCACCCGCGCTTCTAAAGTCGCTGCATGGGCTATCAGGGCAAAATCTTGACTTTCCTGCACCGAAGCCGAACACAGCAAGGCCCAGCCAGAAGCACGCGCTGCCATCACATCACTATGATCACCGAAAATTGATAAAGCGTGAGTTGCTAAAGAACGCGCCGCCACATGAATTACAGCGCTAGTCAGTTCACCAGCAATTTTGTAGAGGTTCGGGATCATCAATAATAATCCCTGAGACGCGGTGAAAGTTGTACTCAAAGCACCCGTTTGCAATGCCCCATGCACAGCAGCAGCAGCGCCGCCTTCACTTTGCATCTGGGTGACACTGGGAACAGTACCCCAAAGGTTAGGACGACCTTCACTCGCCCAAGCATCCGCCCATTCGCCCATTGCTGAAGAGGGGGTAATGGGATAAATGGCAATCACCTCATTTAACTTGTAAGCAACACGGGCAACAGCTTCATTGCCGTCAATGGTTGCGAAGGTTTTGTGCATCATTTTTCTCCCTGTCTCACTTTTTAGCGATCGCTTGGTTGTCTAAACTGGATGAAGAGAACCCGTGAAGAGCAGAATTAGATATAGCCAAAGCCAGTCAGGAAGTGTATTATATCTTCTACATTAGTGTTGAAAATTAAATATTTAAAATCAAGACGCCACATCTGTTAGATAATTTGACTTGACGACTTTTGGCTATTAATTTAACTCTCAACAAATACTTCATAGATTATTCTCTCACCACGAACTTTCTATCTATAGATCAGCATTAATAATCTACTCAAAGATAAAAGTCATTGCCTGAAAAGGGTTTGAGAAGTTTTAGGATTTTTTCTGGGGTATAGGTTCGGGAAGAGAGCGATCGCCACATTATATTGATATCAGGCAAATCACCCATAATCTAGAAACGTTGTATGCAAAGTCTCTAGGACTTACGCATTGACAAAATGTTGGGTATGTGAATACAAGTCTACCTGCTGTTTAAGTTGTTCTAACCCACATTCCACACTTTATTTTGTAACATATATACAAGTATTAAAACTATTAATACAGGTAAGATTAGCAATACTATCCCCTAAGAATGAGCCACAGTCACAGACACTTTGGTAAAATTCCCATACTTAATCATCAGGTACATATTAGTAGTGGCTAAAAAACGTTATAAAAATACTTGGAGACAAGAAATAAATGATATTTTGCGTGGTACTTGTGGAGGTTTTTTATTTGGTATTCCACTAATATATACTATGGAAGTATGGTGGATTGGCTCCCTAGCAAAACCAAGATTGATTTTAGTAGCGATGGCCTTAATGTTTATTGTAGTTTTTTTACTCAATTATACAGAGGGTTTTCGTAAACGCAGAAATAACTGGCGAGTTGATGAAGCAGTCATAGATACTGTAGAGGCAATGGCAATTGGATTTGTTTGTTCTGCATTTATGTTGTGGTTATTGCAAGAAATTACGCCAGAAACATCCTTGAGAGAATCCCTGGGTAAAGTTGTATTTGAAGGTCTACCATTTACCCTAGGTGTGGCATTAGCCAACCAGGTTCTCCAAGAAGGTAATCAAGATAATTCATCAATCACCCAGAAAGGTAACGATAACAGCAAACATACGCCAAACGGTTGGCATGCCACATTTGCTGATTTAGGTGCAACTCTCATTGGTGCAATTGTGATTGCCTTTAATATTGCACCAACCGATGAAGTTCCTATGTTAGCAGCTGCAATTTCACCCCCTTGGTTATTGGCGTTAATGGCTGCATCTTTAGTGATTTCCTACGCTATTGTCTTTCAAGCTGGTTTTTCAGACCAACAAAAACGCAGACAGCAAAAGGGGATTTTTCAGCGTCCATTAAGTGAAACTACCATATCTTATTTAGTATCTTTGCTAGCAAGTGTAGTAATGCTGTTTTTTTTCCAAAAATTAACTTTTGCAGACCCATGGATGATGTGGTTAGAACATACTTTAGTATTGGGATTACCTGCAACTATTGGCGGCGCGGCGGGTAGGTTAGCAATATGATGGAAACAGAACCAGAAGCAGAACGTTCTCTAGCTGAGTGGATAACATTCGGGATTGCTTTATCTATTCTCGCAGTCGTGATTAGCTTAGTAGGGTATATGTGGCTAAATGAAAAAAATCAACCTCCTATTTTGTCGGTGCATAAAAAACAAATAATTCGAGAAATTGATGGTAATTTTTATGTTCCCTTTGAAATAGTTAATACTGGTGGTGAAACTGCTGAATCAGTGCAAATTATTGCTGAGTTACAAATTGCTGATAAAGTTGTTGAAACAGGAGAGCAACAAATTGATTTTTTGTCTGATGGCGAAAAGGAAGAAGGAGCATTTATATTTAGCCAAAATCCGCGTCAGGGGCTATTAACTGTGCGGGTTGCTAGCTATAAGTTGCCGTAATCCAATTGAAAAGCACAGATAAAACTTGACTCACCAGCGAGGTAAAATTATTTGGAGCCCCCTAAATCAACCGAGAAAAAATGAAGCCTACTATCAATCTTTGCCAAATTGGCCGCTGTCTTTGTAGCCAAACAGACTTTAGTCGCCGACACTTTCTGAAATCTCTCCTCCCCGGAGCAGTAGCCTTAACTGTTCTGCAATCAGCCGCACCGGCTAAAGCCGCAACTCATCAAGCGAAAGCTTTAGTGCTCAGTTGTATCGACTTTCGGTTTATGACAGCCGAGCGGCGGTTTCTAGCGGATAAAAATTTACGTGAGGAGTATGACTGGACAGCTTTAGCAGGTGCTTCCCTGGCTGTAACTGGGTTTCCTCATCCATCTGATGCCGAAGCGTTTTGGGATCAGCTAGATATATCTTATCAACTTCATCATATTAATAAAGTAATTATTCTCGACCATCAGGACTGTGGTGCTTATGCAATGATGATTGACGCCAATTTAAGTAAAAATCCAGAGCGAGAGTTACAAGTACATACAGATTATCTGAATCGAGCTTATTGGTCAATTCGCGATCGCTATCCCAACCTGGAAGTTGAGCTTTATTTTGCTCCTCTCAACCAAACGCAATTCCAAGCCATTTTGCCAAAGCCTAAAAATTATAGCAGTCCTGTTTGATTGACGAACACCTCCTGTGAGAGCCGGATTCTGAAAAGTTCTGGTTCTGGCATCTCATTAAGGAGGATTGCTATAACAGTTCAGCGTAATTGTCTCAGTGCCCGTAACAAACCTGGAACAAATCACCATAAAAGAGGTAAAACAGATATCCTAATTTCAGGAGAGAAACTGTGAATTCTGATGTGAAAGCAGATATAACTGACAATTTCTTCACTGGTGATCACGAGATAAGTATGCCCATGCCTGAAGAGGAAGCAGCAGATACAAGCTTAGATCACATTCTGTCTACGATCAACGAGCAGTTTTTAGCACTAGACCGCAAGTGGCGCTATACCTATGTTAATGATGTAGTAGTAAAAGTTGTCGGAATTCCTCAGCAAGACCTACTGGGTAAGTGTATTTGGGAATTGTTTCCAGATCTGGTAGAAAGTCAGTTTTACGCAGAAGTACATCGTGCAGTAACAGAGCAAAAATCTATCCAATTCCAGCAGTTTTATGATTCCAATCAGCGTTGGTTTGAGAACCGTATCTACCCTTCAGCACATGGAGTATCAGTCTTTCTTGCGGATATCACCGAGCGCAAGCAAAATGAGGAGAGGTTAGCGAGACAAGCTGCATCGGCGGCATTACGAGAGAGTGAGGCGCGGTTTCGATTGCTAGCTGAGAATTCATCTGATATTATTTCGCTGCATACAGTAGATGGAATTCTTTTGTACATTTCACCTGCCTGCTACACAATCTTAGGCTACGAACCTGAGGAAATAGTAGGTAGTGCTAGTAGTGAGTTAGTTCACCCAGATGACCTAGCTAATTTTGCTATTAGCTACCCAGTTAATGCAGATTTACCGAATACTTATACCATTACTCATCGTGCTCGACACAAAAACGGACAGTATATCTGGATGGAAGCAACTGTCAGAGCTATCCGCGATTCGCAAACTCAAGAAATTTTAGAAATTCAATCATCCTCAAGAGATATTACTGAGCGTCAGCGAAATCAGGAGAGGCAGAGCTTTCTGGCTGAAGCTAGCGATATTTTAGCTTCATCATTAGAGTACGAGATCACTTTAAATAGCGTAGCTCGTTTGGCGGTGAGAGCGATCGCAGATTGGTGCGTAGTTGATATTGTCGCTGACAATCAATCAACTTGTCGGGTTGCAGTTGCCCATGCTGATTCGTCGAAACAGGAATTAGTAGAACATCTACGAAATTTTCCTCTGAATTTGGCACAATCTGGCGGTATTGCTGAGGTAATCAGCACAGGCAAGTCACAACTTGCCGCTGTTGTCTCTGCCAACCAGATGCAATCATCAGCTATTGATATTGAATACTTAAAACTTCTGCAACAGCTAACTCCGAAATCTGGAATGTGTGTACCACTCATCGCCCGTGGGCAGGTTTTGGGGACTATTACTTTAGTGTCTTCAGATGATCATCGTAGTTATGACAGTAATGACCTGATGTTAGCCGAAGAACTAGCGCGTCGTGCTGCTATAGCCGTTGATAATGCTCGACTTTACCAAGAAGCACAGTATTCCCAACAGGTGGCGGTGCAAGCTGCATCTCGCACAGCTCGTCTTCAAGCTGTTACCGCTGCACTTTCTGAATCTTTAACCCCAACACAAGTTGCTGAAGTTATCGCCCAGCAAGGTATGGAAAGCTTGGGGGCTAAATCTGCTCTAGTCGCATTACTTACCGAAAATTCCACCGAACTGGAAATTGTGCGGGCAATTGGTTACAAACAGGAATTAGTAGATGCTTGGCGTCGATTCTCGATCAATGCATCTGTACCACTGGCAGAGGCAGTCAGAACCGGCCAGCCTATTTGGCAAGAGCCAGAAATCACACGGGTTGCTCGTTATCCACATCTGGCTAAGTTTTATGCTCAACATAATTACAACCATTGGATTTCAATTCCACTGATGGTCAAGGGACGAGCCGTCGGGGGAATGTCTCTAAGTTTCACAGAAAATCAGGAGTTTAACCAAAATGACCGTGCTTTAGTGTTGGCACTGGCACAACAGTGTGCTCAGGCGATTGAACGCGCCCGTTTATACGAGGCAGAGCAAATTGCCAGAGAAACAGCAGAAGCCACCAATCGAATTAAAGATGAGTTTTTGGCAGTTCTTTCTCACGAATTGCGATCGCCACTCAATCCGATTCTAGGTTGGGCAACGCTGCTTCGCAAACAAAAGTTAGACGCCAAAACAACTGACCGCGCTTTAGAAACCATCGAGCGCAATGCCCAAGTACAAACCCAATTAATTGAAGACTTACTAGATGTTTCCCGGATTCTACAGGGTAAACTGAGCCTGAATATCTACCCAGTTAATCTAACATCAACAATTCAAGCCGCATTGGAGACAGTCCGTTTGTCTGCTGAGGCTAAATCAATTAAAATACACACCACCTTTGAACCCAATCTAGGGAAAGTTCTGGGTGACTCCAGCCGATTGCAGCAAATTTTCTGGAACCTGTTGTCAAACGCTGTCAAATTCACACCGGGCGGGGGACGGGTGGATATTTGCTTAGAACGCATCGACTCTTTTGCCCAGATTGTAGTTAAAGATACGGGCAGGGGAATTAATCCGGAATTCCTACCCTATGTGTTTGACTGCTTCCGCCAAGAAAACAGCACCACAACAAGAAAGTTTGGCGGCTTGGGTTTAGGGCTAGCCATTGTCCGGCAATTAATTGAACTGCATGGGGGAACAGTCGAGGCAAAAAGCGAGGGTGAAGATCAGGGGGCAACTTTTGTCGTTAGGCTACCCCTAATGCCGATGCAACCACAGCCTCCCAGAGAAAGTACAAAGTCTGAATCATCCCCAGATTTGAATGGTGTCAAGGTTTTAGTCGTGGATGATGATACTGATACGCGGGAGTTTATTGTCTTTTTGCTAGAGCAGGAACAGGCAAATGTGATTGCCGTCCCGAATGCTAGGGAGGCACTAGCTGCCTTAACCCAGTATCTACCAGATATACTGCTCTCGGATATTGGCATGCCAGACTTTGATGGATATATGTTGATCAGCCAAGTGAGAAAGCTGACACCGGGGGAGGGTGGGCAGATTCCCGCAATTGCCTTGACTGCCTATGCCGGGGAAATCGACCGAGAACGAGCGTTTGAAGCGGGTTTTCAAGGCCATGTTTCTAAGCCAGTCGATCCTGATAATTTAGTTAAGGCGATCGCAAATTTACTCCAACAGACAAAACCCCCTCTCTGACACATAAGCCGCCCAAAATAAGCTAAAATTCAATCAGAGTAAGCATTTCCGCTCATGAATACCCATGCTTGAGACCCTGCAAACCCGAATTTACGAACTAGAACAATTCGCCAATACCCTTGTCTCTAACCAACTGACACACCTCAGCGTCGTTAGCATTGGCGTCATTTTTGTAGCTGGCTTGCTTACCAGCCTCACCCCCTGTATGCTTTCTATGCTGCCAATTACCATCGGCTATATCGGCGGTTATGAAGCAAAAAGCCGTCTACAAGCCGCTGCCCAATCAACCTGGTTTGCTTTGGGATTAGCAACTACATTGGCAGGGATGGGAATTATAGCAGGTTTAGTTGGTAAAGTCTACGGTCAAGTAGGAATTGGTTTACCAATTATTGTCAGCATCATCGCCATCCTCATGGGGTTGAACTTATTAGAAGCACTACCTCTGCAATTTCCATCCCTGGGTGAAACAAATTGGATTTCCCCAGATTTACCGACAGGACTGCGTTCCTACTTAATCGGACTAACTTTCGGTTTAGTCGCTTCCCCTTGCAGTACGCCTGTTTTAGCCAGTTTACTCGGTTGGGTTGCCAATACACAAGATTTAATTTTAGGCGCTGTGCTGCTACTTTCCTACACAGCCGGATATGTTGCGCCCTTAATTTTGGCAGGTACTTTTACTGCTTCCATTAAAAAGCTATTGGAATTGCGCCGCTGGTCTGGTTGGATAAACCCAGTTAGTGGCGTGCTGTTGGTCGGATTTGGTGTATTTTCCTTAATTTCTCGCATTCCCCTGGGAAGTTTTTAACTAATGACTTCAGAAAATTCAGCGTCTCAAGAATTAAGTTGGTGGTTAGTACCTGGGCGGTACTTGCGGCGGGAGATATTACCTGTACTCACAAATCTAAAATTAGCGATCGCCCTTTTGCTGATTATCGCCCTCTTCAGCATCAGCGGCACCGTCATCGAACAAGGTCAATCACCCGCATATTACCAATCTAACTACCCAGAACATCCCGCCCTCTTTGGTTTCCTAAGTTGGAAGGTAATTCAGGTAGTCGGTTTAGACCATGTATATCGCACCTGGTGGTTTCTCTCCTTACTCATCTTATTTGGCACTAGCTTAACTGCCTGCACTTTTACCCGCCAATTACCAGCTTTAAAAGCTGCCCAACGTTGGAAATATTACGAAGAACCCCGGCAATTTCAAAAATTAGCTTTGAGTGCAGAACTCGATACCGGTTCCCTCAATGCCCTCACCCCAATGTTGCAGAAGCAGCGTTATAAAATTTTTCAAGAAAAAGATGATATACTTTATGCCCGTAAAGGCTTAGTCGGACGGATCGGCCCGATAATTGTCCATATTGGCATCGTCACAATCCTCCTAGGGGGAATTTTGGGGGCAATGACAGGGTTTGTCGCTCAAGAAATGGTTGCCAGCGGCAATACATTTGAAGTGAAAAATATCATTGATGCTGGCCCTTGGGCATCTAAAGACATTCTCAAAGATTGGTCGTTGCGAGTTAATCGGTTTTGGATTGACTACACACCCACAGGGGGAATTGACCAGTTTTATTCAGATATGTCTGTGTTGGATAAAGAGGGAAAAGAAGTTGACCACAAGAAGATTTTTGTCAACGAACCTCTGCGCTACAATGGCGTAACTTTCTATCAGACTGATTGGGGAATTGCCGGCATTAAAGTCCAATTTAACAAAAGCCCAATTATTCAGCTACCGATGGCACAATTGAACACCAACGGTAAAGGCAGAATTTGGGGAACTTGGATTCCCACGAAACCGGATTTGAGTGAAGGTGTTTCTGTTCTAGCAAAAGACTTGCAAGGCATGGTGTTGATTTATGATGCTCAAGGTAAGCTGACTAGTACTATCCGTGCGGGGATGTCTGCGAAAATCAATGGCGTCAATTTAACAATTCACGAAGTCGTCGGTAGCACTGGCTTACAAATTAAAGTTGACCCCGGTATACCCTTGGTTTACGGCGGTTTTGCCTTGCTAATGCTGGGTGTGGTGATGAGTTATTTCTCTCATTCCCAAATTTGGGCTTTGCAAAAAGGCGATCGCTTGTATATTGGTGGTAAGACCAATCGCGCCCAAGTGGCTTTTGAGCGAGAGGTGTTGCAGATTTTAGATCAGTTGAGTTCCCAGCCAGCAACCCCAACAGCGAACTTGGTCACGCAGAAGTAACAATATCCCAATTGTACCAACACGCATACGCGGTAAAGGCACAGTTAAAAGGGCGGTTAGAAACCGCGTCTACACAGGCAAAACCCACACTTCGGCAGGCTCAGTGACCACCTCCGTGGGTTTCAAACCCTCAATTTTTCCTTAGTCCACGGAGGTGGACTTTGTTTGTGTAGCCGCGAATTCCATTCGCCCTGGCTCTTTTGCTAAGTCTACGCAGCAGAACACGCAACCCGAAAACCGTTGAAGGATTTCCTGTCGCCCGCATAGAAGTCGAGCCGAAACGCCGAACGGCAATAGCGAGGAATGCCGAACCAAGAACTACCGCGCAGCATCCGATTATCATTATCGTTTGCCCACACGCTACCGTCAGTTGGCGCATCTATATAATTTTTGTGCCACCCATCTTGGCACCATTCCCATACATTACCATGCATATCGTATAAACCGAAAGCATTGGGCGGAAATTTTCCTACATCTGTTGTTTGCTCAAGATATTTACCTTTTGAACCCGAACCGTAAATGTAGTTACTATTGTAATTGGCTAACTCAGTGGAAATAGTTTCACCAAAATAAAACGGGGTAGTAGTTCCCGCCCGACAAGCATATTCCCATTCTGCTTCACTGGGTAAGCGATATATTTTCCCTGTCTTGTGAGACAGTCTGGCACAAAACTCTATTGCATCATTCCAAGACACCTGTTCAACAGGTCGGTTAGCCCCTTTAAAATGAGATGGGTCTGAATTTAAATCAATTTTCACCTTTGGTAAAGCCGCAACTACTTTCCATTGACTCTGAGTTACAGGATATTTCCCCAGGAAAAAGGGTTGAATGGTGACTTTATGTTGTGGACTTTCATTATCTCTTCGTTCTAGCTCATTCTCTGGGGAACCCATGAAAAATTGACCCCCAGGAATCGCCACCATATCCAGAATCACACCATTACCCAAGTCTTCTGTGAAAAACTCCGCTTTTCCCCGACGACTATTAATAATTTTCCCCTGACCATTCACAGTCACCACATCAAATTCAAACTGATTCGCTAAACTCTCCCCACTCTTAACTTCCCCCCTCCCCGTTTGCGGAGATGAGTTGATGGAAGTAGCGTTATTAATGTCCCCCCTCACCGTTTGCGGAGATGAGTTGATGGAAATATCGTGATTAATTTCCCCCCTCCTCGCTTGCGGGGAGGGGTTGGGGGTGGGGTCTTTTTCCTGACCAATTAACCGTTTTTCAATTGGTGCTACATCTTCATCCCTCAACCCTAAATGTTGCTGATAATCTCTCAAATCATTAAGGGTTCTTTCACTCAACCTTCCCTCATCTTCAATTGCTTCCATCAGCGTCGCTTCATACTCTTCCAACTTCCGCTGATATTCCCTATACGGTTGTTGAACTTCAGCTTCAATCGCATCAGCAACCTCAGGAGCGATATTCAAAGTGAGACGTAAAGAATTCAACAGACGACGGGCAATTACGTTAAACTTACCCTGATTAATTCGCCGTTCCACTTCCTGACGATACTTTAGTTTAGGGTCATCCTTGGGCGACTTTGCCAGAAAAATCCGATAACCATCCTTAAAAGGATAGAATTCTGGTGTCATTGCTGGCGATGCTTCTCTCACCTTGCTGCTAGCGTACCCATGCAACTCATCCACCGCAATCAAACCATCTCCATCTTTGTCCGCTGCACCGTTCTCAATTCCCTCAACTAGGTAGTGAGTGTAAACCGAAAGTTCCAACCCTTCCTGCTCAAATGCATATTGTGTAGAAGTAGCAGCGGTGAGAATTGCTCTTCCCTCACCCCCTAAATGCTGTTCCAGGTTGATGGTACCGCTATCTTTAGCTGTCAAACCTTTCGCAAAAGCAGCACTAAAGCAGCAATCTAAAATTACCACCATTCGCCTTGACTTACTTTGGTTCATCCAAAGATGTACATTTCTCGCGGCTACGGCTGTGGTTGGTCTTAGTTTTCCCCCATCTTTCCGGGTGAAGCGAGTGGAGAAGTAAAAATCACCTGTGTCCTCAGTTATGCCATGTCCAGAGAAATACAAAAGCAGCAAATCTTCTTTTTGGCGATTGGCATACAACTCATAAATAGCATCTTCCATTACCTGGCGTTGGGGATTTTTCAACACCTCAGCCTTGTCGAAGCCTCCCATTTCTGGGTTTAACAATACTCGCTGCATTGCTTCGACATCATTAACAGCGTTTGGTAGTGGCGGTAATTCTGGCTCATACTCGCTCACCCCTATCAGCAATGCTATCTTCGCCATCTAGATTATTTAGTATTTTTCAGAAAATCTTGGGCTTGCTGCATCGCGAATTCAAACTCCACTCGACTACTGGCTTCGAGGTTGAGTTCTCTACCATCAGGGGCTTTCAATACCAGTTTAATTGGTTTGTTGCTAAAGCGATCGCCTAAAAACCCAAACAAAGTTTTGATATTCGCTGGATTAACCTCTGCACTTAACAACCCCCACAAAAAGCCACCTAAAGCTTTTGCATTCTCTGGAGTTTGTGCAACTTTTACCAACTCTACGTTTTCTACTCCATCCACTTCTTCTAGCTGCGGGCGTAAATTCTCTGCTGCTGTTTGCAATTCATCATTGTCTGAACTCAACGCAGCCAGAGAAATCGTTACCTGTACATTAGAAGTAGTTGCCATCTGGAGCGTCCGAGTAGTATTAATAGTTTCTAGAGAAGATTATATACGTAATCGAACAGTGCAAACAAAACCTCACCCTGGTTATGCTACGCACAACCTGTCCCTCTCCTTGTGAAGGAGAGGGATGTCCGTTAGGACAGGGTGAGGTTTTTTAAGGCTTTTGGATAATCGGATAACTTGTGTGTACACCGTGGCCTTGCAGGGAAGAGGATTTGCTGCAAACAAAACCTCACCCTGGTTATGCTACGCAAAACCTGTCCCTCTCCTTCGCAAGGAGAGGGATGTCTGTTAGGACAGGGTGAGGTTTTTCAAGGCTTTTGGATAATCGGATAACTTGTGTGTATACCTTGGCCTTGCAGGGAAGAGGATTTGCGGTTAAAATCTCCCCTACTTCTGATGCTTTACCTCTACAACCGTATGCACATTCCCACGGGGAGTAAAATCTGTTTTCACCGTTACTGCCAACGGGTCACAAGCGGCGACAAAATCATCTAAAATTTGATTAGCGGTTTCTTCGTGAGAAATATAGCGATCGCGATAACTATTAATATAAAGTTTCAGCGCCTTTAATTCCACCACCCGCTCATCAGGCACATAGCTAATGTAAATCGTCGCAAAGTCAGGATAACCAGAAAACGGACATTTACAGGTAAATTCCGGCAAGGTAATATTAACGTCATATCGCCTACCCACGCGCGGATTTGGAAAAGTAATTAGTTGTCCTTCTGCAATCTCGCGTTCGCCATACTTCATTTCTTGGCTTGGCTGGGATAAAGTTTCCGGTGAGGAGTTACTCATAAGTTAGTCAAGGAAAATACAGATATTCACCACTATTAACTTAACTCCTTCTCCCAGTCGGGACAACTCTGATCATCCCAGCCGTGGGGATGCATTCCACAAACTAACAAGTTACCACCATAAACTTGACCGTGGTAGTTACTGCAACCGATGCAAGCAGGATTTTTTTCTAGTGTAGCTTCAACTTCGTAAGGAAAACCCGGATCTCCATCTGTCACGACTTCTTCCAGTTCCCAGTAAATTTCCAAAATTGGTTCTGCCCATTCTTGTAAATACTGGTCAACTTCAGTGACAATATTCTTTTGTAATTCCTCGGTTATTTCTTCAGTTAACTCAAAAAAGGCATCTACCGCATCACCCATATCTAGGAAGAAGCGGTCTACCTCACCAGCCACCGTTTCGATCATCTCAATTAAATCTTTTTGCCACTGTTCCATAAATTTGCCGCCTTTACTGGCTATAAACAGGACGCTCAGTGCTACCTGGCTTGAAGCACTAGAGAACACCCTAGGCAATGTATATTAAACCAGTTTGTGTGATTGCGCCGATTACAAAGTGCCGACCTTTGCTGATGCTCAGGGTAAAAAATCGCTTTTTACTGATCCCGTTGCAGTCGATTTAACTCATCTCGCAGTTCTAGCACTTGTTGGCGTAGTTGGTCTACATTATCCGGTGCGGTGTTTTTCACCGTTGGTTCTTCGTCATCTTCTAAGATTTCGATGCGGCGAGGTTCAGAAGGGGATGTTTTTTCTGGGGTTTCAGCAGATGTTTGGGGCTGTTGGGCTTGTTTCATCATGTCTTCGACGAAGCGGCGGGCTTCATCTGTGTTCATTTCGCCTTTTGCCACCATTTCATCCGCCAGCTTTTGGACTTGCGATCGCACTTCGGCTAATTTTCCCCCTGCTTTCTCACCCGCGTAAGAAGCTAACCCGACACCGAGGTAAAAAGCTTTTTGAACAAGATCTCCAAAACCAGGCATTGCTGCTGACTGCTCCTACAAATAGGGCGACCCGGAGACTACGCCTACCACAAGCATCCCGTATTGCTGCTACCTTCCGGTCCTGACAAAGTTTGGGCGTTGAGATCGCATAGATCCAGGTCTGCTAACAGTATAACACCAAAACTCAGTTTGTGTGTGTTATTCAACAACAATTCGCCATTCATAAAGCTGATAATCGACACAACCGTTGTGTACCAATGGATCACGAGCCACTATCGCTTCAGCTTCATCCATTGATGCCGCCTCAAACAGTAGCATCCCACCTCGGTGCTGCGCCCAATAACCTGAACTTGCTTTGTGTCCTTTGGCAATCAACTCTTGAACATAAGCTTTATGGGCGGGGACATATTGGTCAAAGGTGGGTTTATCCACTTTGCCTTCTTCAATCTTTACAAACCAAGGCATATCGATTTTAGATTTTAGATTGGGATTGAGATCAAATAATTGGCTCCTTTATAGCCGCCTCATTTTAACCCGAATCCCCAAATCCCAAATCGAATGAGCCGCTTTTTCATCGCCCTCTTACCACCACAAGACATTCAAGACTACGCCAACCAAGTCAAGCAGCATTTTGCCGAACAGTATGCCAGTTGCGGCGCACAAAAGTCTCCACCCCACATTACTCTGCAACCGCCCTTTGAATGGGCAGATGCCAACGTTTCAGTTCTAGAATCATCCCTCAAAGAGTTTGCCAGTGGGCAACAATCAGTATCAATTACACTCAGCGGGTTTGATGCCTTTGCCCCTCGCGTCATCTACATTAATGTGGTTAAAAGTCAAGCACTTCTAACTTTGCAAGCAAATTTAATGGCGTATTTGGCAAGGACTCTGGGAATTGTTGATCAAGTTTCTCAAAGCCGTCCCTTTGCACCCCACATGACAGTGGCGTTTCGGGACTTAACAAAGCGCAACTTTCACGCTGCTTGGCCAGAATTTCGGCAACGTCAGTTGCATTTTGAATTTACGGCTGATAATTTAACGCTACTGCTTCACGATGGTAAACGCTGGAATATCAAATCGGAGTTTTCTTTTTTGTTCTAGGTTTTAAAGACCTCATCCACCGGAATCTGATAGCCGTTAGCTAGGCGATTAGTCATATTTGCTGTAGCTGCGATCGCCAACAATTCACCTAACATAGTATCACTCATCCCCTTAGCACGAGCCGCCGCCGTGTGTGAGGCGATGCAGTAATCACAACCATTTGTCACACTCACGGCGATGTAAATCAGTTCGCGCATCAGTGGATCAATTTCACCAGGACTAGCCATCACTTCCTTCAATGTTTCCCAGGTTCGCCGCAGAGTCGGGGGATGGTTGGCGATAGATTTCCAGAAGTTATTGATATATTCAGTTTGGCGGGTGGCGCGGATGTCGTCATATACGGCACGCACTTCGTCGCTGGCTTCTTCGTATTCAATCAACTTGGTCATATTTCTATTTAAATTAGTTTCGCAGTAATTCCGGGAACTCCAACAAATAAATTATCCAATAAACTAGGCGGGCTAGAAGCCCACCCCACAAGAGCTAGTGGCATATTTTTTTACTTGGAAGTCCCTTACTCAGGGCGCGGGACGCCATTTTCGCCTCAATTTTTCCCATCCGGACGCTGAATAATCGTCTCTATCACCCGCCGCTTCGCCTTGGGATCAATTCCTACCAAACGCACATACTCACCGCTATATTCCGCCAAACAAGATTCTAAAGTTGATATGGCATCTGAATGTGCATCAATGTGGCTATTAGTGCAACTTTGCCAAGAACCCGTGCGGAAACGGCGGGCATCTACGTGTTCAATGCCAATTTTGTAACCTTGAGCCAGTATTTGCCGGATTTGTTCTTGTGTCTCTAAGGTTAAATGGCTATTCGATGCTTCCGGTTTTGGAAATCCATTAGTTGACGGTTGGCTAACTGGTGTCTCAGCAGCAGGTGACGCAGCTTGATAACTTCTGCCTCTATTTAAGCGATTGTAATCATCAACTAAATGGGAAGTTTCCACCCGTTGTTGTTCGCCTACTATCAAGTTACCAGCCTCGATTAAGTGAGACAGACTGAAATCCGGCTTTTTAAACTCCGGTGGCTTTTCTGCGCTGTTTACCACACGCAACGAAACCCGCTCAAAACCAACCTGGTGAATGAATTCACGGATTTGTTCGTCATAAATGCGCGATCGCAAAGCGCTAAAAAAGTCAACGGACTGATTGATAAAAGTATCAACTAGCTGTTCAACTTGCCGCTGTGAAAGTCCATCTTCCGCAAAAATCCCGCCGACAATCCCCACCTTGTCATCTCGGCTGGGTTCCCAGTAAAATTTCTCCATCCGTCCATCCCGAATTAACGGCGCATAGAGAGTAGAAAAATCGTTTCCTGTGACAATAATCGGCACACGATGCAAAGGCGTAGAGTCATAACTTCCAGGTAACTGCACATCTGTAGGATTATCAGCAATATTCATCAGAGTGGCATTTACCAACTGAGTATTTACAGTATACTGAGTACCTTCATCAAAGCGTCCCGCACCCGCATCTAAATCGTTAATCATCAGCACACACATTTTGCCGCGCACTTTGATCAGTTCTGCCGTTTCCCGATAGCGCAAACGAATCAAACGCGCTGGATCTCCCGCATCTGGACTTTCCAATTCTCCACCAGATATCTGAGTCACCTCGATACCCATTTTCTCAAAAACTAACTCACATTGAAAAGTCTTACCCTCACCTTTACGTCCATGAATCCCCAAAATCAAAGGAACTCGCACACCAGGGAGTTGCAAGAAGTTTTTGGTGATATGAACGCCAAGTTTATCGAGAAAGCGGGGAGCAATATAGTAACTCATAAAATTCTCACTAGCTAGGACTTATCAAGTATGATGTTAAGTTTTTTCGGGTCTGTATTACAGAATATTCGTGAAAATATTCTAAGAGGATGTTTGAAAAGTTATTTGTGATAAATATAACACTCGTAGATCCCCCTAAATCCCCCTTAAAAAGGGGGATTTTAAGAGTTTATTGCCCCCCTTTTTAAGGGGAGCCACTGCGTTGGACGGGTTTCCCGGCTTAAAGCAAGTGGCGTGGGTTGGGGGGATCTCGATCAATTTTGATACTTTTCAAACATCCTCTAAACTCGACTTTATCCATTTTTACGAACCCCAAAACCTGACGCAGAAACTCTTATGGGACGATAGTTTTAGTTTTTGTACTTGAACAAAAATCAGTGACATAGAAAAAGTATTTGCTAAAAAGCCAGGGTTTTTGCCGGGTAAGGAAAACCAATTTCTTAATTTTGGATAAAGTCGAGCTAAAGGGGCATCAAAAAATTTAATTAGGAATACGGGAGTTAACTCGACAACAAGTTGATTATCTTTAGATGATCATAATCTCGCCACTGAGTGCTGCTTTAATTAGTTCAACCAAGTGTATAGATGTTTTATCGATAATCACTTGCTGCATAAGTAGCACCTGACAATAACCAAAATTTAAATCAATGTTTTTGTATGACTACGATTGTATCATGTTTGATAGTTCCAGCCCAATTAACATTTCTGGGGATATTCAACTTACGATTTTTCAACAAAAGGTGAAATCTGAAAACTTCTTGAAAACCGATAGTAGCCGCAAACTCAGTTAGCGAATCAGCAACAGGAATATCAACTCCACAAATTCGACTAAAATCACCCACAGCAAAGCAGTAATGACCACCAGCTTTTAGTTTATGATAACAACTATAAAAATGTTGCTTCATATCCATAAAATACTTATATACTACCCTCGCTCTCAACTGATTTTGTCCTTTACTAGCTTGATATTTTTCTCCAGTAAATATCTCTGCAATTAAATTATCAAGATACTTATAACCTGTTTGTCCCAACTGTTTATAGTTTGAGCTAGAAATTCTTTCAGTTCCAATTTCCTTTGAATATAAATCCAATCTGTCTTGATTACTCTTCACAAAATCTAGCCAATGTAGCTCAAATTTAGAAGCCCAAACATAATCAATTGCATTAATATAGGGAGGAGATGTCACAACGGCATCACATAACCAATCTCCATCTAAATTACGTGCATCTTGTGACGATACTTCTCTGGTACAAGAATTATCCCAACTTAACTGATGCCAGTCTGCGAGAGCTTCTATAATTTTATCAAGATAATATTTAAAATATTTAAAAACATCTGCACGAGTTCTTGTAGGTGTTTCTTTAACACTAGAACGACGTGCTGCTAATATCATACCATCATTCATATCAGAGCATTTTCTGACAGTTGATGCAAAAGCGAGTAGTAAAACAGGTTGATAAGCTGGTTTTGATGAAAATATTCTGTTTTTTATAATTTCCAAACCTTCTTGTACTGGCTTCTGAAACCAAAAGTCTTTATTACTAAAATCAACGCTGTTAATCACACTCTTCTCAAGATTGGCATCTGCAACAATTTTGTAGGACTCCTCTAAGATATCAATTAGCGGTAGACGAGTAGTTTTAACTCTGCAAATTAACTGACTAAGAGGGTTGTTATCCGACCAAACAACGTTTCTGCCTAGTTTCAAAGCCTCGATAATGCTAGTTCCTGAACCTGCAAACGGTTCTAAGATGACTTCACCTTTAGATGTATATTTTTGTAAAAACCAAGATGGTATTTCAGGAATCGTTTTTGCGGGTTGAAAGCCAAGGGAGTAAACCTTTAAAGGTGAAAGTCTATCAAGAGAAATATATGCCCCATTTGGTAAATCAACTGGGATAGTATTCTTGACATCCATATAGGATGTCAAGCTTTGTAAACTGCTATTTACAGCAGAGGATATTTCCGGTGGGTTATTGTCAGTAAAAATCGATAGCTGATTAGCGTTCATATATTATTATTTCAATATGATTGCTACTTATAGCATCTAAAGATTGCTTCTAAGTCAAGCTTAATGCTGCATTAAAAGAGTTATTTATTAAATAATTACCACTTTTAGCTTTGTGTGTGCTACTCAACCTACAATTCTATTCTCCAACAAAAACTTAAAACAAACACTCAGCTAACCTCCATATCTAAAAAAAGAGAGATAGACAACTCTACCTCTCTTATTAATTCATGAAATTACTATTAGCTCATCAGCTTTTAGTATTTGTTGGGTTTGTGAACAAGGAAGCTGAGAACTTGGCACTGCTTGATGTTGTCAAAACCCACAACGCGGATATAGCAGTTGTTGAATTGAGAACGGCATCCTTGAACTTCGCCCAATACTTCTTGAGTAGATTTAGCGCCGAACAAAGGTAGCTTCCACATTGTCCAATATAATTCTGTTGGTTCAGAAGTTTCATTGAACTCAATTGCTGGAATGTAACCTTGATTCAAAATGTACTGAATCTGCTTGGCAATTTGAGCGTCAGACAGGGGGGGCAGATAAGATAGGGTTTCGTAACGACGCTCTTTTGGTAAAGTTTGCATAGCTGTTGATAAGGTAGTGCGATTGTTTACTATTAGATTGATCGACTAATTGGATAAGTTATCCAAATTCGGGTTTGAGATTGTCTGCTGTTCTGATTCTGGACTGGGGTTTGACAAATTAATTTGCGTGACCCGTTCTAGATGCTGGCGACGTTGTTCCATATTGGCTTGCTGAATGCCAGTGCGAACCATTTCCGGTAAGAAATCAGTAACTTCCGCCGCTATGTGCTCCCTGACAGTCATAATCCGCAATGCCAAATCTGACTTTTCTCGAAACAGTTCGTCAATATAAGCCTCTCCATCCTGGACTTTGCCAGCAGAAAAGTTATGCAGCCAAAGCGCTAATGGAGGATTTGTTTCGTCTAGTTGTGCCAGTACCGTCCTTAGCGCCTGATAAGTCAAGTAGCTTTGGAGAGTCTTGGCTGTGTCCTTCGCAATTTGCTTTAGATTCATGCTTGACCCCAGCCCACAAAAGTTAAGAATTATGAGTTACGAGTTATGAATTAATTTAACTCTTCACTCTATAACTCTTAACCCTTAACTCAGATCAGACGGTATCCATTGCTTCAAACTCGAACTTGATTTCTTTCCAAAGTTCGCAAGCAACAGCCAATTCAGGAGACCACTTGGCAGCTTCGCGGATGATATCGTTACCTTCACGAGCCAAGTTACGGCCTTCGTTACGAGCTTGAACAACTGCTTCCAAGGCGACGCGGTTAGCGGTAGCACCAGGAGCGTTACCCCAAGGGTGACCAAGAGTACCACCACCGAATTGTAGTACGGAGTCATCACCAAAGATTTCTACCAACGCGGGCATGTGCCATACGTGGATACCACCAGAAGCAACTGCCATTACGCCGGGTAGAGAAGCCCAGTCTTGGGTAAAGTAGATACCGCGAGACTTGTCTTGCTCAATGTAGTTTTCACGCAACAGGTCAACGAAGCCCATTGTGATGCCGCGTTCGCCTTCCAACTTACCAACTACGGTACCGGTGTGGATGTGGTCACCACCAGACAAGCGTAGGGCTTTAGCCAATACACGGAAGTGGATACCGTGGTTTTTTTGACGGTCGATTACAGCGTGCATAGCACGGTGAATGTGCAGCAGGATACCGTTATCGCGGCACCAACGAGCCAATGTGGTGTTGGCGGTGAAGCCTGCGGTGAGGTAGTCATGCATGATGATGGGCTGTTTGAGTTCTTTAGCGAACTCAGCCCGTTGCAACATTTGTTCGCAGGTGGGGGCGGTGACGTTCAGGTAGTGACCTTTGATTTCACCGGTTTCTGCTTGGGCTTTGTTGATCGCTTCAGAAACGAACAAGAAGCGATCGCGCCATCTTTGGAATGGTGCGGAGTTGATGTTTTCATCGTCTTTGGTGAAGTCCAAACCACCGCGTAAGCACTCGTATACAGCGCGTCCGTAGTTCTTAGCTGACAGACCCAATTTCGGCTTAATTGTACAACCCAGTAAAGGACGACCGTATTTGTTTAACTTGTCGCGCTCAACTTGGATACCGTGAGGAGGCCCTTGGAAAGTCTTGATGTAAGCTACTGGAAAGCGGATGTCTTCCAAACGCAATGCCCGCAAAGCTTTGAAACCAAACACGTTACCGACAATGGAGGTCAATACGTTGGTTACAGAGCCTTCTTCAAACAGATCCAAAGGATAGGCAACGTAGCAAATATACTGGTTGTCTTCGCCGGGAACTGGTTCGATGTCGTAGCAACGACCTTTATAGCGATCTAGGTCGGTCAGCAAGTCTGTCCACACTGTTGTCCATGTACCGGTGGAAGACTCAGCCGCTACAGCCGCACCAGCTTCTTCGGGGGGAACCCCTGGCTGGGGTGTCATCCGGAATGCTGCTAGAAGGTCTGTATCTTTAGGAGTGTAATCAGGTGTGTAATAAGTTAGTCTGTAATCTTTAACCCCGGCTTGATACCCAGTTTTTGACTGAGTCTTCGTTTGAGCGTAAGACATAATTTTTCTTCCCAGAAGTCACTCTTTGTTTCTTTCAAACCACATGGTGTGCAATTTCCCTTCGCCCCCGCTTTTTCCCCCATTGACAGAGGGAAGATTAGGAAAAATTGTTGATTATGGGTTGCTTTTGGCAGAGGTTAGCAATGTTTCTGCGACGAACACTTAGCAGCAAGGTTAACCCTTCCTTATCAGCAGTGTTCTCCCCTTCTAGGGGCGCACCACTTACACTTAGCGTTTGTATTTTTCCCTCGTCCCACCAATACAAGTTATTTTTATCTCTTCTTCGTACCCTACTAAACCTGCTCAATTCCATCTAAACTTCTGCACTTTACAGTCAGGATTTTAGATAATCCCCTGAAAATCGCCGTATTTAGGGGAGTGAGCTGGCTGGCTCACCTTCAAAGCATCCTTAGTCGTTCTATCTTGCCTATTGACTGGAAAGAGACAAGGAAATAATTTAACTGACACAGGTTTATGAGAGTGGTAAGCGAAGGATAAAAAATTGCACACCTCGTAAATTTGTAGCTTGTCTCACAATATATCAAGAAACTGCATAAGTTATTCGTTGAAAATTTTTAACTTAAATATTTAAATTTCTTATTACATAAAGTTTTAAACATTTTGTTAAGAATGATTTACAAATGATTATCAATAACTGTATGTAGCTCAGAGGTCAGGGTTCTCCTTTGGGGCTGTTGGGCGGCTTGGGTGACTGAGATTGGCGAAAAATTGCCCATGACGTTAAAAAGATACCAGTTTAAGGGAACACTGCAATTAAGCCGAAGCCAGTTTAGGTAATAGTTATGGGTAATGTCTCCAAAGGAAATATAACCGTGGTATTGTTTCACAGGCGTACTAGTTTTTTGATTTCTTCTTTCCTGCTGGGGTTGATAGCGTTGCCAAGTATGGAATTGCCGACAACAGCACAAAAAACCCCTGGCATGAATCCAGCTAGTTCTACCCCTACTTATCCAGCGGCTCCACCGCCACCGCAAGTAGTCCCCTTACCTAATCAGCGGGGAGTGCAAGAGAGGGAAATTGAAACTGATTACCGTGTAAGCAATTTGCTAGGAGATTTTACAGGCAATCTTTGGGTAGGGTCTTGGCGGGGATTATCGCGGATTGACCCGAATACTGGGAAAATTGTGGCTCGCGTTAGCTTACCGAATATTGCTATTGGTGCATTAGCCCAAGATAAAGTAGGGCGTTTGTGGGTGGGAAATTATGAGGGATTGACAAGAGTAGACCCGCGCACTAATGAAATCACTGCACAAAATTTATTGTTGCCTTCTAAACGGGTATTGTCATTATTGCTTGACAAGCGGGGTTATTTATGGACGGGAACTGATAACGGTTTAGCTTTAATTAGTCCCGACCAAGGCTTGACGATGACGACAGTCAAAAATCTGCCTGGTGTCAGCGCCAATGCCCTGACTTTAGATGCTGAAGGTCAACTCTGGGTTGGTACTCTTGAGGGATTGGTGCGAGTAAACACTGCCAATGCTTTGATCATGAAGCGAATCGCTGATTTACCTGGGGCGACTGTGCAAGCTCTCGCTATCAGCCCCGAAGGATTAATTTGGGCAGGGATGCCGAATAATTTGCTTGTAATTAACCCGAAAAATGGAATTGTACTGCGGTCTGTAACTCGCCTGCGTGGAAGTAATGTAACATCAGTCCGTTTTGCCAAAGATAATAGTGTCTGGGTTGGTACTAGCAATGGTTTGTTACGATTGAATCCAAACACAGGAGCTGTATTAGACGAAGTTGCTGGACTTCCTTCTAGTCGAGTGCTAGCTGTTGCACCTGACATTGGCAATAAATTGTGGGTCGGTACCAGCGAAGGTCTGGCTTGGGTAATGCCGAATATGGGCAGAGCAAAAACCCATCTTGCTTTTAGTCGGGCTGTTAAGTAAGGCTTGGGGATTGGGGATTAGGGGCATGGGGATTGGGGAATTCGTCTCTTTCTTGTCTCCTCCAATTACCAATTACCAATTACCCATTACCAATTACCCAATCCAAAATCTAAAATCTAAAATCTAAAATCTAAAATTGGCTATGGCAGTTACCACCCAGCAATTAATTCAATGGAAACAGCAGGGACGTGCAATTGTCGCCTTGACTGCCTGGGATTATGCGATCGCACAAATCCTCGACGCTGCTGGTGTAGACTTAATCCTCGTGGGGGATTCTATGGCAGTAGTGCTGGGGTATGAAACCACGCTGCCAATTACTCTCGAAGAGATGCTGCACCATGCCAAAGCTGTGCGCCGTGCAGTGAAACGCGCTTTAGTCGTCGTAGATTTACCATTTTTGACTTATCAAGAAAGTGTCCAACAAGCGATGCACTCGGCTGGGCGGGTGTTGAAGGAAACCGGGGCCCAGGCGGTAAAGTTAGAGGGTGGACATCCCGCAATGTTAGAAACCGTGGAGCGGTTGGTGCAAGCGGGAATTCCGGTGATGGGTCATGTTGGTTTGACACCCCAATCAGTCCATCAACTGGGTTTGCGACAACAGGGAAAAACTCAGGAAGCGTCTCTGAGGATTTTAAATGAAGCGATCGCTTTAGAACAAGCCGGTGTATTTTCCATAGTATTAGAGCATATCCCCGCTGAGTTGGCATTGCAGATAACTCTAAAACTCCGTATTCCCACTATTGGGATTGGTGCAGGCTCCGACTGTGATGGTCAGGTTTTAGTTACTTCTGATTTACTCGGACTGACAGAAAAGCAGCCACCCTTTGCCAAAGTTTATACAAATCTGCGAGAGACAATTACCAAAGCCGTCCAGGACTATGCTGTGGAAGTAAAAGAGCGCAAATTCCCAGAATAGTAGAATGCAACTAAATGTTAAGGCAAGAGCAACATACTTAGGAGTAGTTCTATGGTTCTACAAACTCACCCCATCCAAAAAGAACCAATTGTCACTTGGGAAGCACTCCCGGCCGACTTTATTTTACCTGATGACCCAGTGGAAAATATTCAGCAACCGCCTCTGGCGGCGGCACTCACCGATGCTTTGGGAGCTACAGGACGCATTCAACCGCAGATGCTGATTGGCTCTAATTTTGGACTTGTCGCCACAGTTAACAAAAAAATTATCGTCAAAGCTCCCGACTGGTTTTATGTGCCTCAAGTACAGCCTGTAGCCGCTAATGTGGTGCGTCGGAGTTATACCCCAAACTTAGAAGGCACACCTGTTGCTGTGGTGATGGAATTTCTGTCAGATACAGAAGGTGGAGAACTCTCAGTTCGTTCCACTCCGCCTTATGGTAAGCTCTATTTCTACGAACAGGTTCTCAAGGTTCCTACTTACGTTACCTATGACCCCTATGAACCAAGTTTGGAAGTGCGACACGAGCTTAATGGACAATATACTTTGCAACTAGCAGACAGCAATGGACGTTTTTGGATTCCTGAATTAGAGCTATTTCTGGGAATTTGGCAAGGTGAAAGATTGTGTCAAACTATAAATTGGTTGCGGTGGTGGGATAAGGAAGGCAATTTGCTGTTGTGGAGTAACGAACAAGCAGAGCAAGAACGCCAACGTGCCGAACAAGAACACCAACGCGCTGAACAAGAACGCCAACGCGCTGAGGTATTAGCAGCTAAGTTACGCGAGCTAGGCGTTGATCCTGAATTGTTGTAAATTTTGTAGTGCGGGCCGAAAAGCCCGCTGCTATATTATGTAATTTTGCTTAATTAATTTAGGTATAATGGCTATTGAATAAAGGATAACCAACAAAATCGAGATTTGGCTAAGGTCATAAGCTTATGTTTAAGTAGTTTCAGATAATAGTCTACATTTTGGGAAATTTTGGTGCTAATAGATAATAGTTAAATAAAACTATTACCTATTACTAGCAATATTCCTCTCGTGAGGATTTCCAATAATTTATTGGTTTTGAGATTCTTGATTGATTTGATTTCTTTCTTCCCCCCTTGTGCCTTGCTAATGGGATGTTTTTTTCTGATGTTTTTTTCTTGGTAAGTCCTCTTGATCATGCTGTCTGTCTGACGCGGCTCGTTTCTGAATAGCCTTCTCAGCTAACCTAATATTTTCTTCTATTGGTACACCGTCTTCTGTCGCCATTGGCCCATAAAATGTAGCTTCCGAGTCTGGAGTACGACGACTGTATAATACACGCAGAGGTTCAAGCTCGTCCCGATGTGCAAGCGCATAAGCTCTGAGTTCTCTGTTTGTCATTTGTTCAAAATTCGGGCTGGACATCTAATTAAACCTCCAAGCTCCATCAGGGAGTACATCAATCTGAAGCTCCTCACCTGCGAAAATGAATACAACTTTCGTTTGTTCGTCAAAACGGAATAGTTCGATGTTTCTATAGCTGTTAGACAACATCTGGCAGACTCTAAGACAGGTTATGGCTTGTGCAACGGTAGGATTAATAGCAGTTTCCTCAATTGTGACATAAATTATCTTAAGCTGTATGTAACTGGGTAATAACAAGCCATACCGTGTTTATACCTTAATTCCTGTCGGTTTATATCTTTAACAGATACACCTGTGGTGGAATCTCTGGTGTTCTAGGATTTTGTGCTAGTTTAGAATCGCCAACAGGCTAGTTAATCGTCATCGGGTGCTGTCCAGTCAAGAATAAAGGCTTATAACCGAAGTAGGAAAGCCGCTTTGCGCTCAAAAATTCTGCTAACTCTTAACTATTAATAAATATCTAGGGGTTGGGGCGATTTATCGTTTATATTTACCCAGAGGGTGGCGCCAACAGCAACTGATCTTCTCCTCCTAGGAGGCACTTCTCCAAATTCACCCCTTCAACTGACGTTCTCATTACCAACACTACGAAGCGTGGATGAAGGTGAGCTTGATTGATATGCAAACAAATAATTTTTGCTGAATGGCTACTGATAAAGACTAAACTTAAAGGTCGTCTACAGCAAAACCTGTAACTTTAAAATGAAGTAATCATGTCCAAGGTTCTTGTCTCCGATACTATTGACCAAGCTGGAATTGACATTCTTTCCCAAGTTGCCACAGTTGATGTCAAAACAAATTTAAAACCAGCAGAACTGGTGGCAATTATTGGTGAGTACGACGCGCTGATGATCCGTTCTGGTACTCGCGTCACTCAAGAAATTATTGAAGCTGGCACCCAATTAAAAATCATCGGTCGTGCTGGTGTGGGTGTGGATAATGTAGATGTGCCCGCTGCCACACGTCACGGAATTGTAGTCGTAAATTCTCCAGAGGGGAACACAATCGCTGCTGCTGAACACGCACTGGCGATGATGCTATCTTTGTCTCGTCATATTCCTGATGCTAACGCTTCAGTAAAACGCGGTGCATGGGATCGTAATAGTTTTATTGGTGCGGAAGTCTACAAAAAAACTCTCGGCATTGTTGGTTTAGGTAAAATTGGCTCCCATGTTGCGGCTGTAGCTAGGACGATGGGGATGAAACTGCTAGCTTATGATCCTTTTATCTCCACAGACCGGGCCGAACAGATTGGTTGTCAGTTAGTGGATTTAGATTTGCTCTTCCGGCAATCCGACTATATCACGCTACACATCCCCAAAACCCCGGAAACCACCCACTTAATCAACGCCACAACCTTGGCGAAGATGAAACCTACAGCCCGAATTATTAACTGCGCCCGTGGTGGCATCATTGATGAAACGGCTTTAGCAGCGGCGATTAAAGAGGGTAAAATAGCGGGTGCAGCCTTAGATGTGTTCGAGTCAGAACCACTGGGTGAATCTGATTTGCGATCGCTAGGTAAAGAAGTGATCCTCACCCCCCATTTGGGAGCCTCCACCGCAGAAGCCCAAGTAAATGTAGCTATAGATGTCGCCGAACAAATTCGCGATGTCCTTTTGGGACTACCAGCGCGTTCAGCCGTCAACATTCCTGGACTCGGCCCCGATGTGTTGGAAGAACTCAAACCCTATATGCAGTTAGCAGAAACCTTG